>NZ_JAAXKZ010000049.1 GCF_012911875.1 Pseudonocardia bannensis | reverse complement strand
CAGCTCGGTGAGGACCTTGCCGGGATGGCCTTCGCGGCTCGTCGTCTCCAGGCCGGGTGGGCGATCCCGGTCGCCGAGGACGACCTGGAGCAGTTCCTCCGGCAGGGTGGACTCGCGGCGGCCCGACACATGTCGACGCCGCCCTCGAACGCGCGGACGAGACCACCGCCGAGTTCCAGGAGATGATCACCAGGTACGCGTGGGGCGGGATCTGGACGCGCCCCGGGCTGGACCGCCGGATGCGTAGCGCGATCACCCTCACCGCCCTGGTGGCGCACGGACACCTCGCCGAGCTGGAACTGCACCTGCGCGCCGCCCTGCGCAACGGGCTGACCCGCGAGGAGATCGTCGAGGTGCTGATGCAGACCGCCATCTACTGCGGGGTTCCCGCCGCGAACTCGGCCTTCGGTGTGGCCCGCCGGGTCCTCGCCGAGGAACTCGACACCGACATCTGACACCCCGTCCCCGACAGCCGCCCGCCGTCAACGGCGTTCATGATCCGCGGAAATGGGACATCAGCTGCACGGATGCAGCTGATGTCCCGCTCGTGACGATCAGGGCGCCGGGCGGCGCTGTAGTGCCCGGGTAGGCGGGCTTCGGCGGCCCGGCCGCGGCCCGGCGAACACGGTCCGCCCCGGCTCGCGGCGCCATCGGTGCCGGGACGAGGGTGCCGCCGGCGCTCAGCGTGCCAGCGTCGCCAGGTGCGGCAGCAGCGCCCGCATGGCCCGGCCGCGGTGCGACGCGGCGTCCTTCTCCGCGGGCGAGAGCTCGGCAGAGGTCCGCTCCTCACCCTCCGGGACGAAGATCGGGTCGTAGCCGAACCCGTTCGTGCCACGAGGGGCGCGCACGAGCCGGCCACGCCATTCCCCGTGCACGACCGTCTCGTCGCCGGCCGGTTCGGGCACTACGAGCGCCGCAGCACACACGAACGCCGCGCCCCGCCGCTCGTCGGGCACGTCACCGATCTGCCCGAGCAGCAGTTCGAGGTTGCCCCGGTCGTCGCCGTGCCGGCCGGACCACCGCGCAGAGAGCACCCCCGGCATCCCGTTGAGCGCATCCACGGCGAGGCCGGAGTCGTCGGCCACCGCGGGCAGCCCGGTCGCGGCCGCGGCGTCGCGCGCCTTGGCCACGGCGTTCTCGGCGAAAGTCGCCCCGGTCTCCGGCGCCTCCGGGAACTCCGGCACGTCGGCCAACCCGAGCACCTCGATGCCCCCGAGGTCGGCCGCGGCCAGCATCCGGCGCAGTTCGACGAGCTTGCCGGCGTTGCGGGTCGCCAGCAGCAGCCGGCCCGCTGCCCCCGTCCCGCGGGTCACGGCTTCCCCGGCAGCTCGCCCGGGTAGGGCTCGGCGAGCGCGGCGGCCTGGATCTTCGACAGCTGCCGGATCCCGGCCATGGCGGAGTCGAGCATCGCGTCGAGCGTGCGGCGGGTGAACGTCGCGCCCTCCCCCGTGCCCTGCACCTCGATCAGGGTGCCGGTGTCGGTCGCCACCACGTTGGTGTCGACCTCGGCCCGGGAGTCCTCCGAGTAGGGCAGGTCGAGACGCACCCGGCCGTCGACGACGCCGACGCTGACCGCTGCCACCTGGCAGGAGAGCGGCTTGGGGTCGGCGAGCCTGCCGTGCGCGCCGAGCCAGGTGACGGCGTCGGCCAGCGCGACGTAGGCACCGGTGATCGCCGCGGTGCGGGTACCGCCGTCGGCCTGCAGGACATCGCAGTCGATCGCGATGGTGTTCTCACCGAGCGCCTTCAGGTCGATGCAGGTGCGCAGCGAGCGGCCGATGAGACGGCTGATCTCGTGCGTGCGGCCACCGACGCGGCCCTTGATCGATTCGCGGTCGCTGCGGGTGTGCGTGGCCGACGGAAGCATCGCGTACTCGGCGGTGACCCAGCCCAGCCCGGAACCGGCGCGCCACCGCGGAACGCCCTCGGTCACGCTCGCCGCGCAGAGCACCTTGGTGTCGCCGAACTCGACGAGCACCGAGCCCGCCGGGTGCTTCTGGAATCCACGCGTGATGCTCACCGGCCGCAGCTCGTCGTCGGATCTGCCGTCTACTCGTGTCACCGCGTCAGCTTAGGCGCGCATTGATGTGCGGCTCACACGTCCTGTGGTTCACTACCGAATGGTCTTGATCGGCGGGATTCCCGCCCACCCACTGATCATCCACGCGGTCGTCGTACTGCTCCCGCTCGCCGCCGTCGGCGCCGTCGCGATCGCGGCCCGTCCGGCGTGGCGGCGCTCCCTCGGCATCCCGGTCGCCCTGATCGGCCTGATCGGCGTCGGCGCCGTGCCCCTCGCGGTGGAGACCGGCGAGCAACTGAGGCAGGCGCTCGGCGGCGGCGGCCCCCTCGTCGAGGTCCACGCGCAGCGAGCTCAGACGCTGCTGCCCTTCGCCGTCGCCTTCCTCATCCTGCTCCTCCTCGCCGTGTACACCGGCCGTCGCGCGGACCGGGCCGGCGAGGAGCCGGGCGACGGCGCCCCGGTCTGGCGACGCGCGGCGGTGGGCAGCGCGGTGCTGGCCGCGGTGGCAGGCATCGTGGTCACCGGGCTGGTGGTGTGGATCGGGCACGCGGGCTCGGCGGCGGTCTGGCTGGCCACCGTGAGCTGACCGCGCAACGGCCCGGCCGCCCTCAGATGTCATAGGCGGTGTCGGGGGACACCAGCTCGACGGGCCCGTCGAAGGTCTCCTTGGCCTCGGCCAGCAGCACCGCGCCGTCGTACCAGGCCGGCACATGGGTGAGCAGGAGCCGGCCCACACCAGCGGCCGTTGCGTGCTCGCCGGCCTGCCGACCGCTCAGGTGCACGCCCGACGGCGGGGCGTCCCACTGATCGGTGACGTGCGGCCAGGTCGCCTCGCAGAGCAGCACGTCGGCGTCGCGAGCCAGTTCGACCAGGCCGTCGCAGGGTCCGGTGTCGCCGCTGTAGACCAGGCTGCGACCCCCGTGCTCGACGCGGAGTGCGTAGGCCTCGCACGGGTGGTCGACGGCGGCGGAGCGCAGCACCGCCCCGGCCACGTCGGCGACGGCGCCCTCACCGAGCGGGTGGAAGTCGAGGACGTCGGTCAGGTCGGTGGCCGCCCGTTCCGACGCGCACGGCGCGTAGGCGGCCGCGAGCCGGTCCGGGGCCTCGGCCGGGGCGTGCACCGGGAGCCGGTGCTCCGTGGCGCCGACCGGGGGGCAGGGGTGGTAGCGGCGGTGCACGACGAGACTCGCCATGTCCGAGCAGTGGTCGGGGTGCAGGTGCGAGAGGGCGACCGCGTCGAGTTCCCACGGGTCGAGGTGGCGTTGCAGCGCACCGAACGTCCCGTTGCCCAGATCCAGCGCCAGCCGGGACTCCCCCGCCTCGACGAGGTACCCGGACGCGGGTGAGCCCGGTCCCGGTCCGCTGCCCGAACAGCCGAGCACGATCAGCCGCATGAGTGACGAGGCTAACGCGCGCGCGTGTGGCGCAGCCACCACAACCCGATGATCGGCAGCACGAGCGGGACGAAGCCGTACCCGCGACCGTAGACCGACCACACGGTGTCGTCCGGGAAGTCGGCACCGTCGAACACCGTCAGCGTGCCGACCACCAGAACCCCGGCCAGTTCGAACGCGACCGCGGCCCAGGCCAGCTTCCGGTACCCCGGGCCGTGCCCGGCCAGCCCGATCGTCGCCAGGATGTACACGACGCCGGCGAGCGCGGACAGCAGGTAGGCCACCGGTGCCTCGCTGAACCGGCCCGCGATCTGCACCCCGGCCCGCGCCGTCGCGGACAGCGCGAAGATCGCGTAGACGGCGATGAGCACCCGCCCGGCGCCGCTGGAGGTGGCACGCGGAATCCGCTCAGACACCGCCGGCCGCCCAGAGTCCCTGCAGCCGCAGCACCGCGACGCCCGTCGCGATCGCGGCCACCGCGATGACCGTGCCGCCCCAGCGGGTCGGCTCGGCGGTCGCGAACTGCAGCGCGATCGGCAGCACGCACACCGACACCACGAGGTAGATCAGGAACGTGGTCGATTCCGGGAGGGGGACCCCGCCGAAGACCCGGGCCGCCGCGATCACGGCCTGGATCACCAGCAGCGCCTCCACCGCGCCGACGGCGAGGGTGTGCACCCGTCCCGGCGGCCGGTTGCGTACGGTGGTGCCGATACCGAGGACCGCCAGGGCACCGGTCGCGACGAGCACCACGATCACCAGCGCGTCGATCACCCGGCGGACGCTACTCCAGTGCCGCCGGGACCGGCCCGGCGCCCGAGGAGATCGCCGGCCGACGCGACCGCACCGATCTCCGGACCCAGGAACCGGCGGCCGAGGCGCCGGAACGGCTCCGGATCGCCCGTCGCGAGGAACTGGTGCGGGCCGGGCGGGGGCCCGTCCTCGGGGTCGCGCGCGAGGTCCTGGGCCAGCAGCAGCCGTACCACGTCCTTGGCCGTCTCATCGGCGCTCGAGACCAGCGTGACCTCGGGACCGAGCACGATCTGCAGCACGCCGGCCAGCAGCGGGTAGTGCGTGCAGCCGAGGACGACAGTGTCCACCCGAGCCCGCTGCAGCGGCTCGAGGTAGCTCTGGGCCAGGCCGAGGATCTGTCGTCCGCTGGTCATCCCCCGTTCGACGAAGTCGACGAACCGAGGGCACGCCACCGCCGTGACCTCGACGTCGCGGGCGGCGGCGAACGCGTCGGTGTAGGCGCCGGAGGCGATCGTCGCCCGGGTACCGATGACGCCGATCCGGCCGGTCCGGGTGGCCGCGACGGCCCGGCGGACGGCGGGGAGCACCACCTCGACGACCGGGACCGGGTAGCGCTCGCGAGCGTCGGCCAGGCAGGCGGCGGACGCCGTGTTGCACGCGATGACGAGCAGTTTGACGCCGCGGGCGACCAGGTCGTCTCCGATCGCGAGAGCGTGCCGGCGGATGTCGGCGATGGCCAGTGGGCCGTAGGGGCCGTTCGCGGTGTCACCGACGTAGACGACGCGCTCGGCGGGCAGTTGGTCGATCACGGCGCGGGCCACGGTGAGCCCACCGACGCCCGAGTCGAAGATCCCGATGGGGGCGTCGCTGTCGAGTTCGCTCACGCAGCACCCGACCCGGGAGCCCGCCGGCGGTCGGCCCGGGCCACGACCCACGCCGCGAACACTCCGGCCAGCGCACCGAACAGGTGCGCCTGCCAGGAGATGCCCGGCTGGCCGGGCAGGACCCCGAACAGCATCCCGCCCCAGAACGCGAAGAGCACGATCGCCAGCAGGATCTGCTTGGCGCTGCGGGCGAAGAAGCCGCGGGCCAGCAGGAACGCCAGCCAGCCGAAGATCACCCCGGAGGCCCCGATCGTGTAGCTGTCGGACGGCCCCATGAGCCACACGCCGAGGCCGCCGAGCAGCCAGATCGTGGCGGTGACCGCGAAGAACTGTCCGATGCCCCCCGCCATCGCCAGGAAGCCGAAGACCACGAACGGCAGCGTGTTCGCGGTCAGGTGCCCCCAGCCCCCGTGCAGCAGCGGCGACCACAGCACGCCGTCCAGGCCGCTGAGCTCGCGCGGCACGATGCCGCCCGCGTAGTCCAACTGCAGGTTCGTCACCTGGTCGACGAGCTCGGTCACGTACAGCACACCGGTGAACACCAACATCGTGACCAGGGCGGCCAGCGGAGCGGTCGGCAGCACCCGGGCAATGGATCGTCGGGGCGTCGGCACGGGTGGCGTCGGCACAGGAGCGACCATGACGTCGAGATTACGCGGCCGGGAGCCGGCGCACCCGCCGTCGTGGTGGGCGCACCGGGTCAGGCCCAGAGGTGCCCGTCGAGCCCCTCGGCGGCTTCGTCGAGGTCGCCCGAGTAGGCGCCGGTGGACAGGTACTTCCAGCCCCCGTCGCAGACCACGAGGACGATGTCCGCGCTCTCCCCCGCCCCGGCCGCCTTCTCGGCAACGGCCAGCGCAGCGTGCAGGATCCCGCCGGTGGAGATGCCGGCGAAGATGCCCTCCTTCTCCACCAGCTCCCGGGTGCGGCGCAGCGCGTCGTGGCTGCCCACCGAGTACCGCGCCGTGAGCACCTCGGGGTCGTACAGCTCGGGGACGAAGCCCTCATCGAGGTTGCGCAGGCCGTAGACGAGCTCGCCGTAGCGCGGCTCGGCGGCCACGATCTGCACGTCCGGCTTGTGCTCCCGCAGGTAGCGGCCGGTACCGACGAGGGTGCCGGTGGTGCCCAGCCCGGCCACGAAGTGGGTGACGGTGGGTAGGTCGCGCAGGATCTCCGGGCCAGTGGTCCGGTAGTGCGCGTCGGCGTTCGCGGGATTGCCGTACTGGTAGAGCATCACCCAGTCCGGGTTCTGCGCGGCCAGTTCCTTGGCCATCGCGACGGCCTGGTTGGAACCGCCCGCGGCCGGCGAGGAGATGATCTCCGCGCCGTACATGTGCAGCAGCTGGCGGCGCTCCTCGGAGGTGTTCTCCGGCATCACGCAGATCATCCGGTAGCCCTTGAGCTTGGCCGCCATGGCCAGCGAGATACCGGTGTTGCCGGACGTGGGTTCGAGCACGGTGCAGCCGGGGGTGAGCAGGCCCTCCGCCTCGGCCTTCTCGATCATGGCCAGCGCGGGGCGGTCCTTGATCGAGCCTGTGGGGTTGCGGTCCTCGAGCTTGGCCCACAGCCGCACGTGCGGCGCGGGCGACAGCGACGGCAGACCCACCAGCGGGGTGTCACCGACCGCCTGGAGCAGCGAGTCGTACCGGGCCATTTCGCCTCCCTGGCAATCGGCCGGTGAGCGGACGGCGGGCGGGCCGAGGGCACCTGTCGGCTACCCGGCCCGGCCGCCGTTCACTCACTGCTCAGCGCATGCCACCGGCGACGGCGGGCAGGATCGTGACGTTCGAGTTCTCGCCGACGGGGGCCTCGAGGCCACCGGCGAAACGCACGTCCTCGTCGTCGACGTAGATGTTGACGAAGCGGTGCAGCGAACCGTTGGTGATCAGCCGGTCCTTGATGCCGCTGTGCCGCGACTCCAGGTCCTCGATCACCTCGGCGACGGTCCCGCCCTTGGCCTCGACGGCCTTCTCGCCCCCGGTGTGGGTGCGCAGGATGGTGGGGATGGACACGGTGACGGCCATGCGGATGCTCCTGGTCGGATCGTTCTCGTAAGTGCGGGCGGGCGTGGCGTCAGCCGTTGTCGGGGACGTCGTCCGCGCCGGTGTGCGCGAACATATAAGTCTCCACGACCTCGATCTGTTCCTCGGTGACCACACCGTCGACGATCCGGTAGGACCGGAACTCATGGGTGTCCGGCTCGCGGGTGGAGACCAGGACGTAGTGAGCCTCGGGCTCGGAGGCGTAGGAGATGTCGGTCCGCGACGGGTAGGCCTCGGTCGCGGTGTGGGAGTGGTAGATGACCACCGGCACCTCGTCCTTCGCGTCCATCTCGCGGTAGAGCCGCAGCAGGTCACCGGAGTCGAACTCGTAGAACGTGGGCGAGCGCGCGGCGTTCAACATCGGGATGAATCGCTCGGGACGGTCGGAGCCCTCGGGGCCGGCGATGACGCCACAGGCCTCGTCGGGATGGTCCCGGCGGGCATGGGCGACGATCTCGTCCACGAGATCAGCTCGGATCACCAGCACAGGTACAGGGTACGGGCCGACACGGACACGGTGCACATCACGCAGCGCGTCTCACATGCGGTCCGCCGTCACACCCGTCCACCGGTCCGGGGGCGCCGGCGGTTGCAGACCTAGAGCAGCTGCATCCGCGTCTGCACCAACGCGTCCTGCACGAACGTCAGCCAGTGGTACACCCCGAGGTGCGCCGAGCGCGGGTCGTCGGGCGGCAGATCCTCGGGCATGTCCTCGCTCACGTCCAGCGCCGTGCCCAGCGCCAGCCGGACGTCGTTGAGCGCCGCGAGCCAGGCGTCGGCCTGCTCCGCCGTCAGCTCCACGCGCCCGCCGGTCTCCGGCAGCGTGTCGAGCACGACCGTCGCGGCGGCGTCCTTCGCCCTGATCAGGTCCGGCTCGTGCAGGGAGCGCATCGCCCCGGAGAGGTCGGCGTCGTCGCTGGAGAAGTCGGGCAGCAGCCGGGCCAGCACCCGGTCGTCAGGCCGCGTCGACGGCCCCGGGCGCAGCCCGGTGAGCACCGCGAGCTCGTCGGCCGGGGCCTCCTCGGACCGGGCCGCCAGCATCTCCCGCACCTCGCCGACCAGCCCCCGGAGCACCGCCGCCTCCTGGGCCTCGAGGGTGCCGACCAGCCGGGCGCGGGATCCGCGCCCGGAGCGCCTCCACCCGTTCATGAGTGCTGCATGGTGGCCCAGAGGCCGGCCGCGTGCAGCTTCGCGACGTCGCCCTCGATCTTCTCCTTGTCGCCGGACGACACCGCTGCCTTGCCCTTGTGGTGCACGTCCAGCATCAGGGCGGTCGCCTTGGGCTCCGGGTAGCCGAACAACTTCTGCAGCACATACGTCACGTACGACATCAGGTTGACCGGGTCGTTCCACACGACGGCCTGCCACGGCGTGTCGCTCGTGGCGTCCTCGGCGATGACCGGGTCCACCTGTCGGGTGGGGGCGGGTAGCGGCGCGGCCATGTCCACCATGGTGACACCCACGCCGCGTGCTGTGCACGGCACATAGGCTGCTGTGCCATGAGCGGCATCCCAGGGTCGACCGGCACCGTCCCGAGAAGTACGGCACTGCTGACCGACCGGTACGAGCTCACGATGGCGGCAGCGGCGCTCGCCGACGGCACCGCGGAGCGGCAGGCCGTGTTCGAGGTGTTCGCGCGCCGGCTGCCCGACGGCCGCCGCTACGGCGTGGTCGCCGGGATCGGCCGGCTGCTCGACGCGATCGAGGACTTCCGCTTCGGCGAGGCGGAGCTGGAGCAGCTGGCCGAGGTCGTCGATCCGGCGGCGCTGGACTGGCTGGCCGACTACCGCTTCCGCGGCGACATCGACGGCTACCCCGAGGGGGAGCTCTACTTCCCCGGCTCCCCCGTCCTGACCGTGACCGGCACGTTCGCCGACGCGGTGCTGCTGGAGACCCTCGCGCTGTCGATCCTCAACCACGACACCGCGGTCGCCTCGGCCGCCGCCCGCATGGTCACCGCCGCCGCGGGCCGCCCGCTGATCGAGATGGGTTCACGGCGTACCCACGAGGAGGCGGCGGTCGCTGCCGCCCGCGCCGCCTACCTTGCCGGCTTCGCCGCCACCTCCAACCTGGAGGCCGGCCGCCGCCACGGCATCCCCACCGCGGGCACGGCCGCGCACGCCTACGTGCTGCTGCACGACGACGAGGTGACCGCGTTCCGCAGCCAGATCGCCGAGCTCGGCTCGAAGACGACGCTGCTGGTCGACACCTACGACATCCGGCGGGGCATCGAGAACGCCATCGCCGCGGCCGGCCCCGAGCTGGAGGCGATCCGGATCGACTCCGGCGACCTGGGAGTGATGGCCCAGCAGGCCCGCGAGCAGCTCGACGCGCTCGGCGCCACCGGCACCCGGATCGTGCTGTCCGGTGACCTGGACGAGTACTCCATCGCCTCGCTGCGCGCCGAGCCCGTCGACGCCTACGGCGTCGGGACGTCGGTCGTCACCGGGTCCGGCGCACCGACCGCGAGCATGGTCTACAAGCTCGTCGAGGTCGACGCCCGCCCGGTGGCCAAGCGCAGCACGTCGAAGGAGTCACGCGGTGGCCGGAAGTCCGCGTTCCGCCGCTACAAGCCGACCGGCACCGCGGTGGAGGAGGTCGTGCACCCGGCGAACCGGGAGCCGTCCCTCGGTCCGCACGACCGGGTCGTGCCGGTGCCGCTGGTCCGCGGCGGGGAGCGGGTGCCCGGGCTGCCGACGCTCGAGCAGTCCCGCGAACGGCTGCGGGCCGCGCTGGTGTCGGTGCCGTGGGAGGGGTTGAAGCTCTCCCGCGGCGAACCCGCCATCCCGACCGCCTTCGAGGAGGCCTGATGGGACGCGCGCTGATCATCGTCGACGTGCAGAACGACTTCTGCGAGGGCGGCTCGCTGGCCGTGACGGGCGGCTCGGCGGTGGCCGAGTCGATCTCGCGATACGTGCGGGACGCCGGTTACGACCACGTCGTCGCCACCCGTGACCACCACATCGATCCGGGCGCGCACTTCAGCGACAGCCCCGACTTCGTCGCCACCTGGCCACCGCACTGCCGGGCCGGGACGCCGGGGGCCTCGTTCCACCCGGCGCTCGACGTCGCCCACGTGGAGGCGGTGTTCGACAAGGGTCACCACGCGGCCGCGTACTCCGGCTTCGAGGGTGCCGAGCCCACCGGCACCGCGCTGCGCGACTGGCTCCGCGAGCGGGGCGTCGAGGCGGTGGACGTGGTCGGCATCGCCACCGACCACTGCGTGCGCGCCACCGCGCTCGACGCCGCCGCGGCCGGGTTCGCAACGACCGTGCTGCTCGAGCACTGCGCGGGCGTGGCACCGGCGACCACCGAGCGGGCGCTCGAAGAGCTGCGCGCCGCCGGGGTCACCGTCGCCTGACCCCCGTGGGTCAGACCTCCCGCATCCGGAACGGCTCGAACGCCGCCGCGAGCTCGATGATCTCGTCGCCGGTGCGGGCCGGTGCCGCGTGCGCCCCGACCGCCTCGGCCAGCCCGATGCAGCGCGGACCGTCGAACAGCCCGCAGGCGTAGCGCACCGAGGTGTCGTCGAGGTCCAGCACGCCGACCCGCAGCTGGTAGATCGCCGGGTAGCGGACCTCGTCGAGGTACTCCACCGTCAGCGAGCTGGGCGAGAGCCCGTCCAGCGGCCCGCCCGTCGGGTAGCCGAGCACGTCCAGGTGCAGCTCGGCGAGGGCGTCGAGGTACCAGCCGGCGAGCGCCACGTTGTTGACGTGCCGGTTCGTGTCGAGGTCGCCGAAGCGGGTGCGCACGTCGAGCCGGAACGGGTAGGCCTCGCGCACGAGGCGCGCCGGGTCACGGTCGGGCCGGCCGGCCTCCGGCCCGGGAACGGCCACGGCGGTCAGCGCCTCGCGGACCGCGGCCGGCAGCGGCGCCGGTCCGGAGTCGGTGATGTGCACGTTGGTCGACTCCCCGATCGCGACGCACTGGTCGTCGGCGAACACCCCGTAGACGTAGGAGTACGAGGTCTCTCCGACGCGGCTGACACCGATCCCGACCCGGTAACGGCCGTCCCACCGCAGCGGTGCCAGCACCTCGACGCGCACCGACGCGACCAGCGTCTGCAGTGGCGTGTCCCCGTTCACGGCCTCGCGCACGTCCCGCTCGACGATCAGCCGCGCGTTCTCGAACCACCGCACGATCGCGTCACGGCCGATGCGGCGGCTGGGGTCGAGGTCGCTGTAGCAGGTGGGCTGCTCGATCAGCACCGGGTACAGCGACGGTTCCTGGCGTACGGGAGCGGCGATCGTCGTCACCGGCACATGATGGCCAGGCCGGACGGGGACGGACTCACCAGGGTGTGTGACGGCGGCTACTGACGGTGCGCACGCTGGGCGTTTGTGGGCTCCGGGCCGATCCGCCACGGTCGATCGGGGGCGGCGGGTAGCCTCCGTGGGTGCCTGCCGCGCTGCCTGCCGACCGCGACGTCCCCGGGGTCGCCGAACTCCTCGAGGCGGCGGTCGACGCGGTCGGCGGCGTCCGACGCGAAGGCCAGGACACGATGGCCCAGGCCGTCCGCAAGGCGATCGCCGACGGCGAGCATCTGGCCGTGCAGGCGGGGACCGGCACCGGGAAGTCGCTGGCCTACCTCGTCCCGTCGATCCGGCACGCGGTGGCCCACGACGCGACCGTGGTGGTGTCGACGGCGACGATCGCCCTGCAGCGCCAGCTCGTCGACCGCGACCTGCCCCGGCTGGCCAAGGCGCTCAAGCCGCTGCTCGGCAGGCTGCCGACGTTCGCGATCCTCAAGGGCCGGCGCAACTACCTGTGCCTGAACAAGCTGCACGGCGACGAGGCGATGGTCGACGAGGCCGAGGAGCAGCTGTTCGACCCGTTCGCGATCTCCGCGATGGGCCGGCACGTGAAGCGGCTGCACGAGTGGGCGTCGGACACCGAGACCGGCGACCGCGACGAGCTCGTCCCCGGCGTTCCGGACTCGGCGTGGCGGCAGGTGTCGGTGACCGCACGGGAGTGCCTGGGCGCGGCACGCTGCCCCGTCGGTGAGGACTGCTTCGCCGAGAAGGCCCGCGCCGAGGCCGGGCGCTCGGACGTCGTCGTCACCAACCACGCGCTGCTGGCCATCGACGCGATGGGCGACGCCGCGGTGCTGCCCGAGCACGACGTCGTGATCGTCGACGAGGCGCACGAACTGGTCGACCGGGTCACCGGTGCGGCCACCGCCGAGCTGACCTCCGGGACGGTCGGCGCCGCGGCGCGGCGCTGCGGCCGGCTGGTCGACCAGGCCGTCGCCGACCGGCTCGCCGAGGCCGGCGAGGGCCTGGCCATGGTGCTCGAGGACCTGCCGCCCGGGCGGTGGGAAACGCTGCCGCAGGCCGCGGCGGGGGCCCTGTCGGTCATCCGGGACGCGGCGGCGTCCTGCCGGCAGAGCCTGGGCGGGGAACGCCGGGAGGACCCGGAGGGCGCCACCGGCCGCAAGCTCGCGCTGGCGCTGCTCGACGAGGTGTCCGAGGTGGCGGTGCGGCTGCTCAGCGCGTTCGACGAGCCCGACCCGGCCAAGCGGCACGATGTCGTCTGGCTGGCCGAGCAGGGCCCGGACGGGGCCCGGACCAGGGTGCTGCGGGCGGCGCCGCTGTCGGTCGGCGGGCTGCTCCGCGACCGGCTGTTCGGGCAACGCACCACGGTCCTGACGTCGGCGACCCTGGCCCTGGGCGGCTCGTTCGACGCGCTGGCCCGCCAGTGGGGCCTCCCACCCTCCCGGCTGCCGTCGTCGGCCGGCGTCGCCGCGCAGGCCGGCGACCCGGTACCCGACCCCGATGCGCCGCGCTGGTCCGGACTGGACGTGGGCTCCCCGTTCTCGCACGCCCGCAGCGGCATCCTCTACCTCGCCAAGCGACTGCCGCCGCCGGGCCGCGACGGGCTCGCGCCGTCCTACCTGGACGAGATCGCCGGACTCGTCGAGGCCGCGGACGGGCGCACGCTGGGGCTGTTCTCCTCGATGCGGGCGGCGAAGCAGGCCACCGAGGCGCTGCGCGACCGGCTCGACGTGCCACTGCTGTGCCAGGGCGAGGACTCGACGATGCTGCTGGTCAAGCGGTTCGCCGAGGACGAGCAGACCTGCCTGTTCGGGACCCTGTCGCTGTGGCAGGGCGTCGACGTACCCGGGCCGTCGCTGTCGTGCGTGATCATCGACCGGATCCCCTTCCCCCGCCCGGACGATCCGCTCGTCGCGGCCCGCCAGCGCGCGGCCGACTCCCGGGGCGGCAACGGGTTCCTCACCGTGTCCGCGACACACGCGGCGCTGCTGCTCGCCCAGGGTGCCGGCCGGCTGCTGCGCGGGATGGACGACCGCGGCGTCGTCGCGATCCTCGACCCGCGGATCGCGACCGCGCGCTACGGCGGGTTCCTGCGGGCGTCGCTGCCCCCGTTCTGGACGACCGACGACCCGGAGAAGGTCCGGGCCGCGCTGCGCCGGCTGCGGGGCGCTCCGGTCTGATCACGCCGGGACCCGTGGCCTGTCCACCCGGGACCCAGGACCGTCCGCGGGTCAGATCGCGATGCAGGTGATCGTTCCGGGCGCGACCTCGGTGAACCCGGCATCGCGGACCGCCACCGCTTCACCCGCCTGCACGGCGTCGCACAGCGCCGTCCACCGCGCCGGGTCGGCGGTCCGTACCGCGAAGTGCGGGGCCTCGGTGAGCGCGCGGACCGCGGCCCAGAGCATCGAGGCGTGCCCGACCTGCGCCGCGGCCTTGCCCACGGTCATCCCGACGGACGGGTTCAACCAGATCACGGGCAGCCTGGGCGGGGGTGGCGGCGGGGAGTCGGGCGGCAGGTCGGTGCCCTCGATCTGCAACCGGGACACGATCTTGGGCACCGCGTCGACGGGGCCGGGGACCAGTGCGCGCACCTGCGCGCCGTCTTCGTCCACAGTGACGCCGGGCAGATCCTGGACGGCCTCCCAGTGCGTCCCGCGCGCCCGCCGGGCGATCTTGCGGATGCGACCGGTGATCCACGTGGAGACCTCGTCGTACCACTCGCCACCGGGTTGCGACCGGGGGTCCAGGCAGACCGCGAGCGCCGCCTCGGCGGCCGCCTCGAGCAACGGGGTCCGCCGTGGGGCATCGCGCTCGATCCGCAGCACCACCGGCATCGCCCAGGCCACCCCGCTCGCCTCGGGGGGTATCACCCCGGGCGCCCCGCAGTAGCGCTGCGCCAGGGGCGCCAGCACCGGGGCCCCGGGGTACGCCGGGGTCCCCTCCGCAGCGCCCGAGCGTCCCGGCGCGCTCACGCGATCGGAACCCGCCGCAGCATGCCCTCGGCCGCGTCGGCCCGCTCGACCTCGTCGCGGGTGATGCCCAGCACGAACAGCACGACGTCGAGGTAGGGCTGCGACAGCGCGGCGTCGGCCACCTCGCGCAGCGCCGGCTTCGCGTTGAACGCGATGCCGAGGCCCGCCGTGGACAGCATGTCGATGTCGTTGGCCCCGTCGCCGACCGCCACGCACTGCTCGATCGGCACCCCGTAGGTCTTGGCGAAGCGACGCAGCGCGACCGCCTTGCCCGGCCGGTCGACGACGTCACCGAGCACCCGACCGGTCAGCCGGCCGTCGGAGATCTCCAGCTCGTTCGCGGCGCAGAAGTCGAGCCCCAGCTCGTCGACCAGCCCGGCGATGACCCGGCTGAACCCGCCGGACACGACACCGCAGCGGAAGCCGAGGCGCTTGAGGGTGCGGATGGTGGTCCGTGCCCCGGGCGTCAGCTCCAGTTCCGCGGCGACCTCGTCGAGCACCGTCTCGGGCAGCCCCTCCAGCACCGCCACCCGGCGGCGCAGGGACTCGGTGAAGTCCAGCTCGCCGCGCATCGCCGCCTCGGTCACCGACCGGACCTCGGCCTCGGCCTCGGCGCCGGCGCGGGCGGCGAGCATCTCGATGACCTCACCCTGAACGAGGGTGGAGTCGACGTCGAACACGATGAGCCGCTTGCTGCGCCGCGCCAGTCCGGCGCGCTCGACGGCCACGTCGACGCCCGCGCTGCGGGCCACCTCGACCAGCCGGGCGCGCAGCGTGCCGTGCGAGTGCTCCCTGGTGTCGCCCGGATCGGGCGACACCCCGAGTTCCAGGCCGGTGACCGGGTAGTCGGCGACCCGCCGGATGGAGTCGATATTGGCGCCGACGGCCGCGAGCTCGCGGGCCACCGCGCCGAACGCCCGTGCCGTGATCGGACGGCCCAGGAGCACCACGACGTGCGTGGAGCTCCGACCCGCCGACTGATCGTCGTCGAGCTGCACCGACGTGTGCACCTGCATACCGATGCTGTCCATCGCCTGCTCGACGGCCTCCTGCAGGCCCTCCGGGTCCTGATGCACGGACACCAGGGCCCCGAGAGTGAGCCGGCCGCGGATCACGACCTGCTCGACGTCGATGAGGTCGACCCCGTGCCGGGTGAGCGCGGTGAACAACACCGAGCTCACACCCGGCCGGTCGGGACCGGTGACCGTGATGAGCACGGTCGACCGGTTACCCGGATGCACGGTCTGGCTCACGTCGCGGACGACCTCACCTCGACCAGGCGCACCACCGCCGGGGTCACCGAGACTTCGGGTCCTCGTTCGGCTGCTCCTCGCGCCCGACACTCTGCGCCGCCACCTCGTACGGCGACGGCTTGTGACCGACGTGCGCCTCGTTCCGGAACCGCTCCACGAGGTGCGGGTAGTGCAGCTCGAAGGCCGGACGCTCGGAACGGATCCGGGGCAGCGAGGTGAAGTTGTGCCGCGGCGGAGGGCAGGACGTGGCCCACTCCAGCGAGTTGCCGAAGCCCCACGGGTCGTCGACGGTCACGACGCGGCCGTAGCGGTAGCTCTTGAACACGTTCCAGATGAACGGCAGCGTCGAGGCGCCCAGCACGAACGCGCCGATCGAGGAGATCGTGTTCAGCGTGGTGAAACCGTCGGTCGGCAGGTAGTCGACGTACCGGCGCGGCATGCCCTCGTTACCCAGCCAGTGCTGGACCAGGAACGTGAGGTGGAAGCCGATGAACGTGGTCCAGAAGTGGAACTTGCCCAGCGTCTCGTCCATCATCCGGCCGGTCATCTTCGGGAACCAGAAGTAGATACCGGCGTAGGTGGCGAACACGATCGTGCCGAACAACACGTAGTGGAAGTGCGCGACCACGAAGTACGAGTCGGAGACGTGGAAGTCCAGCGGCGGCGAGGCCAGCAGGATGCCGGTCAGACCGCCGAAGAGGAACGTGACCAGGAAGCCCACCGAGAACAGCATCGGCGTCTCGAAGGTCAGCTTGCCCTTCCACAGGGTGCCGATCCAGTTCACGAACTTGACACCCGTGGGCACCGCGATCAGGAACGTGGTGAAGGAGAAGAAGGCCAGCATCACGGCGCCGGTGGCGTACATGTGGTGCGCCCACACCGCCACGGACAGGGCGGCGATCGCGATGGTCGCGAAGACCAGGCCCTTGTAACCGAAGATCGGCTTGCGGCTGAACACCGGGAAGATCTCCGAGACGATGCCGAAGAACGGCAGCGCGACGATGTAGACCTCGGGGTGGCCGAAGAACCAGAACAGGTGCTGCCACAGGATGACCCCGCCGTTGGCCGGGTCGAACACGTGGGCACCGAGGTGGCGGTCGGCGGCCAGGCCGAGCAGCGCCGCGGTCAGCACCGGGAACGCGATCAGGATCAGCAGCGAGGTGATGAAGATGTTCCAGGTGAAGATCGGCATCCGGAACATCGTCATGCCGGGCGCGCGCATGCAGACGATCGTGGTGACGAAGTTGACGCCACCGAGGATCGTGCCCAGACCCGAGACGACCAGGCCGATGATCCACAGGTCGGCGCCGGCTCCCGGGGAGCGGACGGCGTCGGACAGCGGCGTGTAGGCGAACCAGCCGAAGTCGGCCGCGCCGCCCGGGGTCAGGAACCCGCTGAGCACGGTCAGGCCGCCGAACAGGAACAGCCAGTACGAGAAGGCGTTCAGCCGCGGGAACGCGACGTCGGGGGCGCCGATCTGCAGCGGGACGATGTAGTTCGCGAACGCGAACAGGATCGGCGTCGCGTACAGCAGCAGCATGATCGTGCCGTGCATGGTGAACAGCTGGTTGTACTGCTCGGCGGAGAGGAACTGCTGTCCCGGCTGCGCGAGTTCACCGCGGATCAGCAGCGCCATCGCGCCGCCGATCATGAAGAACCCGAACGACGTGACCATGTACAGGATCGCGATGTCTTTCGGATCCGTCGTACGCAGCATCTTCAGCAGCGTGGATCCCTTGGCCGACCGGCGCGCCGGGTACGGGCGCGACGTGATCGGTTTGGGCGCGACGGCTGTCACTGTGCCTCCTGCACTGGCCTTCGTGGTGGGGCAGGCCCGGACTCTATCTCCGCAGACTGCCGGGGGCGTCCCGGGGTGATGGTCGTGGCCGAGGCCGGGACCGTCTGCGCCAGTATTGTGCTCTACGGAGAGTAGAACGACCACGTGGGTTCACCCAACATCGTTCTCGGCCCCGTCCTCTGGATCACTCTCGCGACCGCGGTGCTGGTCGGGGCCGTGATCGCGGTCTGGGTGCGGCTCGGGACGGCGCGCGCGACGCCGCTGGCCGCCGGGCGTGCGGTGCTGCAGCTGGGCGCGGTGTCGGCCCTGCTCGGGGCGATCGTCGGGCCGGCCGGGGCGAGCGCCGGCTTCGTCGCGCTGATGGTCGGCGTGGCAGCCCTCACATCCGCGCGCCGCATCACGCGGAACCGCAGCGGGTGGTGGGCCGCGCTGCCGGTGGCGCCGGCGCCGCTGCCGATGACCGCAGGGCTGGGCGCGGCGGGCGTCGTACCGGCCGACGGGATCGCGATCATCCCGATGGCCGGCATCATGATCGGCGGCGCGATGACCGCCACCTCACCGGCCGGGCGCCGTGCGCTCGACGAGCTGACGACCCGGCGCGGCGAGGTGGAGGCGGCGTTGTCGCCGGAGTTCCCGGACCGCGACGCGGCGATCGAGATCGCCTGGCCGACCGCGGCGCAGGCGATGGCCCCGGCGCTGGACCAGACGCGGACCGTCGGACTCGTCGCACTGCCGGGCGCGTTCGTCGGGATGCTCCTGGGCGGGGCGACGCCGCTGCAGCCCGGGGTCGTGCAGGTGCTGGTCCTGGTGCTGCTGCTCGCCGTGGAGACCGTCGCGGTGGCAGCGCGTGCGTCACCCGAGCGCCACGGAACCCGGGAGCGCGGGGCGGCGCTGCGGACGATCCCGTCCAGCCACGGGCAGGGTTCGACCACCAGGTCTCGGCGCAGGGGCACCCGGCGCCCGTCGAGTCCGGCATCGACTCCCCCGGGACCGATCACCACCAGGCTCACCTCGTCGAACGGCGACACCGGCATCGCCACCGGCCCGCCGTGGGCGTCGTGGACCACCTGCACCGGCCCGGTGATGTCGACGCGGGACGGCGCCATCGTCGACGAGCCACGCCTGGAGAGGGGCTCGCACCGTCCGCATCATGATCATCGGACTATCGGCCGCCGGGGCGGCACCGTGCTCAATGCAGCGGCGTGAACAGGTCCAGGAAGAGATCGGGGGCGGCAGCCGGGCTGGGCACGGGATCGACGACGTAGAACTCGGAGCCCATGCCCATCGCGAACATGGGCTCCGGCATCGTCAGCATGAAGTGATCGGGGCCCATCTGGCTGGCGTGCGCGCGCATCGAAGCCCGCTTGGCCTCGACGAAGTCCACCGCGTCGACCCGGTGGGTGATCTCCGACTCCGGCTTGCCGAAGTTCGGCACGTCCATGCGCGGCGGCTCCCAGCCCTCGGGCATCTCCCCGGACTTGGCCAGCCCGGCCATCCCGCGCACCATCCAGTCGCGGTTGACCGTGCCCTGGGCGACCACCGGAACGCCGCTCAGCTCCGCCGCCCGCTTGCCGACCCGGTGCACCTGGATGTGGTCCGGGTGCCCGTAGACGCCGTTGTCGTCGTAGGTCGTGAGGACGTCCGGCTCCTCCTCGTCGAGGATCACGGCCAGCCGCCGCGCGGCGTGCTCCACCTTCGCCTGCCAGAACGAGTACGGCGCGTCGTTGGTGGGCCGGCCCATCATCCCGGAGTCGGTGTACCCGAGGAACTCGACGCGGGCCGCGCCGAGGGCCTCCGCCGAGGCGTAGCACTCGGCCGAGCGCCGCAGCGACAGCTGTTCGCCGTCGTCGAGCACGCCGGACACGGGCTCGCCGAGCTCCCCACGGGTCGCGAAGACGATGACGACGCGGTGGCCCTCGGACGCGGCCCGGGCAAGGGTCCCCCCGGCGCTGATCGACTCGTCGTCGGGATGGGCGTGGAAGCTGACGATGGTCCCCACGCGACGACTCTATCGGCGCGCAGGCGCCCCTCAGCCGAGCACCCGGGTCAGGGCAGGCCCCACCTCCGCCAGCCGCCGCACCGGCTGGCTGATCCCCCCGCCGCGCGCGGCGAGCGCCGCGGCGGCGGCCTCCGCGCCGGCGTCCGGCAGGGGACACAGCACGTGCAGCCGGTCGATCCCGCCGAGCGCGGTCATCGGGTCGTCGCCCGCGGTGTGCAGGCAGTCCGACAGCAGCACGACCATCCGCTCGTCGGCCACCGCGCCGGCGAGCTGCGTGCTCGCCTCCCGCAGGCCTGCGGCGAGGTCCGTCGTGCCGTGCCCGCGCAGCGCGACGAGCTCGGCGATCAGATCCTCCGGCGGCCGGCGCACCCCCTGGGGCTGCAGCACCTTCACCCCGGCACTGAACGCCAGCACCGCGGGCTCGAGCTTGGACCCGCCCTCCTCCGCGGCCAGCACGACACCCGACGCGGCCACCGCCGCCAGCGCCACGGCCAGCCCCTGCATGGAGCCGCTCATGTCCACCACGAGGCAGATCGCCCGGCGGTGCGCCGTCCAGCTGCGGGTGACGAGGTCCTCCGGCGCCGGGCGGCCGGAGAGACCCGGATCCCAACGGTCGAGGGTGCGGTCGAGGTCGAGGTCGCCCTCACCGTTGCGCGCGGGCCCGAGCCGTCGCGTCCCGCGCGCCTTCGCCGGCCCTACCTTGCCGAGCTGGATGAACACCCGCCCGGCCAACCGGCGGGCCGCGGCACGCAGCTGCACGTCGGTGGCCACGGCCAGGTCGGCGAGTAGCGCGGCGGCCGCCTCCGGGTCCTGGGCGAGCACGGCGTCGAACGCCTCCGCGTCGAGTTCACCCAGCTCGGGTGAGACCTCCTCGAAGTGCTCATGGCGCGCCGCGAGCTGCTGGCGGCCCTGCGTGCGGCCGGCCTGCTCGCGGCCCGGGCGCTGCCGGGGTTGGAAGCCTGCCGCGGGTGGCGGCAGGCCGTCAGCTTTTCCCGGGCCGTCCGCGTCGTCGTCGGGGTTGACCGGTTCGGGTTCGTCGGCAGGCCAGAAGCGGTCCAGCAGCTCGTCGATCACCGATTCCGGGGTGCGGTCCACCCCGTCGGCGATCCGGATGCGACCCGACAGCGCGGCGTACGCGGCATCGCGCGCGGTCTCGCGCCCCAGCGGGGACTCGCCGCGCAGCTCGCCGAGCCCGGTGAGCACCAGCGCGAGGTCGATGGCCCCGCGCACCGACGAGCCCATGCGCACGTCGCGGTGCTCCCGGGTCGCCCGGGTCAGAGCCACCGCGAGCTCGACGACCCGGCCGTCGAGGCCGCTCACCGACGAGGTGATGAGGCGCTCGGACGGTTCGTCCTGGTAGCCGAGGACGACCCGGCACATGCGGTCGGCGATGGCCTGGCTGACCCGGGCGGTGCCGATGGCGTCGAACGGGTTCATCGCGGCGATGAGGCGGAACCGCGCGCCGGCGTGCACGGTGCCCAGCCGCGGGACGGCGATCTCGCCCTCGGTGAGCACGGTGATGAGGACGTTGAGGGTCTCCTCGGGGACGCGGTTGAGCTCCTCGAGGTAGAGCAGCCCGCCGCCGCGCATTGCGGTGAGCAGCGGCCCGTCGACGAAACTGGCCGGCTGGTAGCCGTCGACCAGCACCTGCGACGGGTCGAACGCGCCGATCAGGCGGGCCGGCGTCAGCTCGGCGTTGCCCTCGACGAACACGACGTCCTGGTGGGCGTCGCGGGCGATCGAGCGCAGCAGTGTCGACTTCCCGGTGCCCGGCGGGCCCTCGATGACGACGTGGCGCCCGGTCGCCAGCGCGACGGTCAGCACCTCGCGCTCGCGGCGCAGGCCGACGATGGGCGGCGGCGTGGCGGTGGCCGGGGGCCTGGGCGTCACGGATGCTCCTGTGAGGACGCACGTCGGCGGGGTGGACCGGTCCGGCCCACCCCGCCGAGTCGGCGATCAGTGGTCGATCAGCAGGGATCAGCTGTCGTAGACGATGACGCCGCGGATGTTCTTGCCGTCGTGCATGTCCTGGTAGCCCTGCTGGATCTCGTCGAGGGTATAGGTCCTGGTGACCAGCTCGTCGAGCTTGAGCACGCCCTCGCGGTAGAGCTGCAGCTGGCGCTTGATGTCCCAGTTCGGGTTCGAGGCGCCGAACATCGCGCCCTGGAGTCGCTTCTGGAACAGGGTCAGCTCCGACAGCGCGATCGGCAGCCCGACCTCGGTGATGTCGCCCAGCGCGGTCACCACGCAGGTGCCGGCCTTGCGGATCGCGGCGAACGCCTGTTGCACGTGCTCGGGCTTGACCACTCCGGTGGTGACGATCGAGGAGTCCGCGCCCTGGCCGTTGGTGAACTGCTGAGCCAGCTCGATGGCCTCCTCCATCGTCTCGACCGCGTGGGTGGCGCCGAGCTCCTGCGCCTTCTCGCGCTTGAACGCGATCGGGTCGACGGCGATGACGTTCGACGCGCCGGCGTGCGCGGCACCCTGCACGGCGTTGATGCCGATGCCGCCGATGCCCATGACGATCACCGTGTCGCCGGGCTGCACCCCTGCGGAGTTCACCGCCGACCCCCAGCCGGTGCCGACGCCGCAGCCGACGAGGCAGGCCTTGTCGAGCGGGATGTCGTCGTCGACCTTCACCGCGGAGTCGGCCGACACGGTGGTGGTCTCGAGGAAGGTCGAGATGCCGCACATCTGGCCGACCGGGGTGCCGTCGGTCAGCTTGAGCCGGAAGTCGGTCGGGTCTCCCCAGCGCGACCCGGCGAGCAGGCCGGCACCGAGGTCGCAGAGGTTCTGCATGCCCGACGCGCACCAGCGGCAGTGCCCGCAGGCGGGCAGGAACGAGAAGACGACGTGGTCGCCCTCCTTGATGCCCTTCGTGTTCTCACCGGCCTTGGTGACGATGCCGGCGCCCTCGTGGCCGCCGGCGAAGGGGTAGACGCCGACCGGGATGTCGCCCGTCGCGATGTGGTCGTCCGAGTGGCATAAACCCGACGCCACCATCTTGACCTGGATCTCGCCCGGACGCGGGTCGTCGACCTCCAGGTCCACGACCTCGTACTTGCCAGGTGCCTGACGGACGATCGCCCCACGAGTCAGCATGCTCTGTTCTCCCTTGAACATTGAACGCCCGGGATCGCCTGCACCGGCCGGGGAGCCGGTCGGACGCCCGGTTCGACTTCGATCGGTGGAGCGCGGTCCGACAATGTGTGCCGCGCCACTCCACGGTGTTCATATCAGCATGCGCATAGCTTCGGAAGATCGGTACGCCTTCGGGTCAACCCATCCGGAGGTCTCCGGGTGGGCCCGTCCGATCCGCCGATTGATCTTCTACGAATCGTTGACGCGCCGTGATCAAGCAGTAGAGTTCGGGCACCCCGGACGGCACAGGAGCCATGTTCATGACCGAACTCTTCAATGCTGCGGAGTACCTGACCGAACGCCGGGTCACCGCCGGCGATGCCGACCGGGTGGCCGTCCGCCATCCCGGCGGCACCCTGACCTACAGCGAGCTCGCGGCCGAGGTCCGCCGCGTGGCCGCCGGGCTGAGCGCGATCGGGGTACGGCCCGAGGAGCGGGTCCTGCTGTGCATGGTCGACGACGTCGAACTGTTCACCGGCATCCTCGCGACGATGTACATCGGCGCCGTCGCGGTGCCGTCGTCGACGATGCTCACCGGCGCCGAGATGGGCAAGCTGGTCGCCGACTCCCGGGCCCGGGTCCTGCTGGGCAGCCACCAGTTCAGCGATGCGGTGCACACCGCGGCGGCCGGGGCACCCGACCTGCGCCACGTCGTGCTCACCGGGCCCGACGGCCCGGACCCGGCGGCGCTGGGCGCCGGGGTGACCGCGCTGACCTGGGAGCAGCTGCTCGAGGCGGGTACCGCGAGCCCGGTCTCCGCCCCCTACCCCACCTGGGACGAGTCACCCGCGCTGTGGCTGTACACCTCCGGGACGACGGGGACGCCGAAGGGAGCGATGCACCGGCACGCCGACATCCGCTACGTCGCCGAGACCTACGGCCGGCAGGTGCTGCGGGTGCGGCCCGACGACGTGTGCCTCTCGGTGGCCAAGCTGTTCTTCGCCTACGGCATCGGCAACTCGATGTTCTTCCCGCTCTCGGTCGGCGCGTCGGTGGTGCTGGAACCCTCGCGGCCGAGTCCGGGCCTGTACGCCGCGCGGGTCGCCGAGCACGGCGTCACGTTGTTCTTCGCGGTGCCCAGCTTCTGGGGCCCACTGCTGGCCGCCGACAGCTCCGTCGTGGACCCGGCCGCCTTCAGGACCGTCCGGCAGGGCGTGTCGGCCGGGGAGACCCTGCCCGCCCGGATGTTCCACGGCATCCGCGACCGCTACGGGATCGAGATCCTCGACGGCATCGGCTCCACCGAGGCGCTGCACATCTTCATCTCCAACCGGCCCGGTGCGGTGACCCCCGGCAGCTCGGGGACGCCCGTCCCCGGCTACCAGGTGGAGCTGCGGCGTACCGACGGAACGGTGATCGAGGAGGCCGGCGAGTCCGGGATGCTGTTCATCTCCGGGGACTCGATCTGCACCGGCTACTGGTGCCGCACCGACGTCAACCGGGCGGTGTTCCACGGCGAGTGGATGCGCACCGGCGACCAGTACGTGCGCAACGACGACGGCACCTACACCTGCCTGGGCCGCGCCGATGACGTGCTCAAGGTCGGCGGGATCTGGGTCAGCCCGACCGAGGTCGAGTCCCGGTTGCTGGAGCACCCGGCCGTGGCCGAGGCGGTCGTGATCGGGGTGCCCGACGCCGACGGCCTGGACAAGCCGGTCGCCTACGTGGTTCCCCGGCCCGGCGCGGTCGTCGATCCCGACGAGGTGATCGCGTTCTGCCGAGCCGGGCTGGCGGCGTTCAAGCGCCCCCGCGCCGTGCTGCCGATCGCCGAGCTGCCGAAGACCGCGACCGGCAAGATCCAGCGGTTCCGGCTGCGCGCCCTCGCCGCGACGGCCCCGGTGTCCGAGGCGGTCAGCCAGCAGGAGACGCCCGTATGAGCGAACCCGTTGCGGCGCAGCGGGCCGGCGGGCGGATCGGCGTCGTCGGCGCGGGCACGATGGGCACCGGGATCGCCTATGTCTTCGCCGCCGCCGGCGCGGAGGTGACCGTCGTCGAGCCCGATGGCGAACGTGCCCGGGCTGCGCTGCGCACGGCCGCGACCCAGGCCGCCCGGGCCGCCGAGCGCGGCAGGCTCGACGCCGCGGTGGCGCAGGGGGTGCCGGACCGGCTGACCGTGGTGGCCGACGTCGCGGAGCTGCCGGAGGGCCTCGACCTGATCGTCGAGTCCGTGCCCGAGCGGATGGAGCTCAAGCGGGCGGTGCTGGCCGCGGCCGAGCGGCGCTCCCCCCGGCTGCTGGCGTCGAACACCAGTGGGCTGCCGATCAGCGAGCTGGGCGCGGACCTGGACCGGCCGGCCGACTTCCTCGGCCTGCACTTCTTCAACCCGGTCTGGTCGATGCCGTTGATCGAGATCGTGCACTCCCCGGCCACCGCCCCCGAGCAGATCGACGCCGCGCGGGCCGCCGCCGAGCTGGTCGGCAAGGAGACGATCGTGGTGCGCGACGCGCCGGGGTTCGCCACCAGCCGGCTCGGCATCGCCCTGGGTCTGGAAGCGATCCGCATGCTCGCCGACGGCGTGGCGGCGGCGGCCGACATCGACCGGGCGATGGAGCTGGGCTACCGGCATCCGATGGGCCCGCTGCGGCTCACCGACCTGGTCGGTCTCGACGTCCGGCTCGACGTCGCACGCAACCTGGCGAAGACCTACGGCGACCGGTTCGACCCGCCGCAACTGCTCGTGGACAAGGTCGCGGCGGGCGAGTTGGGGCGTAAGACCGGACGCGGGTTCTACGACTGGCCCGCACCGGACTGACCCGCGTATCCGGCGTCGGCTCCGTGCTGCGCCGCCGTCGGGGGCCCGACAGACTCAGGAGTGCGCGACACCGGCGAGGAGGCCTGCATGACGACCCAGCAGACATCGGTCCGATGGATCCGCGAGACCCCCGCCACCTGGGACGCCGACAAGACCCGGGTGCTCGGCGGCCTCGCCCCGGGGTTGTTCGGGTTCGGCTCCCCGAGCGAGGGCGACGCGCTGGGGGACGAGTGGTGGCGGGTCGAGGAGGACGGCAGGGTCGTGGGTTACGGCCGGCTCGACGACTCCTGGGGCGACGCCGAGATCCTGGTGCTGGTCGACCCGGAGCGACGTTCGTCCGGCATCGGGTCGTTCATCCTCGGCCACCTCGAGCGCGAGGCCGGCGAGCGGCACCTCAACTACATCTACAACGTCGTCCCCCGCGGCCACCCGGACCCCGAGTCGGTCACGTCCTGGCTGGCCGCCCGCGGTTTCACCCCCAACGACGTGGGCGAGCTGCGCAAGCGGGTCACGGACGGCGGGACGCGCTGAGCGCGCCCGGCCGTCCTGATCGACGTTCTACATCACTGTCCCGTTGCGCAGTAGTGTTGTAGAGTGACGGGCAACCCACCGCGCCCGAGCGCAGGAGGCTCCCGACATGACCACCACCGAAAACGCCGCGGCGGGTCCCACCGACCCGGACGCAGCCGAGATCCCGAAGATCTCCTTCGACACAGACCCGGCGTCGTACAAGCACTGGACCCTCGACCTCGACGGCGCCGCCGAGACCGGGGTCGCGTACCTGCGGCTCGACATCGACGAGACCGCGGGCCTGGTGCCCGGCTACGAGCTGAAGATGAACTCCTACGACCTAGGGGTGGACATCGAGCTCTACGACGCCACCCAGCGGCTGCGTTTCGAGCACCCCGAGGTGCGTGCCGTCGTCGTGACCAGCGGCAAGGACCGCAACTTCTGCGCCGGCGCGAACATTCGGATGCTCGCCCAGAGCTCGCACCCGTGGAAGGTGAACTTCTGCAAGTTCACCAACGAGACGCGCAACGGCATCGAGGACGCCACCACGAGCTCGGGCCAGACCTACATCGCCGCGGTCAACGGCACCGCGGCGGGCGGCGGTTACGAGCTGGCGCTGGCCTGCGAGCAGATCCTGCTGATCGACGACAACTCCTCGGCGGTCTCGCTGCCGGAGGTGCCGCTGCTGGGCGTGCTGCCCGGCACCGGCGGGCTGACCCGGGTCATCGACAAGCGCAAGGTGCGCAAGGACCGGGCCGACGTGTTCGCCACGAAGTCCGAGGGGATCCGCGGCCGCCAGGCCGTCGAGTGGAAGCTCGTCGACGAGACCGTCCCGAAGCGCGCCTGGGACGAGACGGTCCGCGAGCGGGCCGCCGAGGCGGCCGCCCGTTCGTCGCGTCCGGCCGGTGCCCGCGGCATCACGCTGCCCCCGCTGCAGCGCGAGGAGACCGACGACGGCATCACCTACCGGCACGTGAGCGCGGCCTTCGACCGCGCGCAGGGCCTGGTGGAGATCACCGTCCACGGCCCGTCGGGCGGGGTGCCCGAGTCGCTGGAGCGTGTCCACGAGCTGGGCGCGGACTTCTGGCCGCTGGCCATGACCCGCGAGCTCGACGACCTGATCCTGCGGCTGCGGGCCAACGAGCTCGAGCTCGGCACCTGGATCATCCGCACGAAGGGCGACGTCGAGGACGCGCTGGCGTTCGAGCGGATCATCGCCGAGCACTCCGGGGACGACTGGCTGGTCAACGAGATCCGGCACTACTTCAAGCGGGTGCTCAAGCGCCTCGACGTCACCTCGCGGTCGCTGATCGCGCTGATCGAGCCGGGCTCGTGCTTCGCCGGTGCGCTGCTGGAGCTCGCGCTGGCCTGCGACCGGCAGTACATGCTCGACGGCACCCTCGACGAGGAGGCGGGTGAGCAGGGCGACGAGGCCCAGATCGTGCTGAGCGAGTCGAACTTCGGCGCGTTCCCGATGGGCAACGGCCTGCCCCGGCTGGCGTCGCGGTTCTACGGCGACGACGACCACGTCGCCAAGCTGCGCCAGGAGGTCGGCCGCCGGATCTCGGCGCGGGAGGCGATGGACCTGGGGCTGGTCACCGACGCCCCGGACGACATCGACTGGGACGACGAGATCCGGATCATGCTGGAGGAGCGCGCGTCGCTGTCCCCGGACGCGCTCACCGGCATGGAGGCCAACCACCGGTTCGTCGGCCCGGAGACCATGGAGTCGCGGATCTTCTCCCGGCTCACGGCCTGGCAGAACTGGATCTTCGTGCGCCCCAACGCCTCCGGCCCGGAGGGGGCGCTGCGCAAGTACGGCACCGGCCGCAAGGCCGACTTCGACCGCAGGCGAGTCTGAGTAGGGATGACCAGCAATGTCGATTGATTACACCGAGAAGATCCCGAACAACGTCGATCTCGCCGGCGATCGGAAGCTGCAGCGCGCGCTGGAGTCGTGGCAGCCGAACTTCCTCAACTGGTGGAAGACGATGGGCCCGGCCGTCCCGACGCAGGACGTCTACCTGCGCACCGCGGTCGACGTCGGCCGCGAGGGCTGGGCCCAGTTCGGTCACGTCGCGATGGAGGAGTACCGCTGGGGCGTGTTCCTCGCCGAGCGGGGCGACGACCGCCGGATCGCGTTCGGCGAGCAGAAGGGCGAGCCGGTCTGGCAGCAGGTCCCCGGCGAGTACCGCGCCGACCTGCAGCGCCTGATCGTCATCCAGGGCGACACCGAGCCCGCCTCGGTCGAGCAGCAGCGCCGCCTCGGTGAGACCGCGCCGAGCCTGTACGACCTGCGCAACCTGTTCCAGGTCAATGTGGAGGAGGGCCGTCACCTCTGGGCGATGGTGTACCTGCTGCACGCCTACTTCGGCCGCAACGGCCGCGAGGAGGCCGAGGCGCTGCTGCACCGCAACTCCGGTGACCTCGACTCCCCGCGGATCCTCGGCGCGTTCAACGAGGAGACCCCGGACTGGCTGTCGTTCTTCATGTTCACCTACTTCACCGACCGGGACGGCAAGTACCAGCTCGGGACGCTGAAGGAGTCCGCCTTCGACCCGCTGTCGCGGACGTGTGAGTTCATGCTCAAGGAGGAGGCACACCACATGTTCGTCGGCACCACCGGTGTCGACCGCGTGGTGGCCCGTACCGCGGAGCTGATGCGCGAGCACGACACCGACGACGTCGGCCCGCACGGCGGCATCCCGCTCGACGTCATCCAGCGCTACATCAACTTCCACTACTCGGTGTCGCTGGACCTGTTCGGCTCCGAGCAGTCCACGAACGCGGCCAACTACTTCACCGCGGGCCTGAAGGGCCGCTGGCAGGAGGAGCGCCGCCGCGACGACCACGTGCTCACCGAGGACTCGGCGTACGTCGACCTCGTCAAGGACGGGGAGATCACCACCAACGAGGTGCCGGCGCTACTCGCGCTCAACCACGACCTGCGCAACGAGTACGTCAAGGACTGCCAGAGCGGCATGAAGCGCTGGAACCGCGTGTTGGAGAACGCCGGGGTGGACCGCACCCTGACGCTTCCGCACGTCGGGTTCAACCGCGACGTCGGCCTGTTCGCCGACCAGTACGTGTCCCCGAGCGGGCAGTTGATGACCAAGGAGCAGTGGGAGGCGAAGAAGGACTCCTGGCTGCCGAGCGAGGTCGACAAGACCCACGTCCGCTCGCTGATGCGCCCCGTCTACGAGCCCGGCAAGATCGCGGGCTGGATCGCCCCGCCGTCCAACGGCATCAACGGGCAGCCGTTCGACTACGAGTACGTCCACCTGGCCTGACCCCCCGCCCGGCGCGGGCCGTGCCCCACTCCGGGCACGGCCCGCGCCGTCGCACATCCGCTGCAAACGCGCCCACTGCCCACCCCCACCGCGTCAAGGCCCCACAACGCGTGAGCTGGTAGCTGGTCGGGGCGGGTCAGGTGTTTCTGGTGCGGAGGACGGCCCAGGCTGTCGCGGCCGCCGCGACGGCGGCCACGGCGGCGAACGCCGTCAGGGCGACGGGCAGGGCGACGTAGCCGATCGCCAGGCCGAGGCCGAGCACCGGCATGGTCAACCCGGCGTACGCGGCGAGGAACAGCGCCGCGAGCGCCTCGGCGCGGTTCTCCGGCGGCGCGCTCGAGGCCACCACCGCGACGGCCGCGGCGAACACGAGCCCCGCGCCGGCGCCGACGACGACCTCCCCCAGCAGGAACAGCGGCAGCACCTGCGCCCACGCCCCGGCGAGCACGATCACGAGCCCGGCCGGCAGGGCCGCGAACCCGAGCAGGCTGGTCCGGCGGCGCGTCGGATCGCGCACCAGCGACTGGGCGAGCGCGGCCGTGCCGAAGGTCAGCGCCGTGGGAAGGCCGCCCAGGGTGTGTGACGACTCGTGCAGCACGCCGGCCACGAACGCCGGTCCGAGCGCGGCGAACAGCCCGAACAGCGAGAACCCGACGATCGCCGCGAACGCCGCGGCCGCGAACCGGGCGCGCCGGCCGGGTGGGACCGCGATCCGCTGCGGGCGGTACCCCTCGCGCAGCCCGATGACCCGGACCGTCTCGGGGACCCGGAGCAGCAGCAGCGCAGCGAGCAGTAACAACCCCAGGTAGACCGCGTACGGCACCTCGAGCGGATGCGGTGCGAGGTCGGCGAGTACCCCGGCGACGAGCGGGCCCAGCCCGAGTCCGCCCAGGTTGGCGGCGGTGGCGACCACGTTGGCACGCCGGTTGCTCGCCCCGGGGCGGGCCGCGGCGTGCAGTTCGGCGAGGTAGGCCATCGACGTGGAGGTGGCCATCCCGACCGAGACGCCGGAGAGCACGCGCGCGACCAGCAACCCGGGCAGCGTCGGCCACACCAGGAACAGCACCGCGGACACCGCGCTGACCAGCACCGACGGGATCAGCATCCGGCGCCGGCCGAGCTGGTCGGACAGGTGGCCGAGCAGGAACAGGCTGACCAGCACGCCCAGGGCGTAGGCGGCGAAGACGACCGTCATGGTGGCGGCGGAGTAGCCGTCACGCGCCTCGTAGAGCACGTAGAGCGGCGTCGGCACCGTCGCGAAGGACATCACGACGACGAACGCGAACGTCACGACCCAGAACCCGGACGCAGCGCGGGGTCCCGAGGCCCCCACTCCCGCGTCCGGGCCGGTGGCGGCCACCTATGCCGCCGTCCGACGGGCGGTCAACGCCGCACACATCTCCTCGAAGCTCACCAGGTTGTGCCCGGCGAGGAAGACGTCCACGTGCGGCAGCGCGGCCGCCATCCCGCGGGCCAGCGGCCGGTAGCGGGGGTCGCCCTTGAGCGGGTTGAGCCACACCACCCGGTGCGCCCGCCGGGCGAGGTTGCGCATCGCCGTGCCCAGCGTCTCCGGGTCGTCGCGGTCCAGGCCGTCCGAACAGACGACGACCAGCGCACCGCGCACGGCGGAGTGCGCGCCGAAGCGGTCGATCAACTCACGCATCGACGAGCCCAGCAGGGTGCCGCCGTCCCAGTCGTCGACATCGGTGCCGATGCGGCGCAGCGCGGCGTCGACGGAGGAACGGCGCAGCGACTCGGTGATCCGGGTCAGGTGCACACCGGCGGTGAACACCTCCACGTGGTGCCCGGCGTGCAGCATCGCGTGGCCGAAGCGCAACAGCGCCAGGGCGTAGGGGCCCATCGAGCCGGACACGTCGATCACCAGGGTCAGCGGCCGCTCGCGGGAGGGCACCCGGCGCCGGGGCAGCCGCATGGGCTCGCCGTCGGTCGGCAGGGCCGCCCGCAGCAGCCCGCGCACGTCGAGGTGCGGGCCGGAGGCGGCCGGCTCGCGCCGCCGCCCACGGCGCCGCGGCAACTCCGGGCTCAGCCGCTTGATCAGCGCGGCGGCCTTGCGCCGCTCCTCGGGGCTCATCAGGGCGAACGACTTGGCCTTGAGCACCTGGAGGTCGCTGGGCACCAGCCTGGCCTCGTCGGCCTGCTCCTCCACCCGGTCGGCGGCCTTCGCGCTGGGGGTGCCCGAATTGTCGGCCTCACGCTCCACGATGCTCGTCGGGACCGCGGGGGGCGGCAGCGGGGGCAGCCCGTGGTCGTCGACGGCGGGCGGGCCGAAGAACTCGACGAACGTCGCGTCGTAGACGGGGTACTGGTTGCGCTGGGTGACCAGCACGGCCCGGCCGGCGAGGTAGATCTCGCGCAGGCCGGGACGCTCGAGCAGGTGCAACGCGGAGTAGAACGCCGTCGTCTGCTCCGGACCGATGACGAGGCCCCTGCGGCGCAGCAGGGCGGCGAACTCGACGCAGGTCCGCCCGGTCACCTCGAGCGGGTCACCGCTGCGCCCGCCGCCGCGGACCCCGGAACCGTCGACGATCACGGACTCGTCGGGACGACGTCGTCGATCTTCTCGGCCACGAGCTGCTGGTCGTCGACGTCCTTGACCAGCGCACTCAGGGTGGCGGTGGCGATCTCCCGGTCCAGCGTGGCGACCCCGACCATGTGCAGGGCGCCGGCCCAGTCGATGGTCTCCCCCACGCCGGGCGCGTTGCCCAGCCCCAGACCGCGGATCCGCTGCACCGCCTGCGCCACCTGCCGGGCCAGCGCCTCGGGCACCTCGGGGGCACGCACGCGCAGGATCTCGAACTCGCGGTCCGCGTCCGGGTGGGCCACCCAGTGGTAGAGGCAGCGGCGGCGCAGCGCGTTGTGCAGGTCGCGGGTGCGGTTGGAGGTCAGCACGACCAGCGGCGGTGACGCCGCGGCGATCCGCCCGACCTCGGGGATGGTCACCGCGAAGTCGGACAGCAGCTCCAGCAGGAAGGCCTCGAACTCGTCGTCGGCGCGGTCGAGCTCGTCGATGAGCAGCACCGCCCGGTCGCCGGCCTCCAGGGCCTCGAGCAACGGGCGGGACAGCAGGTAGTCGCGGGTGAAGACGTCGGTGGCCTTCTGGCCGCCGTTGTTCTCCGACCCGCGCACGGCCAGCAGCTGCCGGCCGTAGTGCCAGTCGTAGAGCGCCTGGCTGGTGTCGATGCCCTCGTAGCACTGCAGCCGGATCAGGTCCCGGCCCAGCAGCGAGGCCAGCGCCTTGGCGATCTCGGTCTTGCCGACGCCGTTCTCGCCCTCCAGCAGCAGAGGACGGTTCAGGCCGAGGGCGAGGAAGGTGGCCATGGAGAGGGCGTCATCGGCCAGGTAGCTGACCTTGCCGAGCTCGTCCTTCAGTTCGGCGGGGGACGTGAACGGGTTCTGCACTCTCAATCCTCACTCTTGCGGCGCGAGCCGCTGGAACGGCCCGGCTCCGGAGCGCGAGTGACTCCGGAGCCGGGCCGAGCTGGCTGGAGGCCTCCTACTTCGAGGACTCCGCGATGGCGGCCTGCACCGTCGCGACGATCGTCGCGGGCTTCACCGGGAGCTCGCGGACGCGCATCCCGTACTCCCGCAGCGCGTCGTCGATGGCCGCGGAGACCACGGACGGGGTGACCATCCGGCCGCCCTCGCCGCCGCCCTTGATGCCGTACTCGGTGAACGGCGAAGGGGTCTCGACGTGCCCGATACGGAACGGCGGGACCTCGTTGGCCGTCGGCACGAGGTAGTCCATGAACGTCGAGGACTTGAACTGCCCCTCGTCGTCGTAGGCCAGCTCCTCGTACAGGGTCGACCCGAGGCCCTGCGCGGCGCCGCCGGTGACGTGGCCGCCCAGGCTCTTCGGGTTGACCATCGTGCCGGCGTCGTGGACCGCCACGTAGTCGAGGAACTTGGTCGTCCCGGTGTCCGGGTCGACCTCCATGACCGCGATGTGACAGGCGTGGCCCATGATCGGGTAGAAGACACCCAGGTCGGACCGGTCCGCCGAGGGCAGGGTCGTGTACGGGTGGTCGTAGGTGTAGCTCTCCTCCAGCCCGCTCTCCATGCCGGGCGGCATGTTGAGCGCGAAGAAGTACGCCGTCGAGGCCAGCTCCGGCAGGCTCAGCGACTTCTCCGGAGCGCCCTTGACCTGGACCCGGGCGTCGACCAGCTCCAGGTCCTCTGCGGCGACCTCGAGGGAGTGCGCGGCGATGTCGATGAGCTTGCGCTGCAGCTTGCGCGACGCACCCCGCACGGCGCCGGCGAGCATGACCGTGTACCGGCTACCACCGGGACCGGTGCCCGGGAGGGCACGGGCGGTGTCGGCGTAGCGGACGTTGACGGTCTCCGGCTCGATGCCGAACTCCTCGGCCAGCACCGTGGTGCCCACCGTTTCGGGGCTGTTGCCCCACATCGACTGGCAGTGCAGCAGCAGCTGGAACTGCCCCGCCGGGTCGATGGTCACCGTCGCGCTCTCGGGGCTCGAGGTGAGCGGGAAGTCCGGGTTGTCGTTCAGGGCCCAGAACTCGGTCGCGCTGAAGACGCTGCGCTCCTGGGTGGTGGCCAGGCCGATACCGATGTAGCGGCCCTCCTCCTCGCGCAGCCGCTTCTGCTCCGAGCGCCAGTGCTCCAGGTCGATCATCCCGAGCGCCTTGTCCAGGACGGCGGGGTAGTTGCCGCTGTCGTAGACGTTGCCGCCGGGGATCTTGTACGGGAACTGGTCGTTGGTGATGAAGTTGCGGCGCCGGATCTCCTCGGGCTTGAGGCCGAGCTCGACCGCCGCCTTGTCGATCAGCCGCTCCAGCACCCAGTTGTGCACCTCGGAGCCGAAGCCGCGGTAGGCGCCCTGCTGGCACTTGTTCGTGAGCACCGCGCGCAGGTGGTACTTGACGTTGCGGAACCCGTACGGGCCGACGATCTGGGAGAACGCGTTACCGTGGGTACCGACGCCGAACTGCATGTAGGCGCCGTAGTCGTCGACCACGTCGACGTCCAGGCCGGTGATGATGCCCTCGGACGTGAAGCCCATCTTCGCGTCGTAGTAGCGGTCCGACGCGTGGTGGTCGGAGTTCATCAGGTGGTCGAGCCGGTCCTCGACGTAGGACACCGGGCGGCCCGTCCGCAGCGCCAGGAAGCCGGCCAGCGTCGGCACCTTGTGCGCGGTGAACTTGCTGCCGAAGCTGCCACCGGCCGGGACCGGGTTCATCGTCAGCCGGTTCGACGGCAGCTTCAACGCCCCTGCGATGAGGAACGAGAAGTAGCTGAAGTTCAGCGAGTTGCAGTAGATCTCCAGCACCCCGTTGAGCCCCGGGCGGGCGACGGCGCCGGAGGTCTCCATGGGCATACCCGCCGAGCGGCCCCAGTGCAGGGTGTCCTCGACGACCAGGTCGGCGCCGGAGATCGCCCCGGCGACGTCGCCGAACTCGAAGGTCCGCTCGTAGCCGATGTTGCTGCCGTGCCCGTCGTGCAGGAGCGCGGCGCCCGGCTCCATCGCGGCCACCGGGTTGGTCACCGCGGGCAGGTCCTCGAACTCGACCTCCAGCAGCTCCACCGCGTCCTCGGCGATGTACCGGCTCTCCGCGATGACCGCGGCCACGGCCTCACCGACGTAGCGGACCTTGTCCACCGCCAGCGGGAACTGGGGGATCGACGACGGGCCGAAGTTCATGCACGGGTTCATGTGCGCCTTGCAGTCCTCGCCCGTGACCACGGCGACGACACCCGGCAGCTTCAACGCCTCGGTGGCGTCGATGGAGCGGATGGTCGCGTGCGGGACCGGGCTGCGCAGGATCGCGGCGTGCAGCAGGCCGGGAAACTTCAGGTCGGCGATGTAGCCGCCGCGCCCGACGAGCAGACGCGGGTCCTCGACGCGCTTGCGGTCGGAACCGATGTACTTGTACCGGGGCTTCTCGTTCTCGACGGTGGTCATCGCGTCAGGCCCCCTTCGCCTCGTCGTGAGCGGAGCCGCAGCCGCCGGCGCCGCCGCAGCGGAGCTTCCGACCGGCGTTCTGAACCGCGTTGATGATGTTCTGGTAGCCGGTGCAGCGGCACAGGATCCCGGAGATCTCGTGGCGCACCTCGTCGTCGGTGCGCTCCTGGCCGTCGGCGAGGATCTCCTTGGTGCGCAGCACCATCGCGGGGGTGCAGAACCCGCACTGCAGGCCCTGCTCCTCGGCGAAGGCCTCCTGGATCGGGTGCAGGTTGTTCTGGTCGGCGGACAGGCTCTCGACCGTCTCGATCTCGTGGCCCTGAGCCTGCACGGCCAGCATCAGGCAGGAACGCACGGACCCGCCGTCGAGCAGCACGGTGCAGCAGCCGCAGACGCCGTGCTCGCAGCCCAGGTGGACGCTGACCAGGTCGAGGTCGTCGCGCAGGAAGTCGGCCAGCGTGGTGCGGGTCGGCACCTCACGGGTCACCTCCTGGCCGTTGACCCGCAGGGTGACGGTGCGGGTGTCGCCGGCGTACCGGGCCTCGGGGCTGTTCTCTGTGGTCGTCACGACCCGTTGCTCCTGTTCTGTGCATCCGCCACGGCGGCCACGACAGCACGCTTCACCACGGTCGCGGCGAGGTGCTTGCGGTAGGTGCCGGTGGCGTGCAGGTCGTCGCCCGCGGTGACGCGGTCGGCGATCCGCTTCGCGGCGGCGGCGATGTTCTCCGCGGTCGCGGCCTGGCCGACGAGGGCCTCCTCGACGACGGTGGCGCGGACCGGGGTGGCGGCGATGCCGGCGACACCGATCGACAGCGCGGTGAACCGGCCGTCCGTGCCGACCTCGGCGACGGCCGCGGCGGCGGCGAGAGCGAAGTCGCCCTCACGACGGGCCACCTCGACGAACGCCGAACCCGAAGCCGCGGAGGCGACCGGGAAGCGGACCGCGACGACGAGCTCGTCGGGCGCGCAGGCGTTCGTCATGAAGCCCTCGAAGAAGTCGCGGGCGGCGATCTCACGACGGCCCGAGGGCCCCTGGACGACGACGGTGGCGTCCAGCGTGATCGCCGCGCACGGCAGCTCGGCCGCCGCGTCGGCGTGCGCGAGGCTGCCGCCGACGGTGCCGCGGTGGCGGTTCTCGATGTGGCCGATGTAGGGCACGACCTTGCCCAGCAGCGGTACCGCATCCGCGACGGCCGCGTCGGTCTCCAGCTCCGACTGCCGCACGCCGGCGCCGATCTCGAGGACCTCGCCGGTCCGCGTGATCCGCTTGAGGTCGGAGATCCCGTTGATGTCGATGAGGACATCGGGGTTGGCCAGCCGCATGTTGAGCATCGGCATCAGGCTCTGCCCGCCGGCGAGGACGAGCGAGTCGTGGCCGTAGCGGCTCTTGAGCGCGATCGCGTCCTCGACGGTGTCGGGATCGCAGTACATGAACTTCGGCGGCTTCATTGCCTTGTCCTTGCCTGTCCGTCGAGCAGGTCCTGACGAGGACCGGAGCTCGGTCGCCTGTGGTGGGTGTTGCTGTCGTTCGCTGCGCCTCGGCATCGCGACCGACATGTCCGCTCGGCAGGTGCGGTGACCGGGGGTCTCACCGCTGCCGCTGGATGCGACCGACCCTACGCCGGGGCCGGCGTCGTTCCCCTGGGATACTCCACAGTACCGCGTCTCACTGCTGTGGCATCTCCCACCTCACACTCGTGAACTGCTCAGAGGTCCGGGCCGTACAGGCCGAAGCGGAGGTTCCGGTCGGCCGGATCCGCCGTGTTCGCGACCTGGTACTGCCGGCCCATCTCGCGCACTCGGTCGAGCAGGCTGCGTCCCAGCTCGAGACGTCCGGGTTCCCATTTCGCGAGCGCGGTCACGACATCGCCGTCGGCATCACGCAGCGCGTCGGCCAGCGCCCACGCGTCGGCGGCGGCCTTGGCCGTCCCGGCGGCGGCGTGCGGGCGGGCCGCGAACGCGCCGTCGCCCATCAGGCACACCCGGCCGAACGCCATCTGCGGCACCTCGATGTCGAGCACCGGCTGGATGAAGGGCTCCTCGGTGCGCGTCACCAGCTCGGCCGCGGACGGCGGCAGCAGTTCCTGCGCCGCGGCCCGCAGCTCCTCGACGAACCGGTCCTGGACCTGACCCGGGTGCACCGACACCGGGCACGGGAAGCCGCGCTTGTCGGTCAGCAGCTCGTCGAGCTCCGGGCCCTCGGCGACGTTGCGATACCAGACGTAGTTGAGCTCGCGCTCGCCCACGGCGAGCTCGCCGTTCTTGCCGGGGATCGGGTACATGCAGATGTGCGTGTGCGGAGCCATCGCGTAGGCCAGCGAGTCGCTCAGCAGCCGGTGCGTCTGCTCGCTCACCGCGCTCTCGGGCACCGTGCCGCGCCAGCCCACGTAGCCGGAGTACCGGGGCATGACCTCGGGCAGCAGCCGTCGCCGACCGGTCGACGAGATGCCGTCGGCGAAGACGACCAGATCCGCGCGCTCGGTCCGGCCGCTGACGAACCGCAGCGTCACCCCGTCGGCGTCCTGGTCCAGCCCCGCGCAGTGCTCACCCAGGTGGTAGTGCTCGGTGCCGAAGTCCTCCAGCAGCGCGCGGTAGGTCTTCGTCCACGAGGTGAACCGCCACGTGCTGGGCTCCTCGAAGGTGATCTCGTCGCCGGCCCCGATGTAGCGCAGGGTGGACGACCCCGTGCTCACCGCCTCCACGGCCTCCACGCCGCCGTGCTCGCGGAACCACCGCACGGTGTCGGGTTGCAGCACGATGCCCGCACCCCGCCCGTCGAGCAGCTCCGGCGAGCGCTCGAACACGTCCACCCGCAGGCCCAGGTCCCGCAGCACGAGGGCGGCCGTCAGCCCACCCATCGACCCGCCGACCACGATCGCCCGTGGCTGGTCGCCGTTGTTCATCGTCTTGCCTCCCACCGCGCTCCTCCTCGAGCCTCTTCGGCAAGAGTGACGGGGACGGGCCGCGGAGGCACTGTGACGAGAGACGGCTTATCCGGACTTCGCTGTGTGCGACCACAGTGGCAGGCTGGCAGCATGACGCAGCAGGCCGACGCGGACACCCAGACCCGCCACGACGAGGTCCGGCGCTGGCTCGCCGGGGTGGGCACCATCGCCGCGGCGGTGAACAACCCCGTGGCGCTTCCCGATCTGCTCGATCTCATCGCCCGCACCGCCTGCGAGCTCATGGGCTACGAGGGGTCCGGGGTTCTGCTGGCCGACGAGACCGAGCACGCGCTCGTCATCTCCGGGTCGCACGGGTTGTCCGCCGAGTACGTGGCGCGGGTCAACGCGGAGCACACGATCCGGCTCGGGTCCGGGCCGCTGAGCGAGGGACCGTCCAGCCGGGCGTTCCGCTCGGCGGCGCCGGTCCCGATCGGGGACCTCTCCGCCGACCCCTCGTTCGACCCGTGGGCCGGTTTGGCCTGGGAGCACGGGTACCGGGCGATCGTCGCGGTCCCGCTGCTCGTCGGCGGCACGCCGGCGGGCACGCTGAACTGCTACCGCACCGAGGTGCACCATTTCGGACCCGACGAGCTCGGCCTGCTCGACACCCTGGCCAACCAGGCCGGCATCGCGCTGGAGACCGCGCGGCTGCGCGACCGCGAACGCGACACCATCGCCGATCTCGAGCTGCTCAACCGGTCGCTGACCGAGCAGCACCGGATGCTGGAGCAGGCCGGGCAGATCCACCGCGAGCTCACCGCGGTGGCCCTGCGCGCGGGCGGGGTGCAGGCCGTGGCCGACGCGCTGTCGCGGCTGCTGTCCCGGCCGGTCCTGGTCGCCGACCCGACCGGGCAACCGCTGGCCAACGCCCAGCACCGCGGCGTGCTGCTCGATCCCGAGCCGATCGCGGTACCCGTGGAGACGACCACCGAGCAGATGACCGAGGTCGTGCCGTCGGAGGACGCACCGGCCGCCGTCCCGCGGATCACCGCCCCGGTGATGCTGGGCGACGAACTGGTCGCGCGGCTGTGGCTGCCCGGCCGGCTCGACGACCTCGCCCCGCTCGACCGCCGCGCGGTGGAGCACGGAGCGGTCGTCTCCGCGCTGGAGTTGCTGCGCCGGCGCACCGCGATGGACGTCGAGTGGCGGCTGCGCGGGGACCTGCTCAGCGATCTGCTGTCCGGCAATCCGCCCGCCGCGCTCGCCGAGCGGGCCGAGACCCTCGGCCACGACCTGGCCCGCCCGCATTCCGTGCTGGTGGTGCGGGGCGACCGGGGGGCGGG
>NZ_JAAXKZ010000048.1 GCF_012911875.1 Pseudonocardia bannensis | reverse complement strand
CGGGTGGGCCGGGGTCATCGGCGGCATGCTGACCGTCGCGCTGATCGCGAGCGTCGAGAGTCTGCTCTCCGCGGTCGCGGTCGACCGGATGCACAACGGACCGCGCACCGACGCCGACCGCGAGCTGCTCGGCCAGGGCGCCGCCAACACCGTCTCCGGGTTCCTCGGCGGGTTGCCGATCACCGGGGTGATCGTGCGCAGCTCGGCCAACGTGCTGGCCGGGGCGAAGACCCGCGCCTCCACCGTGCTGCACGGCATCTGGATCGCCGTCTTCGCGATCGCGCTGATCGATGTCGTCGAGATGATCCCGCTCGCGGCGCTCGCCGGGCTGCTCGTCGTGGTCGGCGTGCAACTGGTCAAGCTGGCCGACATCCGTACCGCCCACCAGCACCGCGAGCTCGCGGTCTACCTGGCCACCGTGGCCGGAGTGCTCGTGCTCAACCTGCTGGAGGGCGTCCTGATCGGGCTCGTGCTGGCGGGTCTGCTGGTCCTGCACCGCGCGGTGCGGGCGCGGGTGCGGCTCGAGGAGCCCGGGGACGGCACGTCCGGACCGCTGCGCGTCGTCGTGGAGGGCACGCTGAGCTTCCTGTCCGTGCCCGCGCTGTCCCGCGTACTCGGCGAGGTGCCCGCCGGGACTCCGGTGCGCATCGACCTCATCGTCGACTACCTCGACCACGCCGCCTACGACCACCTCGCCGGCTGGACCGAGCGGCATCGCGCCACCGGCACCCGGGTACAGGTCTTCGAGCCGGGCGCCGCCGAGGCCGCCGAGCACCCGCGCCCCCGGTTCGCGACCTGGTCGCAGTGGCGCGGTGATGAGACGGCGTCCCCCCGTGCGCCGATGCTGGCCGGGGTCGCCGCCTACCACGAGCGGACCGCCGGGCTGCTCCGCCCGACCCTGCGCGAGCTGGCCGGCGGCCAGGACCCGTCCGGGCTGCTGCTGTCCTGCGCCGACTCCCGGGTGATGCCCAACGTGATCACCCACAGCGGCCCCGGCGACCTGTTCACGGTGCAGAACGTGGGCAACCTGGTGGCCGGGACGTCGGTCCGCGCGGCGGTGCAGTACGCGACGTCGGTGCTGCGGGTGCCGCTGATCGCGGTCGTCGGGCACTCCGGATGCGGCGCCATGCGGGGCCTGCTCGACGGCGTCCCCACCGACATGCCCGACGGCGCCCTCGGCGACTGGCTCAAGGCCGGCGCGCCGAGCCTGCAGGCCTACCGCGACGGCCACCCGGTGGCCGCGGCGGGCCTGCGCGCGGGGTACGGGGAGGCCGAGGCGCTGGCCATGGTCAATGTCGCGCTGCAACTCGACGTGCTGCGCGCCCAGGGTGTGGACGCCGAACTGATGGGGCTGTTCTTCGACATCCCCACCGCGCAGGTCCTGGTGTTCGACGCCGGGGCGAACGAGTTCCGGCCGCTCGACAGGGACACCCCGCTGGCCCCGGCGGGGCGGTAGCGCGCCGGCTCCTGTGTAGTGCAGGAAGGCCACGTTCACGCCGGGCGACGGCGCGAACGTGGCCTTCCTGCCACCGGGCGGATCGCGCGGGGCGACGTCACGTACCTCACGGGGCGGGGGAGCGCTTAGGGTCGGCGGTCGTGGACACCCCCGCACCGGCGGCGACGCCGCACCCGCTGGCCTGGCTGGACGACACCGCCGAGCGCCGCCGCGCGGCGGGGCTGCGCCGGGAGCTGCGTCCCCGCCCGGCCGACGAGCCGCTGCTCGACCTGGCCGGCAACGACTACCTCGGCCTCTCGCGGGACAAGCGCGTCGTCGACGGGGGTGTCGCGGCGCTGCGAATCTGGGGTGCGGGGTCGACGGGGTCACGGCTGGTCACCGGCAGCACCGAGTTGCACGCGCAGCTGGAACGGGAGCTGGCCGCCTTCACCGGCGCCGAGGCGGGTCTGGTGTTCTCCTCCGGCTACGCCGCGAACCTGGGCGTCGTCACCGCACTGTCGGGGGCCGGCGCACTCATCGTGTCCGACGCCGCCAACCACGCCTCGCTGGTCGACGCCTGCCGGATGTCCCGGGCCCGGGTCGCGGTCACCGCGCACAACGACGTCGCCGCCGTCGACGCGGTGCTGGCAGCGCGCACCGAGGAGCGCGCGATCGTCGTCACCGACAGCGTCGGCAGCGCCGACGGCGACCTCGCCCCGCTGCGCGCGCTGCACGCGGTGTGTCGGGCCCGGGGTGCGGTGCTCGTGGTGGACGAGGCGCACGGGCTCGGGGTCTGCGGCCCGGGCGGCCGCGGTGTGCTCGCCGGCGTGGGGCTGGCCGGCGCGGACGACGTGGTGTTCACCGTGACGCTGTCGAAGTCGCTGGGCAGCCAGGGCGGGGCGGTGCTCGGCCCGGCGGCGGTGATCGCGCACCTGGTGGACAGCGCACGCACGATGATCTTCGACACCGGCCTGGCGCCGGCCTGCGTGGGCGCGGCGCTGGCCGCGCTGCAGGTGCTCCGCGACGAGCCGGGGCGTCCGTGGGCGGTGCTCGCGGCCGCGGCGGCGATCGCCGCCGCGGCCGGGGTGGCGGCGCCGCCCTCGGCGGTCGTGTCGGTGGTGCTGGGCTCGCCGGTGGTGGCGTTCGACGCGGCCCGGCGCTGCGCGGAACTCGGGTTGCGGGTGGGCTGCTTCCGGCCCCCGTCGGTCCCGGAGGGGACGAGCCGGTTGCGGCTGACCGCCCGGGCCGATCTGGGCGACGCCGACCTCGACCGGGTGCGGGCCGTGCTCGCGACCGTGCTGGCGGAGGCCCGGTCGTGATCCTCGTTGTCACCGGAACCGGGACCGACGTGGGCAAGACCGTCGTCACCGCGGCGCTCGCGGCGCTCGCGGTCGCGCGGGGCGACCGGGTCGCCGTGCTGAAGCCCGCGCAGACCGGCGTGGGGCCCGACGAGCCCGGCGACCTCGCCGAGGTGCAGCGGCTCACCGGCGGGGGGATCACCACCGGTGAGCTGGCCCGCTACCCGGATCCGCTGGCCCCGGCCACCGCCGCCCGCCGGGCCGGCGCCGTCCCGGTGTCCCCCGCGGACGCCGCGGATCGGGCCGGAAAGCTGGCCGCCGATCACGACCTGGTGATCGTCGAGGGCGCGGGCGGCCTGCTGGTGCGGTTCACCGACGACCCGCCGGGCACGCTCGCCGACGTCGCCGCCGCCCTCGACGCGCCCGTGCTCGTCGTCGCCGCGGCCGGCCTGGGCACGCTCAACCACACCGCGCTCACCGTCGAGGCGCTGCACACACGCGGGCTCACCTGCGCGGGTGTGGTGGTCGGTGCGTGGCCCGCCGAGCCCGGCCTCGCCGCCCGCTGCAACCTCGCCGATCTGCCCGCCGTCACCGGGGTGCCGCTGCTCGGCGCCCTCCCCGCCGGGGCGGCGAGGCTGGGCCCACTCGATTTCGCCGAGGTCGCGCGTCACACCCTGGCACCCGAGCTCGGCGGGGAATGGCACACTCCCGGACCGTGACCACAACGCAGTCGGACATCCTCAGCACCGCCCGCACCCAGGTCCTGGAGAAGGGCAAGGGTCTGTCCGAGTCCCAGGTGCTGGAGGTGCTGCGCCTGCCCGATGACGCGCTGGACGAGTTGCTGGAGCTGGCGCACGAGGTGCGGATGCGCTGGTGCGGGCCGGAGGTCGAGGTCGAGGGGATCATCTCGCTCAAGACCGGTGGCTGCCCGGAGGACTGCCACTTCTGCTCGCAGTCGGGCCTGTTCGCCTCGCCGGTGCGCTCGGCGTGGCTGGACATCCCGATGCTGGTGGAGGCGGCCAAGCAGACCGCGAAGACCGGCGCCACCGAGTTCTGCATCGTGGCCGCGGTCCGCGGCCCGGACGAGCGGCTGATGACCCAGGTCGCGGCGGGCATCGCGGCGATCCGCGACGAGATCGACATCAACATCGCCTGCTCGCTGGGCATGCTCACCTCCGAGCAGGTCGAGGCGCTGGCCGCGATGGGGGTGCACCGCTACAACCACAACCTGGAGACGGCCCGCTCGCACTTCCCGAACGTGGTCACCACGCACACCTGGGAGGAGCGCTGGGAGACCCTGCGCATGGTGCGCGAGGCCGGGATGGAGGTGTGCTGCGGCGGGATCGTCGGGATGGGCGAGAGCCTGGAGCAGCGTGCCGAGTTCGCGGCGCAACTGGCGGCGCTGGAGCCCGACGAGGTGCCGCTGAACTTCCTCAACCCGCGCCCGGGCACTCCGTTCGGGGAGCTGGAGCCGATGGCGGGGCCGGACGCGCTGCGCACGGTGGCGGCGTTCCGGTTGGCGCTGCCGCGCACGATCCTGCGCTTCGCCGGGGGCCGGGAGATCACCCTGGGCGATCTGGGGGCGCGGCAGGGGCTGCTGGGTGGGATCAACGCGGTGATCGTGGGCAACTATCTGACCACGCTGGGCCGCCCGGCGGAGTCCGACATCGACCTGCTCGGCGAGCTGCAGATGCCGATCAAGGCCCTGAACGACACGCTGTGACGACTCCGGTGGCCGAGACCTCGCAGGGCGGTGCGGCGGCGGGCGCGTTCTGCGACCAGTGCGGGCGGCCGGCGGACGGCGCCGAGCATCCGCGGTGCACCGCGCGCCGGGAGCTGGAGCCGCCCCGGTACTGCCCGGACTGCGCGCGGCGCATGGTCGTGCAGGTGACGCCGGTCGGCTGGACGGCGCGGTGCAGCCGGCACGGCGAGCGCAGCTCGGCAGGGTAGCCGGGGCGCCCCGGCCCGGGCGGTTCCGCCGGGCCGCTACGGGACGATCATCACCTTGAGCGCCCGGCGCTCGTTCATCGCCGCGTAGCCCCCCGGGACCCCGTCGAGGTCCACGGTCCGGTCGAACACCCGTCCCGGTTCGAGGCGGCCTTCGAGCACGTCGGGCAGCAGTTCCTCGATGTAGGCCCGGGCCGGGGCGACCCCGCCGGACACCGTGATGTTGGCCATGAACACCGCCCGGCCCAGCGGGACCTGCTCGTACTGCGGGACGCCGACCCGGGCCACGGCGCCGCCGGGCCGAGTGATCGCCAGCGAGGTCTCGAACGCGTCGACCAGGCCGACGCACTCCAGGACGGAATGCACCCCGTCACCGCCGGTCAGCTCGCGTACCCGGGCCACCGCCTCGCCGCCGCGTTCGGTCACGACATCGGTGGCGCCGAACTCGCGTCCGAGATCCGTGCGCTCCTTGTGGTGGCCGAGCAGGACGATCTGCTCGGCCCCGAGCCGGCGGGCGGCCAGCACCCCGCACAGCCCGACGGCGCCGTCACCGACCACCGCGACGGCCGATCCCGCCCGCACCCGGGCGCAGACCGCGGCGTGGTGCCCGGTGCAGAACACGTCGGACAGCGTCAGCAGCGACGGGATCAGCGGATCGTCCGCGCCGACCGGCAGCGTCACGAGGGTGCCCTCGGCCAGCGGCGCCCGCACCGCCTCGCCCTGCCCGCCGTCGACGCCGCCGATACCCCAGCCCCCGCCGCGGCGGCAGGAGGTGTGCAGGCCCTCCCGGCAGAACTCGCAGGTGTTGTCGCAGTACATGAACGGTGCGACCACCACGTCGCCGACCGCCGGCCGGCCGACGTCCGCGCCGGTCTCGGTGACGACCCCGATGAACTCGTGGCCCATCCGCCGCCCGTGCGGATCGGGCTTCATGTGCCGGTACGGCCACAGGTCGCTGCCGCAGATGCAGGACCGCACGACACGCACGATCGCGTCGGTCGGTTCGTGCAGGACCGGGTCGGGCACCTCCTCGATCCGCACGTCGCCGGCGGCGTACAGGACGGTCGCACGCATGGGGCCTCCTCCTCACCGACGGTCGGTGACCGGGGGCGGTTACCCATCCGCCAAGCTGTCGCGCATGGCGAACTGGCCGAATCTGCTCAAGCGGGCCGTCACGATCGGGCTCGACCTGCTCTCGGAGTCGAACAAGGGCGGCCGGCGGGGCGGCACCGCCGCTCCGGAGCGCCCCGCTCCCCGCCGCTCGGAGCCGGACGGTCCCCGCCCGTCGGCTCCCGCTCGCGGGCCCGTGCGCACGGCGCCGGCCGCCGACCGCGCCATGACGGTCGTCTACGCGCCCGATCTGGACGGCGCTGCCGATCCGGGCGAGATCGTCTGGGCGTGGGTGCCCTACGAGGAGGACGCGAGCCAGGGCAAGGACCGGCCGCTGCTGGTGGTGGGGCGGCGCGGGTCCGACCTGCTCGGCCTGATGCTCTCCAGCCAGCACGACCGGGCCGGCGACCCGAACTGGGTCGGCATCGGGTCCGGCGCGTGGGACCGCCAGGGCCGTGCGTCGTTCATCCGCCTCGACCGGGTCCTGGAGGTCGGCGAGCACGACATCCGCCGGGAGGGCGCCGTCCTGGACCGCACCCGCTTCGACCGCGTCGCGGCCGAGCTGCGCACCCGCTACGGCTGGCGCTGACCCGCCGGATCAGTTGAAGCTGTGCTCGACGGCGAACGTCGTCATGGGGGCCGGGACGGCGCGCAGGTGGGTGAGCAACCCGGTCTCGCGCGCCATCAGCGCCCGGACCATCTTCAGCCGTGTCGTCGGGCAGGTCTGCTCGAGCAGCCGTTGCCGATCGCTCATCGGGAGCAGGCAGTCGGCGGCCAGCAGGTGCGAGAGGGTGTCGGGCGCGACGTCGTGCTCGGGCTCGGACCAGTCGTCGCTCTTCCACGCCGTGGAGCAGTAGCGCCGGTGCGCGGCCCGGGCGGCGGCCGTCAGTACCCGGGTCGTGTCCTCGGCCGCCGGTGTCGTCGGCTCGTCGGGCAGGAATTCGACGGCACCCATCAGGTACGGCTTGGACTCCGCGTCGAGCTCGAGCAGGCGGAACCGGCGGGCGCCGCGGGTCACGATGTCGAACCGGCCGTCGGGCAGCCGCCGCACGTCGAGCAGTTCGGCGGTGCAGCCGACGGTGTGCAGCCCGTCGATGCCGTGCTCGTCGGGGGCCCAGCCCTCACGCAGCGCGACGACCCCGAACTGCTTGCCCGGCACCGCACCGGTCACCAGGTCGACGGTCAGCTGGCGGTACCGCGGCTCGAAGATGTGCAGCGGCAGCGACGCACCGGGCATGAGGACCGTTCCCAGCGGGAAGAGAGGAAGGGTCGCGGCCACGGCGCCTACGTTACGACGGTTCGTCCCGGCTCGCCCGGCGGCCGCAGTACGGCGAACGCGTCGGTCACCCGGAGCGAACGATCGGCGAATCGGAACAGCGCGGCGGGTCGTCCGCCGGCCGGCCCGGGCGGGGCGACCTCCCCGGTCGGCTCCAGCAACCGGCGGCGGGTGAGCACCCGCTGCAGGTTGGTCGCGGAGACGGGATGGCCGAGCGCGGCGGAGTAGAGCTCGCGCAGTGCGGAGATCGTGAACTCGGCCGGGGCCAGCGCGAAGCCGAGGTTGGTGTAGGACAGCTTGGCCCGCAGCCGGTCCCGCGCGACGGCCACGATCTCGGCATGGTCGAAGGCCGTCGCCGGTAGCGAGGCGACCGGGTGCCAGGCGGTGTCCGCGGGAACGGCGGGGTCGGCGTCGGAGCGGACCAGGCCGAGGAACGCAGTCGCGACCAGCCGGTCGCCCGGTACCCGGTCGGGGTCGCTGAACACCGAGATCTGCTCGACGTGGGTCACCTCCCGCACGTCGACCTTCTCCGCGAGCTGGCGGCGCACCGAGGCCTCGACGTCCTCGTCGTCGCGCAGGCGCCCGCCGGGCAGGGCCCAGCGGCCGGGGTCGGGCGGCAGGGCGCGCTGCCACGCGAGCACCTTCAGGGCGCCGTCCCGGATCTGCAGCACGGCGGCGAGCACCTCGTGACCCGTCGCGCGGCTGCATCGCTGATCGGCACGGCCGGGCATGGCCGAATCGTATGCCCCGGGCGCACCGGGTCCCGAGCCCGCCACGGGCGGTGAACGCGCGACATCCCGGAACCGGACGAGACCTGAACGGGACCTGAGGTGAGGGTCACGGGAACGGTGCCGACCGGGCAGGCCTGCTGCTACGATCACGGTCGTTTTCGATCCATAGTCGAAAACATGGATGGAGGTCCAGCCCATGAGCCTGTCCCAGGTTCTCCCGGAGGTCCCGCCGGCCGAGCGCGCGCCCGACGCGGCCTGGGCCGACGAGGTCCGCGCCCTGGCGGAGCGCCGCAACGCGGTCGTGCTGGCGCACAACTACCAGGTGCCCGCGATCCAGGACGTGGCCCACCACGTGGGGGACTCGCTGGCGCTCTCGCGCATCGCGGCCGCCGCCGACGCCGACACCATCGTGTTCTGCGGGGTCCACTTCATGGCCGAGACGGCCAAGATCCTCGCTCCGGACAAGACCGTCCTCATCCCGGACGCCCGGGCCGGCTGCTCGCTCGCCGACTCGATCACCGCGGACGAACTGCGCGCCTGGAAGGCCGAGCACCCGGGTGCCGTCGTGGTCTCCTACGTCAACACCACCGCCGCGGTGAAGGCCGAGACCGACGTGTGCTGCACGTCGTCGAACGCCGTCGAGGTCGTCGAGTCGATCCCGGCCGACCGCGAGGTGCTGTTCCTGCCCGACCAGTTCCTCGGCGCGCACGTCCGCCGGGTCACCGGCCGGGAGAACATGCACGTCTGGGCCGGGGAGTGCCACGTGCACGCCGGCATCAACGGCGCCGAGCTCACCGCCAAGGCGGAAGCCGATCCCGACGCCGAGCTGTTCGTGCACCCCGAGTGCGGGTGCGCGACCTCGGCGCTCTACCTGGCCGGGGCCGGTGCGGTGCCCGCCGAGCGGGTCAAGATCCTCTCCACCGGCGGCATGCTCGACGAGGCCCGGGAGACCCGCGCGAAGTCCGTGCTGGTCGCGACCGAGATCGGGATGCTGCACCAGCTCCACCGGGCGGCCCCGGAGGTCGACTTCCGGCCGGTGAACGACCGGGCATCCTGCACGTACATGAAGATGATCACCCCGGAGGCGCTGCTGCGGTCGTTGCGCGACGGCACCGACGAGGTGCACGTCGATCCCGAGCTCGCCGCGCGTGGCCGGGCCGCGGTGCAGCGGATGATCGAGATCGGCCGGCCCGGGGGCGGCGAGTGACCCCCCGCGGTCCGCTCGCCGGTGCCGCGCCGTCGGCGTGGGAGGCGAGTGCCGACGTCGTGGTCGTCGGCAGCGGCGTCGCCGGGCTGACCGTCGCCCTCGACGTGGCCGAGGCCGGCCTGCGCGTGGTCGTGGTGACCAAGGACGCGGCCGACGCCGGGTGCACGCGATGGGCGCAGGGCGGCGTGGCGGTCGTGGTCGGAGACGTCCCCGGGGACTCCCTCGACGCCCACGTCGCCGACACCCTCGCCGCCGGCGGTGGGCTGAACGACCCGGCTGCCGTGGCCTCGATCATCGCCGGCGGCCCGGCCGCGGTCACCCGGCTGCGCGCCCGCGGCGCGGTCTTCGACCCCGACCTCTCCGGTCGGCTCGCGCGGACCCGGGAGGGCGGGCACTCCGCATTCCGGGTCGTGCACGCCGGCGGCGACGCGACCGGCGCCGAGGTCGAGCGGGCACTGGTCGCCGCCGCGACGGGCCGCGGGCTGCCGCTGCTCACCGGCCACGTCGCGGTGGATGCGCTGCGCGACGACACCGGCCGGGTCGCCGGTCTGGCTGTCCTCGACGATCGGGGCAGGCCCGGGGTGCTGCACGCCTCCGCGGTCGTGCTGGCCAGCGGCGGCTACGGCCAGCTGTTCGCGAGCACCACCAATCCCGAGACCGCGACCGGCGACGGCATCGCGCTCGCGCTGCGCGCCGGCGCGACCGCGGCCGACCTCGAGTTCGTCCAGTTCCACCCGACGGTGCTCCATCTCCCCGGGGCGCGCGGGCGCCGTCCGCTGGTCACCGAGGCGGTCCGCGGGGAGGGCGCGCTGCTGCTCGACCGGTCCGGACACCGGTTCATGCCCGGCGTGCACCCGCTGGCCGAGTTGGCGCCGCGGGACGTCGTCGCGGCTGCCATCACCCGGCGGCTGGCCGACACGGGCTCGGAGTGCGTCTGGCTCGACGCCACCCGGCTCGAGGGCTTCGCGGCCCGGTTCCCGACGGTCCTCGCGGCCTGCCGCGCGATCGGCGTCGACCCGGTGAGCGAGCCGATCCCGGTGACCCCGGCGGCGCACTACGCGTGCGGCGGCGTCGTCACCGATGTGGACGGACGCACCGACGTCCCCGGCCTGTACGCCGCGGGCGAGGTGGCCCGCACCGGTCTGCACGGGGCCAACCGGCTGGCGTCGAACAGCCTGCTGGAGGGCCTCGTCGTCGCGGCGAGGGCAGCCCGCGCCGTGGCGGCCGATCTGGCCGGGCCCCGTCCGGTCGCCGGAGCGGGCCGGATCCCGCCGCTCGTCGCGGGCATCGCCGAACGCTGGACCCTCCAGCGCGCGATGAGCACCGGTGCCGGGATCGGCCGGGACGCCGCGGGGCTCGCGGCCGCGTCCGACGCGGTCGAGGCCGCAACCGTGCTCGGGGCCCCGATCGACCGCGCCGGGGTGGAGGACTCCGCATTGACCCTGCTGGCCCAGGCCGTGCTCGCCGCAGCCGGCACCCGTACCGAGAGCCGAGGTTGCCACGTGCGCACCGACTTCCCCGATCGTGACGACGTCTGGCAGCGCGCCAGCCTCGTGGTCGGGCTCGACCCGTCCGGTGTCCCGGTCGTGCACTCCGAGCCCGCCGCGGTCGGTGCCGCATGACCGCCACGCTCACCGGCCCCGACCTCGACGACCTGCGCCGCGTCGTCGACACCGCGCTGGCCGAGGACCTGCGGTACGGCCCGGACGCGACGACCGCGGCCACCGTGCCCGCCGACGCCGTCGCGGTGGGGGAGTTCACCCCCCGCAAGCCGGGCGTGCTCGCCGGGCTGCCGGCCGCGCGGGCGGTGCTCGACACAGTCCTCGGGGCGGACGGCTACGAGGTGCTCGCCGCCGCGGCCGACGGCGACGAGCTGGTCGCCGGGGTACCGGCGCTCGTTGTGCGGGCGCCGGTCCGGGGCCTGCTCACCGCCGAGCGGACGGCGCTCAACCTGCTGTGCCACCTCTCCGGGGTGGCCACCGCGACCCGGGCCTGGGTCGACGCCGTCGCCGGCACCCGTGCCGCGATCCGGGACACCCGCAAGACGCTGCCGGGGCTGCGGCTGCTGGAGAAGTACGCCGTGCGCTGCGGCGGCGGGGTGAACCACCGGCTCGGCCTCGGCGACGCCGTGCTGATCAAGGACAACCACGTCGCCGCGGCCGGATCGGTCGGCGCCGCGCTGGCCGCGGCCCGGTCCCTCGCGCCGGATCTGCCCTGCGAGGTGGAGGTGGACTCGCTGGCCCAGCTCGACGAGGTGCTCGCGCTGGACGCCGAGCTCGTGCTGCTGGACAACTTCTCCGTGGCCGAGACCCGGGAGGCCGTCCGCCGCCGGGGGGAGTCGGCGACGCTGCTGGAGTCCTCCGGCGGGCTCGTGCTCGCGAACGCCCGCGAGTACGCGCACACCGGCGTCGACTACATCGCCGTCGGCGCCCTGACCCACTCCGTGACCGCCCTCGACCTCGGCCTGGACCTCCGGCCCCGGTGAGCGGCGCGAAGCGAGGTGGCGTCACTCCAACGATTACCCTGAGGACCATGCTCCATCGCACCGATCTGCGTTCCACCGGACTGCCCGGTCCCGCCGCGCTCCGGGCCGCGCTCCCGCGCGCCGAGGTCGACGTGGACGCGGTGCTGCATCAGGTGCGCCCGATCGTCGACGCGGTCCGCGAACGCGGGGTCGACGCGGTGCTGGAGTTCGCGGAGCGGTTCGACCGGGTCCGCCCGAGCGCGGTCCGGGTGCCCGCGCAGACCCTGCAGGGCGCGCTCGCCGCGCTGGACCCGGCCGTGCGCGAGGCCCTGGAGACCTCGATCGAGCGCGCCCGGAAGGTCCACGCCGACCAGCGCCGCAGCGACATCACCACCCAGGTCGTCCCCGGCGGCACGGTCACCGAGCGGTTCGTGCCGGTCCGCCGCGTCGGGCTCTACGCGCCGGGCGGGCTCGCGGTCTACCCGTCGTCGGTGGTGATGAACGTGGTCCCGGCGCAGGCCGCGGGCGTCGAGTCGCTGGTCGTGGTCTCGCCGCCGCAGGCCGAGCACGGCGGGCTTCCGCACCCGACGATCCTCGCCGCCGCCGCGTTGCTCGGGGTCGACGAGGTGTGGGCGGTCGGCGGGGCGCAGGCCGTCGCGCTGCTGGCCTACGGCGGCACCGACACAGACGGCGCCGAGCTCGAGCCGGTGGACATGGCCACCGGCCCGGGCAACATCTATCTCACCGCCGCCAAGCGGCTGCTCCGTGGGCTGATCGGCATCGACTCCGAGGCGGGCCCCACCGAGATCGCGGTGCTGGCCGATCACACCGCCGACCCGGTGCACGTGGCCGCCGACCTGATCAGCCAGGCCGAGCACGACCCGAACGCCGCGTCGGTCCTGGTCACCACCTCGCCGGAGCTCGCGGACGCCGTCGACGCCGAGCTGGAGCGGCAGATCCCGCAGACCAAGCACGTCGAGCGGATCCGCACCGCCCTCGGTGGCCGGCAGTCCGGCACCATCCTCGTCGCGGACCTCGATGACGGAGTCGATGTGGTCGACGCCTACGCCGCCGAGCACCTGGAGATCCAGACCGAGGACGCCCGCGCCGTCGCCCTGCGGGTGCGCAACGCCGGGGCGATCTTCATCGGCCCCTGGGCGCCGGTCTCGCTCGGCGACTACTGCGCCGGTTCCAACCACGTGCTGCCCACCGGCGGGTGCGCGCGCCACTCCGGCGGGCTGTCGGTGCAGACGTTCCTGCGCGGCGTGCACCTCGTCGAGTACACCGAGGACGCGCTGCGGGACGTGGCCGGCCAGGTCGTCACGCTGGCGGCCGCGGAGGACCTGCCCGCGCACGGGGCCGCCGTCACGGCGCGGTTCGCCAAGTGACCGCCGTCGAGGAGACCGTGGTCGGCTCGGACGTCACGCTCGACGCGCTCCCGCTGCGCGACGACCTGCGTGGCAAGAGCCCCTACGGCGCCCCCCAGCTCGACGTCGCGGTGCGGCTGAACACCAACGAGAACCCGTACCCGCCGCCGCCCGAGCTGGTCGCCGACGTGACCGCCGCGGCCGCGGCCGCAGCCGCCGACCTGCACCGCTACCCCGACCGCGACGCCGTCGCGCTGCGCGCCGACCTCGCCGCCTATCTGACGGCCGACACCGGGGTGCCGCTGACGACCGCGAACCTGTGGGCCGCCAACGGGTCCAACGAGATCCTGCAGCAGGTCATGCAGGCGTTCGGCGGGCCGGGACGTCTCGCCGTCGGCTTCGAGCCGTCCTACTCGATGCACCCGATCATCGCCGCGGGCACTCGCACCGAGTGGCTGCCCGCGCCGCGGCGCGCCGACTTCGCGATCGACGTCGACGCCGCAGCCGCGCTGCTCGCCGAGCGGGCCCCCGACCTCACGTTCCTGACCAGCCCGAACAACCCCACCGGGCAGTCGCTGGAGCCGGACGAGCTGGCCCGGCTCATCGACGCCGCGCCCGGCATGGTGGTCGTCGACGAGGCGTACGCCGAGTTCTCCGACCGGCCCAGCGCGGTCACGCTGCTCGGCACGCACGGGCACAAGCTGATCGTGTCCCGCACGATGAGCAAGGCGTTCGCGTTCGCCGGGGGGCGGCTCGGTTACCTGGCCGCCGCACCCGCCGTCGTCGACGCCCTGCAGCTCGTCCGGCTGCCCTACCACCTGTCGGCGCTCACCCAGGCCGCCGCGCGGGCGTCGCTGCGGCACGCCGCGGCGACGCTCGGGTCGGTCGCGCTGCTGCGCGCCGAGCGGGACCGGGTGGTGTCCGAGCTGGCCGCCGCCGGCTACGACGTGGTGCCCAGCGACGCGAACTTCGTGCTGTTCGGCCGCTTCGCCGACGCCCCGCGCGCCTGGCGGGCGTTCCTCGACCGCGGAGTGCTGATCCGCGACGTGGGCATCCCGGAGCGGCTGCGGGTCACGATCGGCACGCCCGAGGAGAACGACGCGTTCCTGCAGGTGGCCCTGGAGATCAACGCGGAAACCAACGCAGACGTCGCAGCTGAGGAGATCGTGAAATGAGCCGCATCGGCCGCGTCGAACGGGTCACCAAGGAGTCGAAGGTCCTGGTCGAGATCGACCTGGACGGGACCGGGATCACCGAGATCTCGACGGGGGTCCCGTTCTTCGACCACATGCTCGACGCGCTGGGCAAGCACGGCGCGTTCGACCTGACCGTCCGCGCGGAGGGCGACGTCGAGGTGGACGTCCACCACACGGTCGAGGACGTGTCGATCGTGCTCGGCCAGGCGCTGCGCCAGGCGCTGGGGGACAAGAAGGGCATCCGCCGGTTCGGCGACGCCTGGATCCCGATGGACGAGGCGCTGGCCCAGGCCGTCGTCGACGTGTCCGGGCGGCCCTACACGGTGCACACCGGCGAGCCCGAGATGATGACCGGGTTCGTGGTCGGCGGGCACTACCCCACGGTGCTCAACCGCCACGTGTTCGAGTCGCTGGCCTTCCACGGCCACCTCGCGCTGCACGTGCGCGTGCTCGGCGGCCGCGACCCGCACCACATCACCGAGGCCGAGTTCAAGGCCGTCGCGCGGGCGCTGCGCGCGGCCACCGAGCCGGACGCCCGGATCACCGGGATCGCGTCGACCAAGGGCACGCTCTGAGTGCCTGCCGGTAGCGCAGTAGCCCGACCAGCTGCAGCGGTGGTCGTGACCACCGGCCCGGAGGCGTACCGCCGCCCCGACGGGATCGCCGTGGTGCCCGCCGCGCTGCTCGGTCCCTGACCGGCTCGCGGCTGAGCTGACCGAGTGGTCAGCAGCAGCGGGCGGTGGACTCCGGCGCGCCACCTCGCCCTGCACGGCGAAGCAGCAGCTGACCTCCTCCTCGGTGGCCGTCGCGAGGCCCGCGCCGATGAGGTGGTCCGTCGCTGCCCGGACCTCGTCGGCGCCCTCGACCTCGACACCGAGGTGGTTGAGGCGGTCGGCGGCGTCCGGGTTCTCGATGAGCACGAGCTCGAGCGGGGGCTCGTCGGTGTACCGGGGCCGGCGCTTGGCCGGACCGCGGGCCGACCGGCGGACGTGGTGAAGGTCACCGAGAGCCGGACGGCGCCGTACCTCGTCTCGCGCGGGCCTGGTGGCGGCCTGGCCCCGGCCCCGCCCGTGACCGAGGTGACCCGTTCGGGCAGGCCGTGGATCCCCGGTCACGGCGGTCGGTGTGTCTATCCTGGCCTCGTGTCGCGGATCGTCGTGCTGGACTACGGATCGGGCAACCTGCGCTCCGCGGAACGGGCGTTGCGCCGCGTGGGCGCCGACGTCACGGTGACCGCCGACGCCGACGCCGCGGTCGAGGCGGACGGCCTGGTGGTGCCCGGTGTCGGCGCGTTCGCCGCCTGCATGGCCGGGCTGACCTCGGTCGGCGGCCGGCGGATCATCGAACGCCGCCTCGCCGGTGGCCGGCCGGTGCTCGGGATCTGCGTCGGGATGCAGATCATGTTCGACCTCGGCGTCGAGTGGGGCGACCGCACGGAGGGCTGCGGGCAGTGGCCCGGGACGGTCGAGCGGCTCAAGGCCGACGTGCTGCCGCACATGGGCTGGAACACCGTGCGCGCGCCCCGTGGGTCGACGTTGTTCGCCGGGCTCGACGCCGACACCCGCTTCTACTTCGTGCACTCCTTCGGGGTGCGGCGGTGGGAGATGGAGGTCTCCACGGTGATGCGCCCGCCGCTGGTCACCTGGGCGCACCACGGCGAGGACTTCGTCGCGGCGGTGGAGAACGGCGCGCTGTCGGCGACGCAGTTCCACCCGGAGAAGTCCGGTGACGCCGGCGCGACGGTCCTGCAGAACTGGCTGCGCGACGTCGTCGGCTGAGCCCGGCCGCCACCGTGAGGTGAACACCAGCGCACTTCGACCATGAATCGGCGGCACCGGTGGCCCTCTCACGTCGCTCTCACGTCGCTGCGTCCCCGCTCAGGGGCCGGTGGGCCCTCGGTCGCGGAGTTCCCGGCCGTCGGACGGCGCTCCCGTCACCGTCGGTAGGCTGCGGCGCGTGAGTTTCACCTTGCTTCCCGCGGTCGATGTCGCCGACGGTCAGGCCGTGCGCCTCGTTCAGGGGGAGGCCGGCACCGAGACCGGTTACGGCGACCCCCTCGAGGCTGCCCTGGCCTGGCAGCGTGACGGCGCCGAGTGGATCCACCTGGTCGACCTCGACGCCGCCTTCGGGCGGGGTTCGAACGCCGAGCTGCTCGCCGGTGTGGTCGGCGAGCTCGACGTCGCCGTGGAGCTCTCCGGCGGCATCCGCGACGACGCCTCGCTGCAGCGCGCCCTCGCCACCGGCTGCGCCCGGGTGAACCTCGGCACCGCCGCACTGGAGAACCCCGAGTGGTGCGCCCGCGTGGTCGGTGAGCACGGCGACCGGATCGCCGTCGGTCTCGACGTCCGGATCACCGAACAGGGCCACCGGCTCGCCGCCCGCGGCTGGACCACCGACGGTGGCGACCTGTGGGAGACCTTGGCCCGCCTCGACCGCGACGGCTGCGCCCGGTACGTGGTCACCGACGTCAGCAAGGACGGCACGCTGCGCGGCCCGAACACCGAGCTGCTGCGTGACGTCGCGAACGCGACGACCGCGCCGGTGGTCGCCTCCGGCGGCATCGCCGAGGTGTCCGACCTGGTCGCCCTGGCCGAGCTCGCCGCGACCGGGGTCAACCTGGAGGGCTCGATCGTCGGGAAGGCGCTGTACGCAGGCCGTTTCACGCTCCCCGAGGCGCTCGCGGCGGTCCGCGCGGTGCCCCGGGGCGGCGCGGCAGCGGGCCGGGCGGCCGGCTGACATGGGGGTCGCGGTCCGCGTCATCCCGTGCCTGGACGTCGACGCCGGCCGGGTGGTGAAGGGCGTCAACTTCGCCGATCTGCGCGACGCCGGGGACCCGGTGGAGATGGCCGCCGTCTACGACCACGAAGGCGCCGACGAGCTGACCTTCCTCGACGTCACGGCGTCCTCGGGCGGCCGCGAGACGATGTTCGACGTGGTCCGCCGCACCGCCGAGCAGGTGTTCATCCCGCTCACCGTCGGTGGGGGCATCCGCAGCACCGACGACGTCGACCGGCTGCTCCGCGCGGGTGCGGACAAGGTCAGCATCAACACCGCCGCGATCGCCCGCCCGGAGCTGCTGCACGAGGCGGCCCGCCGGTTCGGGTCGCAGTGCATCGTGCTGTCGGTCGACGCCCGCCGGGTCCGCGACGGCGAGCCCACCCCGTCCGGGTTCGAGGTGACCACACACGGTGGCCGCCGCGGCACCGGGATCGACGCCGTCGAGTGGGCCGCGCGCGGCCAGGAGCTGGGCGTCGGGGAGATCCTGCTGAACTCGATGGACGCCGACGGCACCCGGGCCGGATTCGATCTCGAGATGATCCGCCAGGTGCGCGCGGTGGTCGACGTCCCGGTGATCGCCAGCGGCGGCGCCGGGAAGGTCGAGGACTTCGTGCCCGCCGTCCGGGCCGGTGCCGACGCGGTGCTCGCCGCGAGCGTGTTCCACTTCGGCGCCCTGCGGATCGGCGAGGTCAAGGACGGCCTGCGGGCCGCTGACGTGGAGGTCCGGTGAGCGGGTCATCGGCGCCGAGCGAGCTCGCGAGCGGCCGCGTGGGGCGATCCGAGCTGGACCCGGCGATCGCCGCCCGCCTCAAGCGCAACGCCGACGGCCTGGTCTGCGCGGTGACCCAGCAGCGGGGCACGGGCGAGGTGCTGATGGTCGCCTGGATGGACGACGAGGCGCTGCACCGCACCCTGACCACCGGACGGGCGACGTACTGGTCGCGCAGCCGTGCGGAGTACTGGGTCAAGGGTGACACCTCCGGCCACGTGCAGCACGTGCACGAGGTCCGGCTCGACTGCGACGGCGACGCGCTGCTCGTCGTCGTCGACCAGACCGGTCCGGCGTGCCATACCGGCACCCGGACCTGTTTCGACACCGACGTCCTGCTGGCCTCCGACGACGCCTGACCAGGACCCTGACGCCGTCCGATGCCGGCGCCGGGCGAGGCGGGTCGACGCAGGTCCACCCGCGTCGGACACGGTCGGGGCGGGACGAGCAGCGCGGCGGGTCCCTCCGTCCGCCGTTGACGGACGCGCGATGATCGCGGTGTGAGTGCGTGTCCGATCGGCCTGCTGCTGGTCGACGACGAGGATCTCGCCGGCGCCGGCCTGCGCGCCATCCTCGACGCGGAACCGGACATGGCGGTGCTCGGGGAGACCGGTGACGTGGCGGAGGTCCCCGGCCTGGTGCGCCGGCTGCGCCCGGACGTGGTGCTGATCGACGTCCGGACCAACGCGGTGGACGGCATCACCGCCACCCGGCACCTGCTGGGCGTGGACGATCCGCCCCGGGTGCTGATCCTCACCACCTTCGGCAACGACGGGCACGTCTACGACGCGCTCCACGCCGGCGCCGCCGGATTCGTGCTCGAGCGGGCCCGGCCGGTGGAGATCGTCCGGGCGGTGCGCACCGTCGCCGCGGGGGAGGCGCTGCTGTTCCCGGCGGCGGTCCGGGATCTCGTGGCGACCCGTGGCCGCTTCGACGGGGACGGGCTGCACGACGCCGGGCTGACCGACCGCGAGACCGAGGTGCTCCGGCTGGTGGCCCGCGGCCTGTCCGACACCGAGATCGCCGCCGACCTCCTGCTCGGGGTCGAGGCGGCGACGACCCACGTCGGGGAGGTGCTGACCAAGCTGGGCGCGCGGGACCGCACCCAGGCGGTGGTCACCGCATACGAGTCGGGCCTGCTGGATCCCCGGCGCCCCGTCTGAGGCCGGCTCAGCGGCCGGGCGCCGTGTACACCGTCACCCGCTCCGCGGTGGCGGTCACCAGCACGCCCCCGGCCGGATCCGCGGCGAGCGCGTCGACCGCGCCGGGCAGCCGGCCGCTGCCCGCTGCGCCGGTGGCGGGATCCAGGACGACGACCGTGGCGCCGTCGGCGACGAGCCGGCGTCCGCCGGCGGCGGCGGTCGCCGGTGTCCCCGCCGGTGCCGCAACGCCCACGTCGGCCCAGTTCAGCTGCCAGCCGGGGGTCCCGTCGGACAGCCGCCGCGCGAGCAGCCCGGAACGGGGTTGCGCGGACGTGGACCGGTCGAGCACCGCGAGGTCGCCGTCCACCCAGCCGAACCCGGGCGCCCGCAGCGCGCCGTCCGTCGCCACGGACCAGGCCTCGGTGCCGTCGGCCGCGCTCAGCCCGGCCGCCCCGGCGGCGGTCGCGGCGACGACCCGGCCGGGCACGCCGAGCAACGGCCGCGGATCCTCCGGCGACCCGGACGACCCGGGCGAAGGGGTGCGCCAGCGCTCCGCTCCGGTGGCCAGGTCCAGCGCGACGAGGCCCGTATCGCCGGGCAGCGCGACGACCCCGCCCGCGCCGGGGCTGAGCACCGGTGCGCCGTCCCCGCGGGCCGGCACCTCCGTGCGCCAGCGCTGCCGCCCGTCGGCCGTGCCCAGGGCCGTCACGGTCGCGGTGCCCCCGGCGCGTTCGACGAGGACCACGGTGTCCGCGCCGTCACCCAGGACGTCGACGAGACCGGGTGCGCCGGCCGACAGCCCGGCGCACCAGAGCACCTGTCCGTCGGTCTCGCGGAGACCGGCCAGCTCTCCGCTGCCGTCCCGGGCCCCACCGGTGACCACCGCGACGCCCTGCTGGGCGAGCACGATGCCGGTGCTGCCCAGCCCGGGCGCGGTGCGCTGCCAGCGGGCGACCCCGGTCGACGGGTCGTGCGCGCGCAACACGGAGCCGTCGGCACCGCGGTCCAGCAGGAGGACCGTGTCCCCGGTCGCCGCCGCGGCGGCGAGACCACGGCCCGTGACGGCGACGCTCCAGGCCGGGGTCACGGGCAGGCCCGCCGTCGTCAGCGCCGCGGCGGCGGTCCGGTCGGCGTCGCCGGGCGGGCCGGCGGGTGCGGCCGGACCGGCGTCGCCGCCGCTCGCGCAGCCCCCGAGCGTCCGGTAGGCCACTGCCGCGCCGACGACGAGGGTGATCATCACTGCGACCAGGATCAGCGCCACCGCGGCCGGTCGGTGGCGTCCCGGCACCTGCTGGGTCAACCGAGCTCTCCGGTCAGGTAGCGCTGCAGGCTCGGCGCGATCGTCGTGACGACGGTCTGGTGGTCGGCCGAGGCCAGTGGTTCCAGGCGGAGGACGTACCTGATCATGCCGAGGCCGATGATCTGGGTGGCGCACAGTGCCGCGCGCAGGTCCGGCCGGTCGGGAGCGACCTCGCGGATGAAGCGGCCCAGGATCACCCGGGCGACGAACTCGCGCATCATCCGCGCGGCCTGCTCGTGCCCGGCCACGCTGCGGATGAGTGCGGCCAGCGGCCCGCCGCCGGTCGCGTCCCAGACCCGCAGGAACATCGCGATGATGCGCTCGCCGAGCTGCTCGGGATCGCCCGGGAGGACCTCGGCGAGGATCGCGTCGGGGTCCATGGGCAGGTCCAGCGAGGCGGTGAACAGCCGCTCCTTGCCGCCGAACCAGTGGTTCACCATCGCGGCGTCCACGCCGGCGCGGTCGGCGATCCGCCGGACGGTGGCACCGTCGAAGCCGCGCTCGGCGAACTCCACCCGGGCCGCGGCCAGCAGCGCGCTGCGGGTGTCCTCGCCGGCCGGGCGGCGGCCTCGCCGGCGGGCCGCCGGCCGGGTTTCGCTCACGAGGTCATCTTCCTCGCCCCGCGGCGCCCGGGCACCGGGGGTGTGCGGGCCGACAGGCTGCGCCACACGGGTGGCGCCGGGGACGGACGCGGCCTGAGAGAATGCTGCGATGCCCGTCAGCACGATTCCTTCCGGCGGCCCCTCCACCGGGGCGCTGGGCTCGGTCGCCCCCAGTCGCGAGGAGTTCCGCGAGCTGGCCACCGCGCACCGGGTGATCCCCGTGACGCGCCGGCTGCTCGCCGACGACGAGACCCCCGTCGGGGTCTACCGCAAGCTCGCCGGTTCCCGGCCGGGCACGTTCCTGTTCGAGTCCGCGGAGAACGGGCGGTCCTGGTCGCGCTGGTCGTTCGTGGGGGCGCACAGCGCCGCGGCGCTGACGGCGGTGGACGGCGCGCTGCGCTGGACCGGCGAGGTGCCGGTCGGAATGCCGTCCTCGGGCGACCCGCTCGCGGCGCTGCGCACGGTCGTCGAGGAGCTGCGCAGCGAGCCGCTGCCCGGGCTGCCGCCGCTGACCGGTGGAATGGTCGGCTACCTCGGCTACGACGTGGTGCGCCGCCTGGAGCGGCTGCCGGTGTCCACCACCGACGACCTCGCGCTGCCCGAGCTCGTGATGCTGCTGGCCACCGATCTGGCCGCGCTCGACCACCACGAGGGCACCGTCACCCTGATCGCCAACGCGATCAACTGGGACGCCTCCGACGCCCGCGTCGACGAGGCCTACGACGACGCGGTGGCCCGGTTGGACCGGATGACCGAGCAGCTGCGTGCCCCCGCCCCGTCCACGGTGGGCGTGTACGAGCCTGCCGAGCCGCGCTTCCTGCGCCGCCGCAGCCCGGCCGAGCACCACGCGGCCGTGGAGGTGGCCAAGGAGCAGATCCGCGCGGGGGAGGCGTTCCAGGTCGTCGTCTCGCAGCGCTTCGAGATGGAGTGCGAGGCCGACCCGCTGGACGTCTACCGGGTGCTGCGGTCGACCAACCCGAGCCCGTACATGTACCTGCTGCACCTCGAGGACGTGGGCGGCGGGCCCCCGTTCGCGATCGTCGGCTCCAGCCCGGAGGCGCTGGTCACGGTCCGCGACGGGCAGGCCACCACGCACCCCATCGCCGGCACCCGCTGGCGCGGGGCGACCGAGGAGGAGGACGTCCTTCTGGAGAAGGACCTGCGGTCCGACGAGAAGGAGCGCGCCGAGCACGTGATGCTCGTCGACCTGGGCCGCAACGACCTGGGCCGGGTGTGCGAGCCGGGCACGGTCAAGGTGCACAACTTCTTCTCCGTCGAGCGCTACAGCCACGTGATGCACCTGGTCTCGACGGTCACCGGCACGCTGCGTGAGGACCGCAACGCCTACGACGCCGTGCTGGCCTGTTTCCCCGCGGGGACGCTGTCGGGAGCGCCGAAGGTGCGGGCGATGGAGATCATCGAGGAGCTGGAGCCGACCCGGCGTGGGCTCTACGGCGGGATCGTCGGGTACCTGGACTTCGCCGGCAACGCCGACACCGCCATCGCGATCCGCACCGCGCTGGTCCGCAGCGGGACCGCGTACGTGCAGGCCGGCGGCGGGATCGTGGCCGACTCCGACCCCGTCGCGGAGGACACCGAGTGCCTGAACAAGGCCCGGGCGGTGCTGTCCGCGGTGGCCACGGCGGCCACGTTGGGCGAGCCGGGGAGCGCTCCGGGAGGCAACGGGCGGGAGCCACGGTGAGTGCCGCCGGGGACGGGCGCCGCCGGCTGCTGCTGATCTGTGTCGGCCTGCTGGCCGGGGCCCTGGCGCTGTGGGGCTCATCCCGGCTGACCTGGTTCTCCGCGACCGTCGTCACGGCCACCCGGGGCGAGGTCGAACTCGCGGCGACCGGTGCCGACCTCGAGCCCGCCCCGGCCGGTATCGCGCTGCTCGCGGTGGCCGCCGTGGCCGCCGCGATCGCGGTCTCCGGGATCGCCCGCCGCGCGCTGGGCGGCGTGATCGTCCTCGCGGGTGCCGCCGCCGGTGCGATCACGCTGACCGGGCTGCTGAGCCCGCCGCCGGTCGAGCGGTTGGCCGTGCTGCTGGACGTCTCGCTCGGCTCCGACCCGGCGGCGACACTGCCGTCGGTGCCGGTGGGGGTGACCCCCGCACCGTGGCTGGGGGTGGTGGGTAGTGTGCTGCTGCTGGCCGCGGGTGCGGCGCTGCTGGTGGGTGAACGTGGCCTGCCCCGGTTCGGAGGCCGGTACGCGGCGCCGGGCGCGCGCAGGCCGGCCGTCGACCCGGACCGGGCGGCGTGGCAGGAGCTGGACGCGGGTCGGGATCCGACCGTGGACGTCGCCGACGGTGCCCAGACCCAGGCCGGGCCTGGCGGCGACCCGTCGACGAGGCGTGTCTAGCATGGTCCGAACGCCTGGAAGGCCCGAACCCGGAAGGGGAGTCAGCCCCGTGGGCGAGCGCACGAAGCAAACCGGCCCCAGCGTCCTCGAGTCCATCGTGGACGGGGTCCGGCAGGATCTCGCCGTTCGCGAGGCCGCCGTCGATTTCACCGAGATCAAGCGGCGTGCCGCGCAGGCGCCGCCGCCCCGTGACGTGATGGCGTCGCTGCGGGCGCCGGGCATCGGCGTGATCGCCGAGGTCAAGCGGCGCAGCCCGTCGAAGGGCGATCTGGCGACCATCTCCGACCCGGCCGAGCTGGCCGCGTCCTACGCCGAGGGCGGGGCCCGCGTCATCAGCGTGCTCACCGAGCAGCGCCGTTTCGGCGGTTCGCTCGCCGACCTCGACGCCGTCCGCGCCGTCGTCGACATCCCGATCCTGCGCAAGGACTTCATCGTCAGCCCGTACCAGGTGCACGAGGCCCGCGCGCACGGCGCCGACCTGGTGCTGCTGATCGTCGCGGCGCTGGAGCAGAACGTGCTGGTCGCGCTGCTCGACCGGGTCGAGTCGCTGGGCATGACCGCGCTGGTCGAGGTGCACACCGAGGAGGAGGCCGACCGTGCGCTCGAGGCGGGCGCCGGCCTGATCGGGGTCAACGCGCGCAACCTGCACACCCTCGAGGTCAACCGCTCGATCTTCGGCCAGATCGCGCCCGGGCTGCCCAACGACGTGCTGCGGGTCGCCGAGTCCGGCGTCCGCGGCCCCGGTGACCTGCTCACCTACGCCGGTTGGGGAGCCGACGCGGTGCTCGTCGGGGAGGGCCTGGTGACCAGCGGGGACCCGCAGTCGGCGGTCCGCAGCCTGGTGGCCGCAGGCTTCCACCCGTCGTGCTCCAGAATGGTGCGGTGAGCACTACCAGCGGGGGCACCACCCATCCGGACGGCGGGGTCAGGGCGAGCCACGGCATCGCGACCCGGTCGGGGCACGAACCCGACGCACGCGGGCACTTCGGGCGCTACGGCGGGCGGTTCGTCCCGGAAGCGCTGGTCGCGGCCCTCGACGAGCTGACCGCGGCCTACGAGAAGGCCCGGTCCGATCCGGAGTTCCTCGGCGAGCTCGACCGGCTGCACCGGGACTACACGGGGCGGCCGTCCCCGCTCACCGACGCGCCGAAGCTGAGCGAGCACGCCGGCGGGGCGCGCATCCTGCTCAAGCGCGAGGACCTGAACCACACCGGGTCACACAAGATCAACAATGTCCTGGGTCAGGCGCTGCTCACCAAGCGGATGGGCAAGTCCCGGGTGATCGCCGAGACCGGCGCCGGTCAGCACGGGGTGGCCACCGCCACCGCGTGCGCGCTGCTCGGGCTCGACTGCATGATCTACATGGGCGAGGTGGACACCCGCCGCCAGGCGCTCAACGTCGCCCGGATGCGCCTGCTCGGCGCCGAGGTCGTCCCGGTCAAGACCGGCTCGCGAACGCTCAAGGACGCCATCAACGAGGCGCTGCGCGACTGGGTCACGAACGTCGACGGGACGCACTACCTGCTCGGCACGGTGGCCGGCCCGCACCCGTTCCCGGTGATGGTCCGCGACTTCCACCGCGTCATCGGGCTGGAGAGCCGCGAGCAGGTGCTCGAGCGGACGGGTCGGTTGCCCGACGCCGTCGCGGCCTGCGTGGGCGGCGGTTCCAACGCGATCGGGATCTTCCACGCGTTCCTCGACGACCCGGGTGTCCGGCTCGTCGGGTTCGAGCCCGGCGGCGACGGGATCGAGACCGGCCGCCACGGCGCGACGCTGACCGAGGGCTCACCCGGTGCGTTGCACGGGGCGATGTCCTACCTGCTGCAGGACTCCGACGGCCAGACCAGCGAGTCGTACTCGATCTCCGCCGGACTCGACTACCCCGGCGTCGGCCCCGAGCACGCTCTGCTCAAGGACATCGGGCGCGCGGAGTACCAGCCGATCACCGACGCCGAGGCGATGGAGGCCTTCGCGCTGCTGTGCCGCACCGAGGGGATCATCCCGGCCATCGAGTCCGCGCACGCCGTCGCCGGGGCGCTGCGGCTGGGCCGTGAGCTCGGGCCCGAGGGCGTCGTGCTGGTGAACCTGTCCGGGCGCGGTGACAAGGACGTCGACACCGCGGCGAAGTGGTTCGGCATGATCGGTGAGGACCAGCGCGCGGAGGACGCGGACGGGACCGCGATCGCCGAGCGGGCGCTGTCGGCTTCGGACTCCTCCTTCGCCGATCCGGGCGCGCAGACCGAAGGGATCCAGCTGTGACCGTCGCCGACGTCTTCGCCCGCTGCGCCGCCCAGGACCGCGGTGCGCTGATCGGTTACCTGCCCGCGGGCTACCCGACCGTCGACGGCTCGGTGGACCTGCTGAACGCGCTGGTCGAGGGCGGGTGCGACCTGCTCGAGGTCGGCATCCCGTACTCCGACCCGGTGATGGACGGCCCGACCATCCAGGCCGCCGCCGAGAAGGCGCTGCGCGCCGGGACGCGGATCCGTGACGTGCTGTCGGTGGTCGAGCGGGTGTCGGCGGCCGGCGGCTCGGCCGTGGTGATGACCTACTTCAACCCGGTCCTGCGCTACGGCGTCGACGCGTTCGCCCGCGACCTGGCATCGGCCGGCGGGCTCGGCGTGATCACCCCGGACCTCATCCCCGACGAGGCCGACGAGTGGCTGGCCGCGTCGACCGCGCACGGGCTGGACCGGATCTTCCTGGTCGCGCCGTCGTCGACCGAGGAGCGGATCGTGTCGACGGCCGCGGCGAGCAGCGGCTTCCTCTACGCGACGTCGATCATGGGCGTGACCGGGGCGCGGGACACCGTGGCGTCCGTCGCACCACAGATCGTCGCGCGTTGCCGCCCGCACACCTCGCTGCCGATCGGGGTCGGCCTGGGCGTGCGGTCGGGGGATCAGGCGGCTGAGGTCGCGTCCTTCGCCGACGGCGTGATCGTCGGGTCGGCGTTCGTGACCGCCGCCGAGAACGGTGGCCGGGACGGCGTGCGCGCGCTGGCCGCCGAGCTGTCCGACGGGGTGCGCCGCGCGGGGCGCCCCGCCGGAGCTCCGCAGCCGGCCTGAGCGCCGGCCGCCGAGCCCGCCCAGCGCCCGGATCCAGGAGATCGCCGCGTCGGTGTCCCCGCCCCCCGGTCGTGTGACGGTCACCTCGCGTGGGATCGGGCGGGCGCCGGAACCGTGCCCGTCCTCCCGCCGACCAACCCGACGGACAGGTCGACATGGTGAGCGCCGGTCGGCACGACGACGGGTCGCCGAAGGGCGGCGGAAGAGGTGGATCGGAATATGCGCACAGGTGCGCTGGTCAGTGCGGCAGCCGTCGGACTGGCCCTGCTCGCAGGGTGTGGGAGCACCCCGGAACCGGCCGCGGGACACCCGACGGGCGCCGGCGACCCGCAGGCCGTCCCCGCGGCCGCCGTCCCGGGCGGGCGGCTGAGCAGCGGCCCGTTCACGCTGCTGCCGACCGCCCCGCAGGGCTACGAGGGTGTCGCGGGTACCGCCGAGATGGCGCGCCACGACGGCGGCACGACCGTCACCGTCACCTTCACGGGCCTGCGCCCGGACACCGACTACGTCTCGCACGTCCACTCGGGACAGTGCGCGGAGGGCGGTGGCCCGCACTTCCGGATCGACCCGGCGGGCTCGGAGATGCCCCCGAACGAGATCCATCTGAAGTTCCGCTCCGACGCGTCGGGTGCCGCGACGGCCACTGCGGAGAACCCCACGGTGGTCGGGGCGGACGCCCGCGCGGTGGTCGTGCACCCGGCCGACCTGATGGACAACCGGGTCGCATGCGCGCCGCTGTCCTGAGCCTGGCCGCGGCGTTCGCCGGGACGCTGCTCCTGCTGCTGGCGCCCCCGGCCCTGGCGCACACGTCGCTGACCGGTGCCGATCCGGCGCCGGGCGCCCAGGTCGACCGGTTGGAGCGGATCCGGCTCGAATTCGCGGGTCGGGTCGCGCCGGATGCGCCCCGGGCGGTCGCGCTGCTGGCCCCCGACGGCAGTCGCTGGGACGACGGCGCCGTCACCCCCGACGGCGAGCGCTCGCTGGTCGCCGGCGTCGCGCCGCGGCTGCCCGCGGCCGGGGAGTACACCGTGCGCTGGTGCCTGCTCGGGCCCGACGGCCACGAGCAGCGGGGCGGCTACGTGTTCACCTACACCGGGCCGGTCGACCCGGCGGCAGGCCCGGGCGCCCCGGCAGGCGACGTGTCGTGCGCCGCGCAGGCGCCGGGCGACCCAGCCCGGTCGCCGGCCGGCTGGCTGATCGGCGGGGCGATCGCGATCGCGCTGCTCGGTGCCCTGATCGCAGGCCCGCTCGGCCGCCGCCTCGCCCGGAGACCGTGACCGGCGCGCGCGTTCGGGCGCGCACCGACGAGAACGGGTGACGGGCCGGTCAGTGGGCGCTCCGAGCGGCGTCACGGTGGGTGTGTCGTCGTGGAGCGCTACCGTGGCGGCGTGAGCACCGCCGTCACCTCAGCACTGCTGGCGTACATCCCCAGCCCGGACCGCGGTGTCTGGTACATCGGACCCGTCCCTCTGCGCGCGTACGCGCTGTGCATCATCGCGGGCATCGTGGTGGCCGTCGTGTGGGGCGAGAAGCGGTTCGTCGCCCGCGGCGGCGAGCCCGGCACGGTCGTCGACGTCGCGGTCTACGCGGTGCCGTTCGGCCTGGTCGGCGGCCGTCTCTACCACGTCGCCACCGACTGGCAGACCTACTTCGGTCCCGGCGGGAATCCGATCGACGCGCTGAAGATCTGGCAGGGCGGTCTGGGGATCTGGGGCGCCATCGCGCTCGGCGGAGTGGGTGCCTGGATCGCGTGCCGCCGCCGGGGTGTGCCGCTGCCGTTCTTCGCCGACGCCGTGGCACCCGGGATCGTGGTCGCGCAGGCGATCGGCCGGCTCGGCAACTACTTCAACCAGGAGCTCTACGGCGGGCCCACCACCCTGCCGTGGGGCCTGGAGATCTACGACCGGGTCGATCCGGCCACCGGCTTCCCTGACGCCCTGGGCGGCGTCGCCCTCGACACCACGCCGGTCGCGATCGTGCACCCGACGTTCCTGTACGAGATGCTCTGGAGCCTCCTCATCGCCGTGGTGATCGTGTGGGCCGACCGGCGCTTCCGGCTCGGGCACGGGCGCGTCTTCGCGCTCTACGTGGCCGGATACACGCTGGGCCGGTTCTTCATCGAGCTCATGCGCACCGACCCGGCCACCCGGGTGTTCGGCGACGTCCGGATCAACGTCGTGGTCTCCGCCGTCGTGTTCGTCTGCGCCGTGGCGTACGTCGTGCTCGTCCGCAAGCCCCGCGAGGAGATCACCCGGCCCGAGGCGGAGCCGGCCGGCGACCCGTCCGGAACCGGGGCCGACGCGCCGGTGGACGGGCCGCCCGAGGACGAGGCGGTCTCCGGCCCCACCCGTGACCGGGCACCGTGACCGCCGGGACCGAGGTCTTCGACGGGTTCGGCGACGGCGCGGTCGAGTTCTACGACGGGCTGCTCGCCGACAACTCGAAGGCCTACTGGACCGACCAGAAGCCGGTCTACGACGAGCACGTGCGCGGACCGATGCTCGCGCTGCTCGCGGCGCTGGAGCCGGAGTTCGGCGCCGGGAAGATCTTCCGCCCGTACCGCGACGTCCGGTTCTCCCACGACAAGACGCCGTACAAGACCCACTGCGGCGGGTTCGCGGCGCCCTACTACGTGGAGCTCTCCGCCGAGGGGCTGATGGCGGCGGCGGGTTACTACCGGATGGCATCCGACCAGGTCGCCCGCTATCGCACGGCCGTGGCGGACGACCGGCGCGGCGACGACCTGGCCTCCCGGCTCGCCGCCGTCGAGGAGGCCGGGCTCACCGTCGACGGCGACCTGCTCAAGAGCCGGCCCCGCGGGGTCGACCCGGAGCACCCGCGGCTGGGTCTGCTGCGGCACCGCTCGCTGTACGTGTGGCGGCGCTGGGCCCCCGACGACGTGCTGCACGAACGCGGCTGCCTGCACCGGGTCGCGGACACCTGGCGGACGGCGCGTCCGGTCGCCGAGTGGCTGGCCGACCACGTCGGGCCGTCGGAGCAGCCCCGCCGCTGAGGTCACGGTTCACGGGCGGACTCAGGAGGGCGGCGGACGGATCGACGACGGGGCGACGGCCAGGACGCCGAGGCCGAGCGCGATTCCGGCCACATCCACCAGCGCGTCGAGTACGTCACCGCTGCGCCCGATCGGCAGCACCGCCTGCAGCATCTCCGACCCGGCGGCGTAGGCCACCAGGGCCACCGCCAGTGGTCGCAGCGGCAGCCCCGCCCACCGGCCGGTACCGGCCAGCGCCGCGAAGACCAGCAGGTGGATCAGCTTGTCCACGCCGGGCGGCGCGGACGGGACCCCGGACGCCGGAGTGAAGAGCACCACCGCACTCGCCATCAGGGAAGCGACAAAAAGCAGGGCGCGCAATGTTCGCCTTCCTCCAACCTGATCGTTTCAGTGACCGCGCTACGCTCTCATGGTGAGCCGTCGCACCAAGATCGTCTGCACCATCGGGCCGGCCACCGCGACCCCGGACCGGATCCGGGAACTCGTCGGGGCCGGGATGGACGTCGCCCGGCTGAACTTCAGTCACGGCAACCGGGACGACCACAAGCGCGTCTACGAGATGGTCCGCCACGCCTCGGACGTGGAGGGCCGGGCGGTGGGCATCCTGGCCGACCTGCAGGGCCCCAAGATCCGGCTCGGCCGTTTCGCCGGCGGCCCGACCGAGTGGCGCACCGGGGGAGAGGTCCGGATCACCGTCGAGGACGTGACCGGTACCCACGACCGGGTGTCCACGACCTACTCCGGCCTGGCCAGCGACGCCCGCCCGGGGGACCGGCTGCTCGTCGACGACGGGAAGGTCGGGCTGCGTGTCGTGGCCGTGGAGGGCCTCGACGTCGTCTGCAAGGTCACCGAGGGTGGCCCGGTCAGTGACAACAAGGGCCTCTCGCTGCCCGGGATGAACGTCTCGGTCCCGGCGGTCAGCGCGAAGGACGCGGCCGACCTGGAGTTCGCGCTCGACCTGCGCGTGGACGTGGTCGCGCTGTCGTTCGTGCGCAGCCCGGCCGACATCGACCAGGTCCACAAGATCATGGACAACAAGGGTGCCCGGCTGCCCGTCATCGCCAAGCTGGAGAAGCCCGAGGCCGTCGACAACCTCGAGGCCATCGTGCTGGCCTTCGACGGGATCATGGTCGCCCGCGGCGACCTGGGCGTCGAGTTGCCGCTGCAGAACGTGCCGCTCGTGCAGAAGCGGGCCATCCAGATCGCCCGGGAGAACGCCAAGCCGGTCATCGTGGCCACCCAGATGTTGGACTCGATGATCACGAACTCGCGGCCGACCCGTGCCGAGGCCTCCGACGTCGCGAACGCGGTGCTGGACGGCACCGACGCGCTGATGCTCTCCGGTGAGACCAGCGTCGGGCGCTACCCGATCAAGTCGGTGCGCACGATGGCCGAGATCGTCGAGGCCGTCGAGGCGGGCCCGGCCACGGTGCCGCCGCTCAACCACGTGCCGCGCACCAAGCGCGGGGTGCTCTCCTACGCCGCTCGGGACATCGGCGAGCGGCTCTCGGCCCGCGCGCTGGTCGCGTTCACCCAGTCCGGCGACACCGTGCGCCGGCTGGCCCGGCTGCACACCCGGCTGCCGCTGCTGGCCTTCACCCCGACCCCCGAGGTGCGCAGCCAGCTCGCGATGACGTGGGGCACCGAGACGTTCCTCGTCGACCGGGTGGAGTCCACCGACGCCATGGTCCGCCAGGTCGACCAGGCGATGCTGTCCATCGACCGGTTCCAGCCCGGGGACCTGGTCGTCATCGTGGCCGGGTCGCCGCCCGGCACCATCGGGTCCACCAACCTCATCCGGGTGCACCGCCTCGGCGAGGAGGACCACGCCTGACCGGGGCGGCTGAGACAATCGCGGCGTGACCTCTCCCGCGACCGCATCGTCCTCGGAGCCCGAGCTCGCCGCCGACGGCGTGCCGCGCGGGCAGGCCGTCCTCGACGAGCTGGTGGACCTGCTCGACCTCGAACAGCTCGAGGTGAACCTGTTCCGCGGGGTCAGCCCGCCGCACTCGCCGACCCGCGTGTTCGGCGGGCAGGTCGCCGGGCAGGCGCTGGTGGCGGCCGGGCGGACGGTCCCCGCGGACCGGCAGGTGCACTCGCTGCACGCCTACTTCATCCGCCCCGGCGACCCGCGGGTACCGATCGTCTACGAGACCGAGCGGGTGCGCGACGGCCGGTCGTTCACCACGCGGCGGGTGCTGGCCATCCAGCACGGGGAGGCGATCTTCTCGCTGTCGGCGTCGTTCCAGCTCGAGCAGCACGGGCTGGAACACACCGAACCGATGCCCGCGGGCGTGCCGGACCCGGAGTCGCTGCCCGACCTGGGGCAGCGCATCGCCGCCGGCGGCGAGGGTGGCTGGCTGTCCGAGATCCCGCGGCCGCTGGACGTCCGTGTGGTCGGCGAACCGGTGTGGTCGTCGAACCGGCCCGGGGCCTCCGACGAGCCGGTCCGGGTGTGGATGCGCGCCGACGGCACGCTGCCCGACGATCGGTTGCTGCACGTCTGCCTGCTCACCTATGCCAGTGACCTGACGCTGCTGGGGTCGGTGGTGGCCCGGCACGACATGTCGTCGGCCCAGGTGCAGATGGCGAGCCTGGACCACGCGATGTGGTTCCACCAGCCGTTCCGGGCCGACGAGTGGCTGCTCTACGAGTGCTACTCGCCCGCCGCGTCGGGCGGGCGCGGGCTGGCCACCGGCCGGTTCTACACCACCGACGGCCGGCTGATCGCGAGCACGATGCAGGAGGGCCTCGTACGGCTGCCGCGCGACAGCGCATAGCCACACTCACCCCGGCCGGCTCCCTCCCGGCTGAGCAGACGACGCGTGCATGGTGTGGCCCCGCGCGAGTTGGACGCGCGCGGCGCCACCGTGCGCGCGTCCGTCACGGATGTGACCCCGTCCGGGCTCAGCGGCGCACCTCGATGGTGCTGCGCATCCAGGGGTGGATGAGGCACTCGAACTTGTGCGTCCCGGCGCTCAGGCCGTGGATGTGCAGGGTCTCGCCCGGCTGGAGGAACGTCGGCCCCGGGTCACCCACGGGCAGCGCCGTCGGGGATCCGTTCGGCAGGGCCGCGTCGAGCGGCGGGATGCCGACGGTGCCGAACCGGGAGACCTCGGAGAACGAGTGGACCTCCCCGCCCTCGTTCGTCACGTGCACGCTCTCGCCGAGGCGGATCTTCGCTTCGCGGCGGTCGAACCGCCAGGCGCCGTGGCCGCCGTCCTTCGGGTTGAGCTTCTCGCTGAACTTCGCGAACGTCACGTTGCCGTCGCCGTCGCCGTCGCCGACGCAGGTGCCCGGGCCGAGGGCCGCGTTGAACGACGTCGTCTCACACTCGTCCTGCACCCGCACCGAGGTCCCGCCGTGAGCCGCGGCCGCGGGGGCGACCAGGACCGTGGGAATCAGGCCGACCGCGGCCACGGCGAGCACCCCCGCCGCCCACCGGGCGCCCCGGGATCTCGTCGCAGCTCCGGTCCGTTCACGCCGAACATCCATCGGGATCACCTCTCTCCAGCTCGGGCCGTGTGCGTGGTCGACCGGCTCCCCTCCGGCCTCGACGTGCTCCCCCCCGGACCCGTGGGCGGGGCGAGTGCGGGCGAGGGTGGCAGGGCCGGTTCACCGGTCGGTACACCCAAATCGAGCGGAACCGAACGGCCGCTGTCGGGCGGTCCGATCGGGGTGTGGTCCGGGGGTCCGGTCGCGCGGTCGCGCTGCCCCGAGCGCCCGAGGCCCGGCCGGCTGCGCGACCCGGGGGCCGCCTGGTAGGAAAGTCATCATGCCGCCCGGTTCGCCGCCCCTCGTGCGGCGCCGGCACGTGGACTTCCAGCGGGTGTGCACCTGTGCGTGTCCGGGCTCGCGCTGACACCAGAGATCCCTCACCCCCGCGTTCCCCGAGAGGCCAGCCCATGTCCACGGAAGTCGTTCGCTCCACCGGCCGGGACGAGACACTGCGCGCGATCGTCGGAGCCACCTCCGCGAAGATCGACGACGACAACGACAGGGCGCACGCCCGGTTCCGGGCCGAGGGTTCCGGCGGCGACGGCCTGCGCGTCGAGATCCGCGTCGGACGGCACACCATGGTCGTCGACGAACCGCCCGCCCTGGGTGGCGAGGGCGCCGCGCCCAACCCCGTCGAGACCGCGCTGGCGGCGCTCCTGTCCTGCCAGGTCATCACCTACCGCTTCTGGTCGGCCCAGCTCGGCATCCCGCTCGACGACGTCCGGATCGACGTCGACGGGGACCTCGACGTGCGCGGCTTCTTCGGCCTCGACTCCGGGGTGCGCCCCGGGTTCGCCGAGGTCCGGGTGAGCGTGACGCTCGACGGCCCGGCGTCGGCAGAGCAGTACCGCAAGCTGGCCGCGGCGGTCGACGAGCACTGCCCGGTGCTGGACCTGTTCCGCAATGCGACGCCCGTCAGCACCCGCCTCATCACCGGCGGGGCAGGATGACGCTATGAGCGAGCAGCCCCAGCGGGACCGGAACTGGGGGTTCCGGACACGCGCGGTGCACGCGGGAGCGGTGCCGGACGCGGCCACCGGCGCCCGTGCGGTGCCGATCTACCAGTCGACGAGCTTCGTCTTCGAGGACACCACGGACGCGGCCAGCCTGTTCGCGTTGCAGAAGTACGGCCTGATCTACAGCCGCATCGCGAACCCCACGGTGTCGGCGCTGGAGGAGCGCCTCGCCAGCCTCGACGGCGGCATCGGCGCGGTCGCCACGGCGAGCGGACAGGCCGCGGAGTTCCTGACGTTCGCCTGCCTCGCCGGGGCCGGCGACCACATCGTCGCCGCCGCCGGGCTCTACGGAGGCACGATCACCCAGCTCGACGTGACCCTGCGCCGGTTCGGGGTCGAGACCACGTTCGTCAGCGGGGGCGACCCGGCGGACTACGCGGCCGCCATCACCGACCGCACGAAGCTGGTGTTCGCCGAGGTCGTGTCGAACCCGTCGGGCGCGGTCGCCGACATCGCCGGCCTGGCCGATGTCGCCCACGCCGCCGGGTTGCCGCTGATCATCGACGCGACGCTGGCGACGCCCTACCTGTGCCGCCCCATCGAGCACGGTGCCGACATCGTGATCCACTCCGCGACGAAGTTCCTCGGTGGTCACGGCACCACACTGGGCGGTGTCGTGATCGAGTCGGGCCGCTTCGACTGGGGCAACGGGCGCTTCCCGCAGATGACCGAGCCGGTCCCGTCCTACGGTGGGCTGAACTGGTGGGGCAACTTCCAGGAGTTCGGCTTCCTCACGAAGCTGCGCGCCGAGCAGTTGCGTGACGTCGGGGCGTCGCTGTCGCCGCACTCGGCGTTCCTGCTCATCCAGGGCGTGGAGACGCTACCGCAGCGCATGGAGAACCACGTCGCGAACGCGCGCACCGTCGCCGAGTGGCTGCACGCCGACCCGAGGGTGTCCTATGTGCGGTGGGCCGGGCTGCCCGACCACCCCGACCACGACCGGGCCGCGAGGTACCTGCCGCTCGGGCCGGGCGCGGTGTTCTCCTTCGGGGTGCAGGGGGGCCGCGAGGCGGGTCAGCGGTTCATCGAGTCGGTGCAGCTGTGCAGCCACCTGGCCAACGTCGGTGATGCCCGCACGCTCGTCATCCACCCCGGTTCGACGACCCACCAGCAGCTCAGCGACGTCCAGCTCCGCGACGCGGGTGTGCCGCCGGACCTGGTGCGGATCAGCGTCGGCCTCGAGGACGCCGACGACATCCTGTGGGACCTCGACCAGGCACTGGCCGCGGCCGCGAAGGAGGGCGCGTGAGCAGCTGGGAGAACCCGTCGGCGACGCGCCGGCAGCAGCTGCTGCGCGCCACGCGCAGCGTCGCCATGGTCGGCGCCTCCCCGAACCCGGCCCGGGCCAGCAACTTCGTGGCGACCTACCTGGTGTCCAGCAGCGACTACGACCTGTACTTCGTCAATCCCAACGCCGAGGAGATCCTCGGCCGGCCGGTCTACAAGACCCTCGCCGACCTCCCGGTCGTCCCGGACCTGGTCGACGTGTTCCGGCGGCCCCAGGACCTGCCCGCGGTGCTGGACGACGTGCTCGCGCTGGGCGAGGGCGTCAGCACCTTCTGGCTGCAGTTCGGGCTCTTCGACCCGGCCGTGGCCCGGCGCGCCCAGGCCCGCGGGCTCGAGGTCGTGATGGACCGCTGCCTGAAGGTCGAGCACGCCCGTTTCCACGGCGGGCTGCACCTGGCCGGCTTCGATACCGGTGTCATCAGCTCACGGCGGCGGCGCCCGTGACGGCGGTTCTGCCGGTCAGCGGGGCGTGGCGGGACGGGGACCCGGCGGGCGAGCGGCACTTCCTCGAGCTGCCCGCGGCCCTGCCCCTGGAGCTCGGTGGCACGTTGCCGTCCGTGCGGCTGGCCTACGAAACCTGGGGGACGCTGTCCCCGGCCCGGGACAATGCGGTACTGGTGCTGCATGCGCTGTCCGGGGACAGCCACGTCATCGGTGCGGCCGGGCCCGGCCACCCGACACCGGGGTGGTGGAGCGGCGTCGTCGGTCCCGGGCTGGCCATCGACACGGACCGCTTCTTCGTGGTGTGCGCCAACGTGATCGGCGGCTGCCAGGGCTCCACCGGGCCGTCGTCGCTCGCACCGGACGGGCGGGCCTGGGGGAGCCGCTGGCCGCTGACCACCATTCGCGACCAGGTGGCCGCGGAGGTGCCACTGGCCGATGCGCTGGGCATCGACGCCTGGGCGGCCGTCGTCGGCGGGTCGATGGGCGGGATGCGCGCGCTGGAGTGGGCGGTGGCCCACCCGTCGCGGGTCCGTCGCGTCGTCGTCCTGGCTGCGGCCGCGGAGGCCAGCGCCGACCAGGTGGGGCTCTGCCGCATCCAGGTCGACGCCGTGCGCGCCGATCCGCACTGGCGCGGTGGGGACTACTACGAACACGAGCGGGGTCCCGACACCGGGCTCGGCATCGCCCGGCGGATCGCGCACCTGAGCTACCGCACCGCCGATGAGGTCGACGTCCGGTTCGGCCGGTCCGCCCAGGACGGCCGGGATCCGTTGCGTGGTGGGCTGTTCGCCGTCGAGTCCTATCTGGAGCACGCGGCGGGTGGCCTGCTGGCGCGGTTCGACGCGGGCAGCTACGTGGCGCTGAACCTGGCCATGAACAGCCACGAGATCGGCCGTGGCCGGGGTGGCACGGCGGCGGCGCTGGCCCGGGTCACCGCCACGCCGACCATCGTCGGGGTCGACACCGACCGGCTCTACCCGTTGCGCCAGCAGGCCGAGCTCGCCGACGCGTTCGGGGTGCCGCTCGAGGTGATCGCGTCCGAGCGCGGGCACGACGGGTTCCTGGTGGAGACCGAGCAGGTCAGCGCGGTGCTGACGCGGGCGCTGCAGGCCTGAGTCAGACGAGGTTCGCCAGCGCTCGCAGCACCCAGAACAGCGGAGCGGCGACCACCACCAGCAGCCGGAACGGCCAGCGCCGGCGGCGCGCGATCAGCCAGGTGAGCAGCGCACCGACCAGCATCGGCAGGACCAGCCTGCCCGTGAACACCCCCGCGGACTCCGCCGCCGGCGGCGGACCCGCGACCAGCAGCACGAGCGCCAGGTTGACCGCCGCCCAGACCGCGGTGGCGCCGAGGGCCCGGGCGTAGCCGGTGCGCGCCGGCGCCTGTCCGACCGGCGCGGGCGGGTGCTCCGGCTGCGCCGGGTAGGGCGGCGCGCCGGGCATCGGGGCGTGCGGCGGGAGGGTCTCGGGCAGCGGGGTGTAGCCGGGGGCGCCCTGCCAGGAGAAGCGCGGCTCGTCGTCGGGCGGGCGTGGCCCGGCCTGACCGGTCTCGTCGGCAGGCGGGACGGGATCGGCCATGGCGGGTCCCGGGGGCGGGTCGTGGTCCGCGGGTGCGGGTCGTGCCGGGTCGCGCGCAGGCTTCTCCGGGTCGGCCATGGTCACCGACCCTAGCCCGCGACGGCCGCCCCGGCCGTCGGTGAACCATGATCCTCGAACGCGGGACACCCTCCATCGCGACGGCAGCTGCCGGTGATCATGTCCGTGGCCGGCCCGGCGCCCGGGTGGGGCGCCCGTAGGTCAGCCGCCGCAGCAGCACCTCGGCCGGCCCGCGCACCCCCGCCCGTTCCATCGCGACGGCGGCCCCGAGGAGCAGCAGCCAGGTGCCGACCGCGAGCAGCGCGGCCTGCCAGAGCGTGAGCCGGGCGCCCAGGCCCAGGGTCCAGGCCGGCAGCAACGCGACGAACACCACCGACTGGGCCAGATAGCAGGTCAGCGATCGTTGCCCGCACGCCACCAGGGCACCGCGCACGGGTGCGCGACGGGCGGAGAGCCGGATCGCCCACAACCCGAACAGCGCGGCGTACCCGATCCCACCGGCGTACCCGCTGACCGCATGCAGTGCCCCGGCGACCAGCAGCACACCGGTGGGTGGGTCCGCCCACACCCCGGCGGCCATCAACGCGAGCGGCGCACCACCCAGCACGGCCGCACCGAGGCCCACCGCCGCGACCCGGGTGAGCAGCGTGCGGTGCCGCTCGGGCTCGTCGAGCAGCCGCCGGCGCGCCGCCCAGGCCCCCAGCGTCACCGCCCCGAGAACCGAGACGACCTGCCCCAGCAGGCCGATGCCGACCCACTCGACGAGCCGGGTGGCCATCGCCGCGAGCGGGTCCGTGGCGGTCATCGAGGCGAGGAACGACGTCTGCCCATCCGGCGGCGGCAGCGCGCCCGCGGCCCCGAACAGCGCCGTCAGGAACAACCCGACCGCTGTCACCGTGAGAAGCGTGACCGCCGAGCCGGCGACGAGCGTGCCGGCCATGAGGACGGCGAGCAGCCCGTAGGCCCCCACGATGTCGCCGGAGAACAGCAGGACCCCGTGTGCGAACCCGATCAGCACCATCCAGCCGCCGCGCCGGCGCACCAGGCGGGCGGTGGCCCGCGCGTCGACGCCCGCGGCGCCGCGCCGCCATGCGAGCTGTACGACGCCGTAGCCGAACAGCAGCCCGAACAAGGGATAGGCCCGCCCGTCGACCAGCATCATCTGCGCCGCCACGACGAGCCGGTCGACGCCGCTGACGTCGCGCGGATAGCCGCGCACCCCCAGGGGGTGACCGAACAGAAACAGGTGCACGTTCGCGCACGCGATGAGCAGCAGCATCGCACCGCGGGCGAGGTCGGGCGCGAGCGCCCGGTCCGCGGTCGGGGTGGCGCCGAGGTGGTCCGACGAGCCGGCGGGGCGGGACACGATCACCAGCCTAGGAGGGGCGATCCCGGCTGTCCGGTCCGCCGATCGGTGGGCCGTTCGTCCGCCGATCCGGGCAGGTCGGCACGGAGGTGATCCCCGTCGCGGCGCGCGAACGCGCCGAGGGTTAGCCTTCGGCCCGTGTCTACCACCCCTGTCACCGTCACTGTCACCGGAGCCGCTGGCCAGATCGGTTACGCGCTGCTCTTCCGGATCGCCTCCGGGCAGCTGCTGGGGCCCGACACCCCGGTCCGGCTCCGCCTGCTGGAGATCCCGCAGGCCGTGAAGGCCGCCGAGGGCACCGCGATGGAGCTCGACGACTGCGCGTTCCCGCTGCTGTCCGGCATCGACATCACCGACGACGCGAACGCCGCGTTCGACGGTGCCAACGTCGCGCTGCTCGTCGGCGCCCGCCCCCGCACCAAGGGCATGGAGCGCGGCGACCTGCTCGAGGCCAACGGCGGCATCTTCGCGCCCCAGGGCCGCGCCATCAACGCCGGTGCGGCCGACGACATCCGCGTCCTCGTGGTCGGCAACCCGGCCAACACCAACGCGCTCATCGCGCAGGCCGCCGCGCCCGACGTCCCGGCCGAGCGGTTCACCGCGATGACCCGCCTCGACCACAACCGCGCTCTGGCGCAGCTGTCGAAGAAGCTGTCGGTGCCGCTGACCGAGATCAAGAAGATGACGATCTGGGGCAACCACTCGGCCACCCAGTACCCGGACCTGTTCCACGCCGAGGTGAACGGCAAGAGCGCCGCGGAGCAGGTCGAGGAGTCCTGGCTGCGCGACGAGTTCATCCCGACCGTGGCCAAGCGCGGCGCGGCGATCATCGAGGCCCGCGGCGCGTCGTCGGCGGCGTCGGCGGCCAACGCGGCCATCGACCACGTCTACGACTGGGTCAACGGCACCGCGGAGGGCGACTGGACCTCGGCGGCCATCCCGTCCGACGGCTCCTACGGCGTTCCCGAGGGCATCATCTCGTCGTTCCCGGTGACCTCGCGCAACGGCCGCTGGGAGATCGTCCAGGGCCTGGACATCGACGCGTTCTCCCGCGAGAAGATCGACGCCTCGGTCGCCGAGCTCGTCGAGGAGCGCGAGGCCGTCAAGGCCCTCGGCCTGCTCTGACCCCACCCGGG
>NZ_JAAXKZ010000047.1 GCF_012911875.1 Pseudonocardia bannensis | reverse complement strand
GGCCGGGGCTCAGCGGCGGCGTAGGGCGAAGCCGCGCCGCCGGATGGCGTCGCGCAGTTCGGCGAAGCGCTGCTCGACGGCGGCGTCGAGGGCGTCGATGTGCGCCGGGTCGACCCGCTCGTCCGGCGCCGGCAGCGGGCGCAGCGTCATCCACGACTCCGCCCACAGCATCTCCAGCGCGGCCTCCCAGTGCAGGTGCACCCCGAGCCGGGTCATCGCCGCCCGCTCACCCGCCCGGACCATCGCGTCGTCGAGACCGACCAGGTCGCGGGACAGCTCCACCGCGCGCTCCCGGTCCCGTTCCCGCAGCTCGTCGGCCGCGGCGGTGATGCCCGCGATGATCGCCTTGTACTCCCGCGCTGCGCTCATGACGACTCCAGCTCCGGAACGATGACGACCTCCGGGCGCGCGTGCTGGGCCCGGTCGAAGAACAGTCCGCGCCCCGGTCGCGGCGACCAGTTCAGCAGCGGCCCCGGGGCGAGCACCCCCAGCTCGGAGCCCTGCACGTCGAGGCCCACCCAGGCGCCGAGGTCGTCGGCGGACGCGCCCATCGTGAGGACCGTCTTGAGCCGCTGCGCGCTGCGCCACCAGCCGAGCACGTGCACGTCGGTCTCCGGCCCGAACCGCAGCACCTGACGCAGGGCCTCGGTACCGGGCCGCTCCAGGACCGCGTCGGCGGCGTCGGCGGCGTAGAGCACCACGAACACCGGACGCCGCGGCGCTCCGGACAGCCGTGCGCTCACCTCCGCCGCCAGCGCCTCGATACGTGCCCGGACGCCGTCGAGCCGGACGCTCTCGGTCTCGTGACCGGCCGCCGCCAGCGCGCTCGCCAGCCGTTCGGCCGGCTCCGCCGCCTCGGCGACCAGGGGCGCCAGCACGAAGTCGGCCGCTCCGGGCGGGTACTGCACGCCCAGCGACGCCGCCGCCGCACCCAGCACCCGGACCGAGTCGACCGTCCCGGACCCGATCACCCCGACGTTGCGGCCCGGCGCGGCCGGCAGTCGGACCGTGGCCGCGCTGCCCGCGACGTCGATGACCTGTCCGAGCAATGCCCGCGGCGGCGACTCCCCCGCTCCCAGCCCCGCCTCCGCCAGCAGGTCGGCGAACCGGGGTGTCCGCGACCCGTCGAAGAGCAGCGGTTCGGCCCGGCCGTCGGCGTAGGCCTCGTGCAGGGCACGCTGCACCTCGTCGACCGAGCCCTTGCCCGTCGCGTCCGGCACCCGGAGGACCTCGTTGCCGTGCCGGATCCCCGACTCGTGGTTGACGATCGCGTGCCAGCGCGGGAGGTCGAGCGCCGCATCGTTGAGGTCGGCGAGCACCCGGCGGGCCCGTGGCAGCGCGATCCGCAGCACGAACTGCTCGAAGATCGCCGGGCGGCCCCAGAACGCCTCGATGCCGGAGACGTCCTGGCTGGCGAACACGAGGTGGATCCCCTGGGAGCGGCCGCGCCGGGCGACGTCCTCCAGCAGGGTCGTGGCTGCCTTCGTCACCGCGTCGCGCTCGGCGAACAGGTACTGGAACTCGTCGACGATCGCGACGATCCGCGGCCACCGCCCGTCCGGGTCGGCCGCGCGCAGCTCTTCGAGCTTGGTGACCTCGTGCGCCTTGGCCGCCTGCGCCCGCCGGCGCATCTCGTCGGCGAGGAACTGCAGTAGTGCCAGGCCGAACTCACGATCGGTGTTGATGTTGACGCCGACGAGGCGGGCGTGCGGCAACCACGTGCGGTCCCGGCGACCGGGCGCGAACTGCGCGAAGGACACGCCCTCCTTGAAGTCGAGCAGGTACAGCTCCAGCTCGTCGGGGTCGTACCGGGCAGCCATGGAGCTGATCATGGTGAGCAGCAGGTTGGTCTTGCCCGAGCCGCTCGGACCGCCGATGAGGGCGTGCGGAGAGGCGTCGTCGAGCGCGATCTGCACCGGCAGCCCCTCGGCGAAACCCACCGGGACGTGGATCCCGCTCACCGAGGTCGACCGGCCCCACTGGCCCGCCGCGGGGAGCAGGTCGGCGAACGCCCCGATCCGGCTGCGCCAGTGCTCGTGCTCGTCGGAGATCGCGTGACAGGCCCGCGTGACCTCGTCGCGCGGGAGCGGCGGGTCGGGGGTGACCGTCGCGTACGGCCCGGTCATGGACGACACCGCGTACGGCGTGCCCGCCTCCGTCTCCCTCAGCTTGACCGTCTCGACGGGCGCGCTGACCGTCATCGGCACGTCGAGCAGCACCAGTTGGATCCCGCAGGCCGGTCCGCCGCGGGCCACCCGCTGCAGCTGCCGATGGTCGTCCTCCGACAACGCGGACCGGTTGCCGGCCAGCACCACCACGATCCACGGCTCGGTGCGCGCGCCGGTCGCCTCGGCCAGCGCCCGCAGCGACGGGTGGCCGTCGACGAGAACCCGGGTGTGCACCCGGCGGATCCGGTCGGACAGCTCCTCGAGCAGCTGCGGCAGCCGTCCCGGGTCGTGCACGGTGAGCAGACCCGTCCGGGTCAGCGGGTACAGCCCCGGCATCGAGCCGGTGAACTGGCCGACGTCCCACACGTGCACCGCGACCATGCCCGGCCGGAAGTAGGAGACGACGCGCATCAGCAGCGATTCGACCAGCGACTCGGCCTGCGCGCGGGTGCCCGGGGTCGAGCTGATCTGCAGGTGCGACTCGTCGAGCAGCGGGACGCCGACCCCGAAGCCCTCGTCGTGCTGGCCGATGCGGGCCGACCCGATCCGCCACAGCTCGGGGACCGGTCCCGCCCCGTCGACCTTGCCGGCCTGGCCCAGCCACCGCTCGGGCTCGAGGCCGGCCGCGTCGGGCGCGGCCTGCTCGAGCAGCGCGGCCAGCCGGTCCGGCCCGGTCGCCAGCCAGCCCTCGAAGGCTGCCGTCCGGTCGGCCTCGACCCCGGCGACGGCGCCGGCCAGCGCCGGGTTGCTCAGCCCGTTGCGCAGCCCGGCGTCCGCCCGGGCGGCGTCCAGGCCTTCCGAGCGCAGCCACATCTCGAACATGGCCTCGGCGTGCGCGCGGACCGCGGCCCCCCGCAGCCGGCTCGCGGCACCCAGAGCCGCCCCGACGGCCCGCACGAAATCCTCGAAGGCCGCGGTGATGCGCTCGCGCCGCCCGGCCCGCCGTGCCACCACCCCGCGCCTACAGCCGGGCGTCGATGTCGGCCACGACGGTCGCCGCGGCGGCGATCAGCCGCAGGCCGTTCTCGAGCTCGGCGACGGCCCGGCTCAGCTCCGCCGGCACGAGCGGCTCGGAGTGCTGTTCGCCGAGCTCGGCGAGCACGGCCGCGGCGTCGGCGAGCCGGGAGCGGGCGACACCCGCGTGCTGGTACGCGCTGTGCGTCTGCTCGGCCACGTCGGCCAGCACCGCCTTGATCTCACCGAACGACGAGTTCACACCCCACCCCGATCGCGCCCCGCTCACAGGCGGTTCGCGACGCCTTCCGAGGCCTGGATCGCGGCCGACACGGCCTGCTGCACGTCGGCGATGCTGCCGGCGGCCTGCGCGTAGAGCGCGTTGGCCTCGTCGACGTCGCCCTGCCCGCTGCCCTCGGTGACCTGCTGCAGGGCCGCCTGGGCCTGCTCGATGCAGGTCTGCGCCTGCTGCAGCGCGCCGATGCTCTCGGAGGCCTTGTCGTTGGCCAGCGCGATCCCGGCCCGGACCTCTTCGATGCTCGCCATGGCGGGGGTGGCCTCCGTGTTCTCCGCGTTCTGCGCGTTCTGCGTGTGCGTTCGGTGTGTTCGCGCACGATGTCCGTGCGGTTCTCCGAATCTAGCGCCCGGGCCACCCCGGACCCGCGCAGCACGCCAACACGTCAGAGGGGACGAGGTACGTCACTCTCACGGGGGGAGTCCGACGGATCGTCCGGTCTGGTCCCGGCGGCCGCGTTCGGGGCGTTGCGCCTGGCTCGACCACGCGAGGTCCCGATACCGTCGCCCCTCGAGGTGTCCGACCATCGGGGGGCGACGGTATGGCCGGCGATGTAACGCGAGCCGAGGAGCTCACGGCGGCGCCACAGGGCTGGCACGCGAAGATCGCGCAGGTCGGCCCGGGGCTGCTGGCCGCGGCCACCGGGGTCGGCGCGGGTGACCTGGTGGCGACGATGGTCGCCGGGGCCCGGTTCGGCACCGTGCTGCTGTGGGCCGCGGTCCTGGGCACCGTGCTCAAGCTCGCGCTGGCGGAGGGTGTCGGCCGCTGGCACCTGGCGTCGGGCACCACGCTGCTCGACGGCTGGCGCCGGCTGGGCTACTGGGCCACCGTGTTCTTCGGCGTCTACATGGTCGTCTGGGGCTTCGTGTACGGCGCCACCGCGATGTCGGCGGTCGGGCTGCCGCTCAACGCGCTGTTCGGCGGGTTGTCGGTGCGGTACTGGGCGATGATCGCCGGCGTCGTCGGGCTCGTGCTGGTGTGGGCGCAGCGCTACGCGGTCTTCGAGAAGTTCATGACCGTGCTGGTGCTGATCAAGTTCGTGTCCGTGGTGTCGGTCGCCCTGCTCGTCTCCCCCGATCCGGGGGCGCTCGCGGCCGGGCTCGTGCCGCGGCTCCCGGAGGGCTCGACGATCTACGTCCTCGGTCTCATCGGGGGTGTCGGCGGCACGATCACGATGGCGGCCTACGGCTACTGGATGTTCGCCAAGGGCTGGCGGGGCACCGCCTGGCTGCCGATGATGCGGCTGGACAACGCCGTCGGCTACATCATGACCGGCATCTTCGTGGTCGCGATGCTGATCGTCGGGGCGGAGATCCTGCTCGGCCAGGACCTCACCGAGAGCGACCGCGGGCTGCTCACGCTGGGCACCGAGCTCGGCGAGCGGTACGGCGAGTGGGCCCGGATCCTGTTCCTCGTCGGCTTCCTGGCCGTCACCAGCACCTCACTGCTCGGCGTCTGGAACGGCGTCGGCCTGCTGTTCACCGACTGGGCCCGGACGATCCGGCTGCCGCACGGGGCCAAGGCCGAGACCGGCACCGCCGCGGTGGCCGCGGGCTCGCCCGCCACCACGGCCGTCGGAACCGAGGAGGTGGCATCCGGTACGGCGTACGAGGCGCAGGCCGCCGAGCGGAGCCTGCCGTTCCGGGGCTACCTGCTCTGGCTGACGTTCCCACCGATGCTGCTGCTGTTCATCGACCGGCCGTTCGGGCTGACGCTGGTGTACGGGGTCCTCGGGGCGGCGTTCATGCCGTTCCTGGGGCTCACCCTCCTGCTGCTGCTCAACTCCAGGCGCATCGAGCGGAGCGGCCGCTCGGGCTGGCTGTCGAACGCACTGGTGACCGTCGGGGCGATGCTGTTCCTGGTGCTGTTCGTGGTGGATCTGGTCGAGCGTTTCTCCTGAGCGGGGACGCTGCGGGCGTCAGACCATGCCGAGCAGCATGACGGTCATCGCGCCCCCCATCACCAGGTGCGCAACGGCGGCCGTCCGCGGCGTCCGCAGCGACAACCGGACCGGCCGCAACGCGACGGCACCGCCGCCGTCGGCTGCCGGCCGCGGGGACGCGGCGGCCCCCGCACACCGGTCCGGCCGCGACACCCGGTCGATGCAGCGGAGCACATGCCAGGCGAAGTAACCGACGAGGACGATGGCCGCGACCGACGCCAGGCCGAACCCGCCGACCTCGGCGTGGGTGCTGTGACCAGCGGCGTGGCCGGCGCCCGCGCCGTGCCGGTGCGCACCGGTGAGCAGCATGAACAGCATCGCGCCGCTGCAGATCACGTGGTGACCGGCGTCGGCGGTGCCGAACCCGGAGCGCAGCGCCAGCGCCGCGAACCAGGCAGCGGTGAGCACGAAGACCGTGGTCCAGACCGGGGCGGGAACCGGGTCACCCAGCGGGGAGAACATCGCCGCCATCCCGAAACCCATGGCCGCATGCGAACCCTCGCCGACGACGTCGGTCCGCAGGGCCACCAGCCGGATGATGTGCAGCACACCCAGGACGAGGCACACGATGGCGAGGAATCCGGACAACCACTCCATGTGCACCTGGCCCTCCTCGCCCGTCCGGGCCACGCAACGTTTTCGACCCTAGAGGACCGGTGCCGTCCAACTCCATACGGTGAGGGGGTAGGGACAACCCGTCGAGCGCCCTCGCCGCTAGTGACACGCTGCACCCAGCGGCCCACACCTACCCCCGCACCCTTAGCTGCCGCGGTCACTTACCCCGCCTCCTGCAGGCCGTTACAACGGTGATCTCCCACCAGCCGGCACCGGCGCTGTCCTCGCCGACGGCGCCACGAGGGGCGACGACATGTCAGCACCGACTGCGCAGCCAGCCAGTACCGGACAGGACGAACCGGTCATCCATATCCTGTGGATCAACGCGGGGCTCAGCTGCGACGGCGATTCCGTCGCCCTCACCGCGGCCACCCAGCCGACCATCGAGGAGATCGCCCTCGGCGCGCTGCCCGGCCTGCCCAAGATCGCGGTGCACTGGCCGCTCATCGACTTCGAGTGCGGTCCGGACAAGGGCGCCGACACCTTCATCGAGTGGTTCTTCAAGGCCGACCGCGGTGAGCTGGAACCGTTCGTCCTGGTCATCGAGGGGTCCATCGCGAACGAGGCGATCAAGCCCGAGGGCTACTGGACCGGCTTCGGCAACAACCCCGAGACCGGCCAGCCCATCACCGTGAGCGAATGGCTGGACCGGCTGGCCCCCAAAGCACTGGCCGTGCTCGCCGCCGGCACCTGCGCGACCTACGGCGGCATCCACGCCATGCAGGGCAACCCGACCGGTGCCATGGGCGTGCCCGACTACCTGGGCTGGAGCTGGAAGTCCAAGGCCGGGATCCCGATCGTGTGCGTGCCCGGTTGCCCCACACATCCGGACAACCTGTCCGAGACCATCCTCTACCTGCTCTACCAGGCCGCCGGGTCCGCCCCGATGATCCCGCTGGACGAGGCGCTGCGCCCGAAGTGGCTCTTCGGCGCCACCGTGCACGAGGGCTGTGACCGCGGCGGCTACTACGAGGAGGGCCAGTTCGCGAGCGAGTACGGCTCGCCGGAGTGTCTGGTCAAGCTCGGCTGCTGGGGACCGGTCGTCAAGTGCAACGTACCCAAGCGTGGCTGGATCAACGGCGTGGGCGGCTGCCCGAACGTCGGCGGGATCTGCATCGGCTGCACGATGCCGGGCTTCCCGGACAAGTTCATGCCGTTCATGGACGCCCCGCCCGGAAGCCTCGTCTCGGCGACCGCGAGCAGCGCCTACGGCGGCATCATCCGCCGGCTGCGCCGGATCACCGAACGCAAGCTCGACCAAGAGCCGAAGTGGCGGCGCAAGGGCCGCGAGCTCGCCACCGGATACGCGAAGTCCTGGTAAGGAGCCCGACGCCATGACCACCACACAGCCGACGACCACGCCGACGACGAAGGACGAGACCGGTCTCGTCGAGATGGCGTGGGACCCCATCACCCGGATCGTCGGCAGCCTCGGCATCTACGCGAAGATCGACTTCTCGAACAAGCGCGTGGCCGAGTGCCACAGCACGTCGTCGGTCTTCCGCGGCTACTCGATCTTCATGAAGGGCAAGGACCCGCGCGACGCGCACTTCATCACCAGCCGCATCTGCGGGATCTGCGGGGACAACCACGCGACCTGCTCGGTCTACAACCAGAACATGGCCTACGGCGTCCGCCCGCCGCACCTCGGGGAGTGGATCATCAACCTCGGCGAGGCCGCCGAGTACATGTTCGACCACAACATCTTCCAGGAGAACCTGGTCGGGGTGGACTACTGCGAGAAGATGATCTCGGAGACCAACCCCGGGGTGCTGGAGCTCGCCAACCGCGCCGAGGCCCCGCACGCCGCCGAGCACGGCTACAGGACCGTCGGCGACATCATGCGCGCGCTCAACCCGTTCACCGGTGACTTCTACCGGGAGGCCCTGCAGGTCAGCCGCTACACCCGGGAGATGTTCTGCCTGATGGAGGGCCGCCACGTGCACCCCTCCACGCTGTATCCGGGTGGGGTCGGGACGCACGCGACGATCCAGCTGTTCACCGACTACTACTCCCGGTTGATGCGTTACGTCGAGTTCATGAAGCGCGTCGTCCCGATGCACGACGACCTGTTCGACTTCATGTACGTCGCGCTGCCCGGCTACGAGGAGGTCGGCCGGCGGCGGGTGCTGCTCGGTTGCTGGGGCTCGCTCAACGACCCGGCCTACTGCGACTTCGACTACCGGCACATGACCGACTGGGGCCGGAAGATGTTCGTGACCCCGGGCGTGGTGGTCGACGGCAAGCTGGTGACCAACGACCTCGTCGAGATCAACCTGGGCATCCGGATCCTGCTGGGCAGCTCCTACTACCGGGACTGGGAGGACCAGGAGACCTTCGTGACGCACGACCCGCTGGGCAACCCGGTGGACAAGCGGCACCCCTGGAACCAGCACACCATCCCCGCTCCGCAGAAGCGCGACTTCGACGACAAGTACAGCTGGACGATGTCGCCGCGCTGGTTCGACGGCAGCGACTACCTGCCGCTCGACACCGGCGGCGGCCCGCTGGCCCGGCTCTGGGCCACGGCACTGGGCGGTCTGGTCGACTGCGGGTACGTGAAGGCGGACGGCAAGGCCATCCAGATCAACCTGCCGAGGACCGCGCTGAAGCCCGAGGTCGGCTTCGAGTGGGCCCCGCCGACCGACAAGCAGGGCCGGCCGCTGTCCAACGCCATCGAGCGCAACCGCGCCCGGACCTACTTCCAGGCCTACTCCGCGGCCGTGGCGCTGCACTTCATGGACAAGGCGCTCGCCGAGGTGCGCAGCGGCAACAGCAAGACCTGGGAGAAGTTCACCGTCCCGGACGAGGCGATCAGCTGCGGGTTCACCGAGGCCGTGCGCGGCGTCCTGAGCCACCACATGGTGATCCGTGGCGGCAAGATCGCGAACTACCACCCGTATCCGCCGACGCCGTGGAACGGCAGCGTGCGGGACTCGTTCGGCACGCCGGGCCCGTACGAGGACGCGGTGCAGAACACGCCGATCTTCGAGGAGAACAAGCCGGAGAACTTCAAGGGCATCGACATCATGCGAGCCGTCCGCAGCTTCGACCCGTGCCTGCCCTGTGGGGTGCACATGTACCTGGGGAACGGCAAGCCGCTGCACAAGATGCACTCGCCCGGCTCACTGAACATCATCTGAGATGGGTGATCAGCTGGATCCACAGGACGTCGCGCAGCGTATCGAGGCGGTGCTCGACGACATGGACGACGGTGCCGACGGTGCCGACGGTGCCGACGCGGGTGGGGCGCGGCAGGCCGGCGAGGAGCTGGTCCGCCTGCTGATGCGGTTCTACGGCGCCGGCCTGGAACAGATCGTGACGATCGCCCGGGCCGGCGGCGGAGACGCGATGGTGCACCGGCTGGCATCGGACCCGCTGGTCGGCGGGCTGCTCGCGCTGCACGAGCTGCATCCGGTGGACGTGCGGACCCGGGTCGAGCACGCGATGGCGACCGCGAAGCGCAAGCTGGGCTCGCACGCCTCGGACGCCGAGCTGCTCGGCCTGGACCCGGACGGCACCGTGCGGGTCCAGCTGTCGGCCGGCGGCTGCGGTGCGCAGACGGTGCGCCAGGTCGTCGAGGAGTCGGTCGCGGCGGTCGCGCCGGACACCGCGGGGGTCGCGTTCATCGAGGCGGAGCGCGGGCCGACCCTGCTCCAGATCGGGCTGCGCAGTGCCCGGTGACCGCGTCCGGCAGCCGTGTCGTCCTTCCGAGGCCCTGAGGCCGGCGACGCGGCGGCCGATCGTCGTGGGGGGACGACGTGGTTAGCGGGTTGCGACGGTTCCTCGTCAGCTCGGCCGAGCCGGTCCCGGAGCGCTGCGACATGTGCGCCACCCCGATCCCGCCGGATCATCCGCACCTGGTGCAGGTGGCCGAGCGGCGGATGATGTGCGTCTGCGGGCCGTGCGGGTTCCTGTTCAACAACCCCGGCGCCGGGGGTGGCGGCTATCGGCGGGTGCCGGACCGGTACCTCGCAGATCCCGGCTTCACGCTGTCCGAGGCGCAGTGGGACGAGCTCCAGATCCCGGTCGGGATGGCGTTCTTCCTGCACAACTCGGCGAAGAGCAGCGTGGTCGCGTGCTACCCGAGCCCGGCCGGGGCCACCGAGAGCGAGCTGACGCTCGACGCGTGGAGCGCCGGGATCGGAGCGAGCCGGCTGGCCGCGGAGCTCGAACCGGACGTGGAGGCCCTGCTGGTGCGCCGCAGCGGGCCGGGCGGCGGGTCCGGTGACGGCGGCGAGTGCCTGCTCGTGCCGATCGACTCCTGCTACCGGCTCGTCGGCCTGGTGCGGATGCACTGGCGCGGGTTCGACGGCGGGTCGGAGGCCTGGCGTGCGATCGACGGCTTCTTCACCGAGCTGTCCGGCCGGGCCCGGGTGCTCGATCCGGAAAGGCGGGGTTGACCGTGCTGCGGTTCACCTGCACCGGGTCCCGCGCCGAACCCTACGCCGCCGGACCGGCCCTGCAGCTGGACCTGCAGGTCGACGAGGGCAGTGGACGGAAGGTGCACGCGGTCGCGCTGCGCTGCCAGATCCGCATCGACCCGCGCAGACGCCACTACTCCCCCGCGGAGACGGCCCGGCTCGGTGACCTGTTCGGCGAGCCGTCGCGCTGGGGCGAGACGCTCAACCTGCTGCAACTGGCCACCGTCTCGGTGATGCTGCCGCCGTTCACCGGCCGGACGACCGTGCCGGTCTCGGTTCCGCTGACCTACGACCTCGACGTCGCGGCCACCAAGTTCTGCCACGGCCTGTCCGACGGCGAGATCCCGTTGCTGCTGCTGTTCTCCGGGACGTTGTTCTACGCCGGCGACGCCGGGGTGCAGGTCGGCCTGGTGTCCTGGAACGAGGAGGCCGAGCACCGGTTGCCGGTCGCGGTGTGGCGGGCGGTGATGGACGAGCACTTCCCCGGCTCGACCTGGATCCGGGTCCGCCGCGAGACCGTCGACGCACTGGCCGCCTACCGCTCCGCGCACGCCATCCCGAGCTGGGACGACACGTTCTCCCGGCTGCTCAAGGAGGCCACGGAATGAGCACGGAATGAGCACGGGTAGGAGCTCGGGAATGAGCACGGGTCCCGACAGCTGGGCCGAGGCACTCGACGAGGTCGCGGCGGTCGCCGACGCCGTGCTGTTCGAGGGGTACCTGCTGTATCCCTACCGGGCGTCGGCACAGAAGAACCAGCTGCGCTGGCAGTGGGGCGTGCTCACGCCGGAGGGTTACGGCACGCACAGCAACGAGCCCTCGTCGTCGCGCACGGAGTGCCTGCTCGAACCCCGGGCCACCTCGGAGCTGCACGTGCGGGTGCGGTTCCTGCAGGTCCAGGAACGCACCGTGCTCGACGCCACCGGACGCGAGGTCGAGGAGCTGACCGTCGCCGGCACCCGGCACCTGCGCTGGGAGGAGGGCATCCCGCGGCAGGTGGACGTCACCGTCGCGGTGTCCGACCTGGCCGGTGGGGTCACCGTCCCGATCCGGATACCGGAATCGGAGACCGGAGAGGACATCGTCGACGCCACGGGGACGACGGCCGGTCGCCTGATCCGCCGCTGCCGGCCGCTGACCGGGCGCATCGTCGTGTCCACCACCGAGCTGCCCGGCCCGTACGACGTGCTGCGGCTGCGCCTCGACGTCCACAACGACGCCGGGTGTGCGGCCGAAGTACCACGCGAGGAGGCGCTGCGTTCGTCGCTGATCGGGACGCACGCCGTGCTCGCCGTGGCGCCGGGCGCGTTCCTGTCGCTCACCGACCCGCCGGAGTGGGCCCGGCCGGCGGCCGCGGAGTGCGTCAACCAGCACACCTGGCCCGTGCTCGCCGGGCCGAAAGAGCGATCCGACCTGCTGCTGTCCTCCCCGATCATCCTGGAGGACCATCCGCAGCTCGCCCCGGAGAGCACCGTCGACCTGTTCGACGGCACCGAGAACGACGAGATCCTCACCCTGCGCACGATGGCCCTGACCGACGCGGAGAAGGCCGAGGCGCGGGCGACCGACCCGCGGGCCGCGGCCGTGATCGACGCGGTCGATGCGCTGCCGCCGGAGATCCTGGAGCGGCTGCACGGCGCGATCCGTTCGATGGGGCCCGCCGCTCCCGGACCGACGATCATCAGCGGCGCGGGGTTCGGGGCGGACAGCCCGGCCGACCGGCCGCCGGACCACGTGCCGTGGTGGGATCCGGCCGCCGACGCGGCGGTCGACCCGGAGACCGACTCGGTGCTGGTCGGCGGCGTCCCGGTGGCCAAGGGCAGCACCGTGCGCCTGCGGCCCGGGCCCGGAGGCGATGCGCAGGACCTGTTCCTGATCGGTATGCGGGCGACCGTGCAGGCCGTCGTGCACGACGTCGACGGTGGGGTGCACGTGGCCGTGACGATCGACGACCCGGGCAGCCCCGACGGCGACCTCGAGACCGACCTGCAGCGCGCGCACGGCCGCTTCCGCTACTTCCGGCCCGACGAGCTGGAGGTGGCGCCGTGAGCCCGCGGGTGCTCGTGGCCGGGGTCGGCAACGTCTTCCTCTCCGACGACGGCTTCGGCGTCGAGGTCGCGCAGCGGCTGCTGGTCCGCGGCGGGCTGCCGGAGGGGGCCGAGGTCGCCGACATCGGCATCCGGGGGGTGCACCTGGCCTATCAACTGCTCGACGGCTACGACGGGCTGGTGCTGGTCGACGCCGTCCCGCGTGGCGGCCCCCCGGGCACGATCTACCGCTTGGAGCACGACCTGAACGCGTCCCGGGACGGCACCGAGCCCGGTGCCGCACTCGACGGACACGGCATGGACCCCGCCACGGTGCTGGCGCTGCTCGCCGAACTCGCCGCCGCGAACGGGGTGGCGCGACCCGTCCGCCGGGTCCTCGTCGTCGGTTGCCAGCCCGCCGTCCTCGACGAGGGCATGGGCCTGTCCGAACCGGTGGCGGCGGCCGTCGAGCCGGCGCTCCACGCGGTCGACGAGCTCGTCGGGCTACTGCTCGGCAGCACCGTGCGGCGCGCCGCCCAGAACGCTTCGGAAGGAGTCCCGTCGTGATCCGCAAGTTCCTGCTGCTGCTGGTGTTGGCCATCCTGGCCGGTGCCGCGGTGCTGGCCGTGGAGTCCCGGCACGAGATCGAGCGCTACCTCAAGATCAGCCGGATGTAGGAGGACCCATGTGCCTGGGCATACCCGGTGAAGTGATCGAGCTGATGACCGAGCACGAGGACCTGGCCATGGTCAGCGTCGAGGGGGTCAAGCGGGCGGTGAACGTCGGCCTGCTCCGCGAGGACTTCCCCGACGGCAGGGCACTGGATCTGCAGCCCGGCGACTGGATCCTCATCCATGTCGGCTTCGCCCTCTCCAAGATCGACGAGGCCGAGGCCAAGGCCTCACTGGAATGGCTGGCCGGCGTCGGCGACGCCTACACCGACGAGCTCGAAGCGCTCGCCGCGTCCGACATCACGTAGGGGATGAAGTGCTGTGCGTTTTGTAGACGAGTTCCGCGACGCCACCACCGCCCGCGCGCTGGCCACCGAGATCGCCGCCCTGTGCGAGCCCGGCCGGCGCTACAAGTTCATGGAGGTGTGCGGCGGACACACCCACACGATCTACAAGCACGGCCTGGAGGACTACCTGCCCGAGACCGTGAGCCTCGTGCACGGCCCCGGGTGCCCGGTGTGCGTGATCCCGATGGGCCGGGTCGACGACGCCATCGCGCTCGCCGAGCACGACGACGTGATCATGACGTCGTTCGGCGACATGATGCGCGTGCCCGGCGGGCGCGGTTCGTTCTTCGACTCCAAGGCCGCCGGGGCGGACATCCGGATGGTCTACTGCCCGCTCGACGCGCTGAAGATCGCCCGCAAGAACCCGGACAAGCGCGTCGTCTTCATGGCGATCGGCTTCGAGACCACCGCACCGTCGACCGCGATGACCGTGCTGCGCGCGGCGGTCGAGAAGCTCGACAACTTCGCCGTCTTCTGCAACCACGTCACGATCATCCCGGCGATCAAGGCGATCCTCGACTCGCCGGACCTACGGCTCGACGGATTCATCGGCCCCGGCCACGTCTCGACCGTGATCGGTTGCCGGCCCTACGAGTTCATCGCGCGCGACCACGGCAAACCGCTGGTCTGCTCCGGCTTCGAGCCACTCGACATCCTGCAGTCGGTCTACCGGCTGCTGCTGCAGTTGCACGAGGGCCGTTGCGAGGTGGAGAACCAGTACTCCCGGGTGGTGCCGTGGAACGGCAACGCCAAGGCGCTGCGGGTGATCGGCGAGGTGATGGAGCTGCGGCCGCACTTCGAGTGGCGGGGGCTCGGGTTCATCTCGCACTCCGCGCTGCGGATGCGCGAGAAGTACGCGCGGTTCGACGCCGAGCAGATCTTCGGGGTGCCCGGGGTGCGGGTCGCCGACCCGAAGGCCTGCCAGTGCGGCGAGGTGCTCAAGGGCGTGCTCAAGCCGTGGGAGTGCAAGGTCTTCGGCACCGCGTGCACGCCGGAGACCCCGATCGGCACCTGCATGGTCTCCAGCGAGGGCGCGTGCGCGGCGTACTACAACTTCGGCCGGTTCAGCCGGGAGCGCGTCAAGGAGGCGACCCGGGCATGACGACGCACGATCTCGGCCCGACCATCCCGGCCCGGGCGAACTGGGCCGAGGAGGCGGTCGCGGCCCATGCGGGGGCCGAGCACCTGACCCGCGAGGAGCAGGTCCTCGAACGCATCGCCAAGGCCCGCGCCCGCAAGGCGAAGATCAAGGAGCAGCGGGTCACGCTGTCGCACGGTGCCGGCGGCAAGGCCACGCACACGCTGATCGAGGCGGTGTTCCTGGAGGCGTTCCGCAATCCGGTACTGGAGCGGCTGGAGGACGGGGCGTCGCTCGCCGTGTCGTGGACCGACGGGGCCACGGGCCGGCTCGCGTTCACCACCGACTCCTTCGTCGTCTCGCCGCTGTTCTTCCCGGGCGGGGACATCGGCGACCTCGCCGTCAACGGCACGGTCAACGACCTCGCGATGTGCGGCGCCCGCCCGCTGCACCTGTCTGCCGGGTTCATCCTCGAGGAGGGTTTCCCGGTCGCCGACCTGCAGCGCATCGTCGCCTCGATGGCCGCCGCGGCGCAGGCCGCCGGGGTACAGATCGTCACCGGCGACACCAAGGTGGTGCAGCGCGGCAAGGCCGACGGCTGCTACATCACCACCGCCGGCGTCGGACTGCTCGACCGCCCGACGACGCTGTCGGCCGCGGCCGCCCGGCCCGGCGACGTGGTGCTGGTGTCCGGCCCGATCGGCGACCACGGCATCACCGTGATGCTCGCCCGCGGCGAACTGGACATCGAGGCCGACATCGAATCCGACACCGCACCGCTGCACGGGATCACCGCGGGCCTGCTCGACGTCGCCGGCGACGGGGTGCGGCTGCTGCGCGACGCGACCCGCGGCGGCGTCGCGACCATCTGCAACGAGGTCGCGGTGGCCTCGCAGGTGGCCGTCGTGCTGGACGAGAGCTCGCTGCCGGTGCGTCCGGTGGTCACCGGCGCCTCGGAGCTGCTCGGCATCGATCCGCTCTACGTGGCCTGCGAGGGCCGGCTGGTCGCGGTGGTCGGACCCGACCGGGCCGACGCCGCGCTGGCCGCGCTGCACGCGCACCCGCTCGGCGAGGGCGCCGCGGTGATCGGCACGGTGAAGGACGACCCGCCCGGTCTGGTGCTGCTGCGAACCGCGTTCGGCGGCACCCGGATCGTGGACCTGCTGGTGGGCGACCCGCTCCCGCGCATCTGCTGAGCGGCCGGTGCACGAGCTGTCGATCACCCAGAGCGTCGTCGCCGCGATCACGCAGCGGATGGGCGACGCCCCGGTGCGCCGGATCCGGCTGGAGATCGGCCGGTTGTCGGGGATCGTGCCGGACTCGGTGCGGTTCTGCTTCGAGCTGGTCGCGGCGGGTACGACGTGCGAGGGCGCCGAGCTCGAGATCGACGAGCCGGCGGGCCGGGCGCACTGCCGGACCTGCGGCACCGGCTTCGACACGGCCGAGGTGCTGCCGCTGTGCGACTGCGGCAGCGCCGACGTCGAAGTGCTCGGCGGGAGCGAGTTGCGGATCCGAGAGGTGGAGGTGGGCACGTGTGCGCGACCTGCGGATGTGCCGACGACGGCACGGCCGGGCCCGGGGTCCGGGTGATCGACCCGGCACACCCCGAGCGGCACGTCCACCCGCACGCCGATGACGGCCCCGAGCACCGGCACGGGACCCGGGTGGACGACCACGCGGCGCGGACCGTCGCGCTCGAGGTCGATCTGCTGGCCAAGAACGACGATCTCGCCGGGCACAACCGCGACTGGCTGGCCGAGCGCGGCATCGTCGCGCTCAACCTGATGAGCTCCCCCGGCGCCGGCAAGACCACGTTGCTGGAGCGCACCATCCGCGACCTCGGCGCCGAACTGCCGTGCGCCGTGCTGGAGGGCGACCAGGAGACCCTGCTCGACGCCGAGCGGATCGGCTCGACCGGGGCCCGCGTGGTCCAGATCAACACCGGCGCCGGCTGCCACCTCGACGCCGACATGGTCGCCGACGGGCTGCGCACGCTGGCCCCCGAGCGGGGCTGCCTGCTCTTCGTGGAGAACGTGGGCAATCTGGTCTGCCCCGCCCTGTTCGACCTCGGTGAGGCGGCGCGCGTGGTGATCATGTCGGTGACCGAGGGCGCGGACAAGCCGCTGAAGTACCCGCACATGTTCCGCACCGCCGACCTGGTGCTGCTCAACAAGATCGACCTGCTGCCCTACGTCGACTTCGACGTCGACCGCTGCATCGCCGGCGCCCGGCGGGCCAAGCCGGACGTGGCGGTGCTGGAGGTCTCCGCGACGCGCGGCGACGGCCTCGACGCCTGGTACGCCTGGCTCCGCCGGGCCCGCGCGCGGTAGCCGGTACCGCGGCCCTGCCGACCGCGCACGACCCGATCTCCACCGGCCGCGGTGTGACGACGGGCGACAGCGCTTGTCCTGCCGGCGTGGCCGGGTAACCCTCACTCCGGCACACGGGCCCGCGCCGCCGCGAACGCCGCGCGGGGTCGCAGCGGGGCCGGCCCGATCGGCAGATGGAGGGGATCGGGAATGGGCCAGTTCAACTGGAAGGTCGTGCACGGCGGGCACGCGCCGCCACCGGGTGAGGTGGTGGCGCCCGACGAGCGGCTGTCGTGGCCCCGCACGCTCGGGCTCGGAGCCCAGCACGTCGTCGCGATGTTCGGCGCCACCTTCGTCTTCCCGGTGCTCATGGGGCTGAACCCGAACGTCGCGATCATGATGAGCGGGGTCGCCACCGCGATCTTCCTGCTCGTCGTGAAGGGCCGGATCCCCAGCTACCTCGGCAGCTCGGCGTCGTTCGTCGGGGCGGTCGCCGCGATCCGGGCCCAGGGCGGCGACAGCTCGGACGTCACCGGCGCGATCCTGGTCGCCGGACTGGTGCTGGCCGCGGTGGGCGTGCTCGTGCACCTCGTCGGCGCGCGGATCGTCAACCGGGTCCTCCCGCCCGCCGTGACCGGCGCCGTCGTGATGCTCATCGGCTTCAACCTGGCTCCCGTCGCCGCGACCGTCTACTGGGCCCAGGACCAGTGGGTCGCCCTCGCGACGATGGTCTTCGTCATCGGCGCCGCGGTGCTGCTGCCCGGCTTCTGGGGCCGGATCGGCGTCCTGCTCGGCCTGATCTTCGGCTTCGGGCTGTCCTGGTTGTTCGACGTGACGACGGGCCCGATCACCTCCCCGGACGCGAGCGGTGCGGTCACCACCCGGCCACGGGTCGATCTGTCCGCGGTCCGGGAGGCGGACTGGATCGGGCTGCCGCCGCGCACCATGGCCGCGCCCGACGGCACGGAGCTCGTCGGCTTCCACCCGCCCTCGTTCTCCGTGGCGTTCGTCCTCCTGGTGCTGCCCGCGGTGATCGCCCTGATCGCGGAGAACACCGGGCATGTCAAGGCGGTCGCCGAGATGACCGGCGACGATCTCGACCCGCTGCTCGGCCGCGCGCTGATCGGCGACGGCGTCGGCACGGCGGTCTCCGCGTCCGTCGGCGGTCCCCCCACGACCACCTACGCGGAGAACATCGGGGTCATGGCGGCGACCCGGGTGTACTCGACGGCGGCGTACTGGGTGGCCGCGGCGGTCGCGGTGCTGCTCGGGTTCTGCCCGAAGTTCGGCGCCGTGATCGTCGCGGTGCCGGGCGGGGTGCTCGGCGGGCTGACCGTGGTCCTCTACGGGATGATCGGCCTGCTGGGGGCGAAGATCTGGGTGGAGAACCGGGTCGACCTCGGAAACCCGGTCAACCTCGTCCCGCTCGCGGCCGGGCTGATCATCGGCATCGGCGACGTGACGCTGCGCATCACCGGCTCCTTCCAGCTCTCCGGGATCGCGCTGGGCACGCTCGTGGCCGTGCTCGGCCATCACGCGATCCGGGCGCTGGCCCCGGCCCACCTGGCGGAGGCCGCGACATCGCGCAGCGGCGACGGCCGCCGCTGACGGAAGCGTTCGACCGGCCGCTGTCGAGAGCCTGAAGCCTCTTGCGCCGCGCCGTCCGGCAGCCCCACGGTGTCTGCTCCGGCAGAAGGGGGACCGATGTCCGAGATGCCGTCCGTCGTCCGCGCGGCGATCCTGCAGGCGAAATGGACCGGGGACACCACGTCGATGATCGAGGTGCACGAGGGCTGCGCCCGCGCCGCCGCCGGTCAGGGCGCACGGATCATGGGCTTCCAGGAGATGTTCAACGCCCCGTACTTCTGCCAGGTGCAGGACGCCGAGCACTACCGCTGGGCCGAGCCGGTGCCCGGCGGGCCGACCGTCCAGCGGATGCGCGAGCTGGCCCGGGAGACCGGGATGGTGCTGGTGGTGCCGGTGTTCGAGGTCGAGGATTCGGGGCACTACTACAACACCGCCGCGGTGATCGACGCCGACGGAACGGTGCTGGGCAAGTACCGCAAGCACCACATCCCGCAGGTGCACGGGTTCTGGGAGAAGTTCTACTTCCGGCCGGGCAACCTCGGCTGGCCGGTGTTCGACACCGCCGTCGGCAAGGTCGGCGTCTACATCTGCTACGACCGGCACTTCCCCGAGGGCTGGCGCGCACTCGGGCTGGCCGGCGCGCAGATCGTCTTCAACCCGTCGGCGACGAGCCGCGGGCTCTCGGCGTACCTGTGGAAGCTCGAACAGCCCGCCGCGGCGGTGGCCAACGAGTACTTCGTCGCCGCCATCAACCGCGTGGGCGTCGAGGAGTACGGCGACGACGACTTCTACGGCACCAGCTACTTCGTCGACCCCCGCGGGCAGTTCGTCGGCGATCCGGCGTCGGGCTCGGACGAGGAACTCGTCGTGCGCGACCTCGACCTCGGGCTGATCGACGAGGTGCGCCGGCAATGGGCGTTCTACCGCGACCGCCGTCCCGACGCCTACGGCCCCCTGGTCGCGCGATGAGCGCCGGCTCTCCCGTCGACTCTGCCGCCGACCTGCACGCCCGCACCCGGGCGGTGCTGCCGTCCTGGCTCGCGCTCTACTACGACGAGCCGATCGAGATCGAACGCGGCGAGGGCCGCCACGTCTGGGACTCCGCCGGCCGCCGCTACCTGGACTTCTTCGGCGGCATCCTCACCACGATGACCGAGCACGCGCTGCCGGCGGTCACCAAGGCCGTCACCGAGCAGGCGGGGCGGATCCTGCACACCTCGACGCTGTACCTGAACCGCCCGATGGTGGAGCTGGCCGAAGAAATTTCAGCGATCGCCTCCATTCCGGACCCCCGGGTCTTCCTCACCACCAGCGGCACCGAGGCCAACGACACCGCGCTGCTGCTGGCCAGCTCCTACCGTCGCTCCAACCAGGTCCTCGCCCTGCGCGGCAGCTACCACGGCCGGTCGTTCTCCACGATCGGCGTCACCGGCAACCGCTCCTGGTCGCCGACCAGCCTGTCGCCGTTCCAGACCTACTACGTGCACGGCGGCAACCGGTACCGCTCGCCGTTCGCCGGTCTGTCCGACGGCGAGTTCATCGCGGCCTGCGTCGCCGACCTGCGCGAGGTCCTCGACCAGGCCGGCGGCGACGTCGCGGCGTTCATCGCCGAACCGATCCAGGGCGTCGGCGGCTTCACCCACGGCCCGGACGGGCTGCTGGGCGCGTTCGCCGAGGTGCTGCGCGAGCGCGGCATCCTCTGGATCAGCGACGAGGTCCAGACCGGGTGGGGACGCACCGGTGAGCACTTCTGGGGCTGGCAGGCGCACACGCACGGGGACCTGACCCCGGACGTCGTCACGTGTGCCAAGGGCATCGGCAACGGCCTGTCGATGGGCGGTGTCATCGCCCGCGCCGACGTCATGAACTCGCTCACCGCGAACTCGATCTCGACGTTCGGCGGCAGCCCGGTCACCTCGGCCGGCGCCCTGGCCAACCTGCGCCACCTGCTGGACCACGACCTGCAGGGCAACGCCGCCCGGATCGGCCCCGGCCTGATCGACGGGCTGGCGGCGCTGAACTCCCCCATCGTCGGCGACGTCCGCGGCAAAGGCCTGATGATCGGCGTCGAACTGGTCCGCCCGGGCACGGGCACACCCGGCGAGCCCGCTCCGGAGCTGGCCACCGCGGTGCTGCAGGAGGCGAAGGACCGCGGGCTCCTCATCGGCAAGGGCGGGCTGCACGGCCACGTGCTGCGCATCGCACCACCGCTGTCCCTCACCGCGACCGAGGCCGCGGAGGGCCTCGCGATCCTGACCGCGGCGCTGCACGCCGTCGCTCCGATCGGCGCCGAGGAGGAGCCGTGACCCGCACCCTGATCCGCGGCGGCCTGGTCGTCACCGCCACCGACGAGATCGCCGCCGACGTGCTGATCGACGGCGAGCAGGTGGTCGCGCTGGCCACGCCCGGATCCGGACTCGCGGAGGCGTTCGCCTCCGACGGCACGGCGACCGTGCTGGACGCGACCGGCCGCTACGTCATCCCCGGCGGGGTCGACGCGCACACCCACATGGAGATGCCCTTCGGCGGCACCGTCGCCGCGGACACCTTCGAGACCGGCACCCGGGCCGCGGCCTGGGGCGGCACCACCACGATCGTCGACTTCGCCATCCAGCCGGCCGGCGGCTCGCTGCGCGAGGGCCTGGACACCTGGCACGCCAAGGCCGAGAGCCGCTGCGCGATCGACTACGCGTTCCACATGATCATGTCCGACGTCACCGAGGCGTCGCTCAAGGAGATGGAGACCCTCGTCGGCGCGGGTGTCACCAGCTTCAAGCTGTTCATGGCCTACCCCGGCGTGCTCTACAGCGACGACGGCAAGGTCCTGCGCGCGCTGCAGCGGGGCGCCGACACCGGCGGGCTGATCATGATGCACGCCGAGAACGGCATCGCCATCGACGTGCTGGTGGAGCAGGCTCTCGCCCGCGGCAACACCGACCCGCGCTACCACGGCGAGGTCCGCCACGCCCTGCTGGAGGCCGAGGCGACGAACCGGGCGATCCAGCTGGCCCGGGTCGCGGGCGCCCCGATCTACATCGTGCACCTGTCGGCCACCGAGGCCCTCGCCGAGGTGACGCAGGCCCGCGACGCGGGCGTCAACGCGTTCGCCGAGACCTGCCCGCAGTACCTGTTCCTGTCGGTCGACGACCTGGCCCGCCCGGACTTCGAGGGCGCGAAGTACGTCTGCTCGACCCCGCTGCGGCCGGCCGAGCACCAGGCCGCGCTGTGGCGCGGGCTGCGCACCGACGACCTGTCGGTCGTGTCCACCGACCACTGCCCGTTCTGCTTCACGGGACAGAAGGACCTCGGCGTCGGCGACTTCTCCAAGATCCCCAACGGGGTCCCGGGCGTCGAGACCCGGATGGACCTGCTGCACCAGGCGGTGCTCGACGGGCGCATCGGGCGGCGGCGCTGGATCGAGATCGCCTGTGCGACCCCCGCGCGGATGTTCGGGCTCTACCCGCGCAAGGGCACCATCGCGCCCGGCTCGGACGCCGATGTCGTGATCTACGACCCGGCTGCGGTCCACGTGCTCTCGGCGCGGACGCACCACATGGCCGTCGACTACTCCTGCTACGAGGGCCGCCCCGTCACCGGCCGGGCCGAGACGGTGCTCTCCCGCGGCCGGGTGATCGTCGACGGCGGGCAGTACCTGGGCAGCGCCGGGGACGGCTGCTTCCTGCGCCGTGACACCTGCCAGGCCCTCCGATAGGCGCCCGGGATGGACATCGGACTGGTCCTGCAGACCGACCCGCCCGCCTCGGCGGTGATCGAGACGATGGTGCGGGCCGAGGACCTCGGGTTCAGCCACGGCTGGACCTTCGACTCCCACGTGCTCTGGCAGGAGCCGTTCGTCATCTACAGCCGGATCCTGGACGCGACCTCACGGCTGCGGGTCGGGCCGATGGTCACCAACCCCGGGACCCGGGACGTGACCGTGCTGGCCTCGCTGTTCGCGACGCTCGACGACATGTACGGGCCCCGGACGGTCTGCGGCATCGGCCGGGGCGACTCCGCCGTGCGGGTGCAGGGCCGCCCGCCGACGACGCTGGCCCGGCTCGAGGCGGCGGTGCACGTGATCCGCGAGCTCACCGCCGGCCGCGAGGCCGACGTCGACGGCACGCCGGTGCGGATCCCGTGGGTGCGCGCGGGGGTGTCGCCACCGATCTGGGTGGCGGGGTACGGGCCCCGGGCCCTGGAGCTGACCGGGCGCTGCGCCGACGGGTTCATCCTGCAGCTCGCCGACCCCTACCTGGTCGAATGGACGGTCAAGTCGGTACGCGCCGCGGCCCACGCCGCGGGGCGGGACCCCGACGCGATCACTGTCTGCGTGGCCGCACCGGCCTACGTCGGTGACGACCTCGCCCACGCCCGCGACCAGTGCCGCTGGTTCGGCGGGATGGTGGGCAACCACGTCGCCGACCTGGTCGCCCGCTACGGCGAGTCCTCGGGCGCGGTCCCGGCGGAACTGACCGGCTACATCTCCGGGCGCGCCGGCTACGACTACTCCCACCACGGCCGCGCCGGGAACCGTTCCACCGACTTCGTACCCGACGACGTGGTCGACCGGTTCTGCCTGCTCGGGCCCCCGTCGGCCCATCTGGAACGGTTGGCCGAGCTGCAGTCGCTGGGCGTCGACCAGTTCGCCGTCTACGCGATGCACGACGCCCGGGACGCGACCATCGAGGCCTACGGCCGGCTCCGCCCGTGAGGGCGTGACGCTGCCCCTATTCACGAGCGCGTCAGCACCTGGGACGAACCCGGGCACCCTTCCCTGACAGCAGATGTCAGGAAAGCCCTGCATCGTCGACGTCATGCAGACGACGCAGGACCGCCCGCTCACCGGACGGGTCGCCCTGGTGGCGGGAGCGACCCGCGGGGCCGGACGGGGCATCGCCGTCCAGCTCGGGGCGGCCGGTGCCACGGTGTACGCCACCGGCCGGACGACGCGCGCGCACCGCCCGGGCCGGGACCAGGGCGGCTACGACCGCCCCGAGACGATCGAGGAGACCGCCGAGCTCGTCACGGCCGCGGGTGGCACCGGCATCGCCGTCCAGGTCGACCACCTGGTCCCCGAGCAGGTCGCGGCGCTCGTCGGACGCATCGACGCCGAGCAGGGCCGCCTCGACGTGCTCGTCAACGACATCTGGGGCGGGGAGTTTCTGGCCGAGTGGGACAAGCCCGTCTGGGAGCACTCGCTCGACGACGGGTTGCGGTTGCTGCGGCTGGCCATCGACACCCACCTGATCACCAGCCGGTACGCGCTGCCGCTGCTGATCCGCCGGCCGGGAGGCCTCGTCGTCGAGATCACCGACGGCACCGCCGAGTACAACGCGGAGCACTACCGGCTCAACGTCTACTACGACCTGGCCAAGGTCACCCCGATCCGGCTCGCCCGCAGCTGGGCGCACGAACTACGGGTGCACGGCGGGACGGCGATCGCGCTCACCCCGGGCTGGCTCCGCTCGGAGATCATGCTCGACGCGTTCGGCGTGACCGAGGAGAACTGGCGCGACGCGTGCGCCCTGCAGCCGCACTTCGTCATCTCCGAGACGCCGCACTTCGTCGGCCGGGCGGTCGCGGCGCTGGCCGCCGATCCGCAGCGGGAGCGCTGGACAGGGGCGTCGCTGTCGTCCGGTGGACTGGCACAGGTGTACGGCTTCACCGATCTCGACGGTTCCGCCCCGGACGCGTGGCGCTACCTCGTCGAGGTGCAGGACCCCGGGAAGCCGGCCGACGCCACCGGCTACCGCTGAGCCCCTCCCGAGCGGCGACAGCGGTCACCTCCGCTGTCACCGCCCACCGAGGACGGCCGCGGCGACGGCCACCTGGCCCAGGCTGACGCCGCCGTCGTTGCAGGGGACCCGGGAGTGGGTGAGCACCCGCAGGCCGGCGCGCTCGCACCCGGAGCTGACCCGCTCCAGCAGGAGCAGGTTCTGGAACACCCCGCCCGACAGCGCGACAACGTCCAGCCCCGCGTCCGTGGCCGCGTCGGCGGCCGCGGCCACCAGGGCGTCAGCCAGCCCGTTGTGGAACCGCGCCGAGATCACGCCGGCGTCCACACCGGATCGCAGGTCGCCGACCACGCCACGGACCAGGTCGGCTGCCCGGATCGACTTCCCGTCCCGGCCGGCGCGGTACCCGTCGCGCACACCGGCGGCGGCAATCTGCTCCAGCTCGATCGCGGCCTGGCCCTCGTAGTTCACCCGGTCCCGGACCCCGACGAGCGCCGCCACCGCGTCGAACAGCCGCCCGGCGCTGGTCGTGATCGGACACTGCACACCGGACTCGAGCAGCCGCGCCACCGCCGCCCACTGCGCGCGGTTGCGCCGGGTCACGTCCAGCCCCCCGGCATCGATCCCGGCCGTACGCAGGTACGAGGCCGCCGTCCGCCACGGCTGGCGGATCGCCGTCGTGCCGCCGGGCAGGGCGACGGGCTCCAGGTGGGCCCACCGCCGGAAGCCGGTCAGCGAGACCTCCATGATCTCGCCACCCCACAGCACCCCGTCGGTGCCGTAGCCCAGCCCGTCGCAGGCGATCCCGATCGTCGGGCCGGTCTCCCCGTGCTCGGCCAGGCACGCGGCCAGGTGTGCGTGGTGGTGCTGCACGCCGATCAGCACGGTGCCGTCCCCGCCGTCCTCGCCGTCCTCGCCGTCCCCGGCCGCGCGCTGCCGGGCGTACTTCGTGGACAGGTACTCCGGGTGCAGGTCGTGTGCCAGCACCGCCGGCTCCACGTCGAGCAGCCGGCCCAGGTGGGCGATCCCGTCGGTGTAGGCACGCAGCGTCTCGGCGTTCTCCAGGTCGCCGACGTGGTGCGAGCAGAACGCCTCGGCCCCGCGGAGCAGGCAGAACGTGTTCTTCAGCTCGGCGCCGCAGCCCAGCACGGGGCGGGGCGCGGCGATCGGCAGCGCCACCGGTTCCGGGGTGTAGCCGCGCGAGCGCCGGATCGGGTAGGTGCGCCCGCGCACCACGCGCAGCACCGAGTCGTCGGCCCGGGTGCGGATCGGCCGGTCGTGGGTCAGGAACGCGTCGGCGATCCCCGAGAGCCGGGCGCACGCGTCGTCGTCGAGATGGGCTATCGGCTCGTCGGAGACGTTGCCGCTGGTCAGCACGATGGGTTCGCGCAGGTCGTCGAGCAGGAGATGGTGCAGCGGGGTGTACGGCAACAGCATCCCGAGGTGCGCGTTGCCCGGTGCGACCGACGGTGCCACCCCGGCTACCGGCCGCCGGAGCAGCAGCACGATCGGCGCGCGCCGCGACGCCAACTCGGCCTCCTCCACCGGGCCGACCTCGCACAGCGCGCGCGCCGCCGCCAGATCCGGGGCGAGGACGGCGAACGGCTTGTCCTCCCGGTGCTTGCGGGCCCGCAACGCGGCGACGGCGGTCTCGTCGGCCGCGAGCGCGGCCAGGTGGTAACCACCCAGGCCCTTGATCGCGAGCACCGCGCCGTCCCGCAGCGCCTGCGCCGCCACCGCGATCGGGTCACCGCCACCACCGGTGCCCGTCCCACGGCCCGCGCCGGTAGCCGCCTCACCGCCCGCCGCGGTACCCATCTCGCGGCCCGCCGCGGTGCCCATGTCACGGCCCGCCGCGGTGCCCATGTCACGGCCCGCCGGGGTGAACCGCAACGTCGGCCCGCACTCCGGGCAGCACACCGGCTGCGCGTGGAAGCGGCGGTCGGCCGGGTCGTGATACTCCGCCGCGCAGGCCGCACACATCGGGAAACCGGCCATCGTCGTCACAGCGCGGTCGTAGGGGACGCCGGTGACGATCGTGAACCGCGGCCCGCAGTTGGTGCAGTTGATGAACGGGTGCCGGTAGCGGCGGTCGACCGGGTCGCGCAGCTCGGCGAGGCAGTCGGCGCAGGTCGCGGTGTCCGGCGAGATCAGCGTGGCGCGGCGACCGGTCGACGCGCTCGCCGCGATCGCGAACGCCGTGTCCCCCAGCACCGCGATCCCGGTGGCGGCCACATCGGTGACCACGGCGAGCGGCGGCGGCCGCTCCCGCAGCGCGGACAGCAGCGCGTCGAGCGCTGCGGGAGGTCCCTCCGCCTCGATGAACACCCCGGACTCGTCGTTGCCGACGAACCCGGCCAACCCCAGCTCCCCGGCGAGGCCGTACACGAACGGCCGGAAACCGACGCCCTGAACGATGCCGCTCACCCGGACCCGCCGGCGCTGGACACCCGGTGGGCCCGTCACCGTGGCCGGACCCGAAGCCCCGCGATCAGACCGCGCGATGCTCATGTAGAGCCGAGCGCGCGCTGCACCAACTCCCACAGCACCTGGTAGACCGTGGTCTGGGCCTCCTGGATGCGGTGTACCGACACCGACGGCATGACGAACAGGTGGTCGATCTCGCCGCGTTCGGCGGCCTCCGCCATCGCGCCGCCCGAGTACCCGGCCAGCCCCACGGTGAGCAGGCCACGCTCGCGCGCCGTGGCCAGCCCGCGCAGCACGTTCGCCGAGCCGCCGCTCGTGGACAGCCCGAACGCGATGTCGACCGGCCGCCCGGCGGCGGCCAGCGGCCGGGCGAACACGACCTCGAAGCCGATGTCGTTGGCCAGCGCGGTGAGGGTCGCCACATCGCAGGGCAACGCCAGCGCGGGCAGCGGCCGACGGCCGGGCCCCGGATCGACGTACAGCGAGGCGACGGCCATCGCGTCGGTGCTGGATCCGCCGTTGCCGAACACGTACAGCCGCCCGCCCCGGGCGAACCGGTCCGCCATCTCGGAGGCACACGCGGCGAGGGCGCCGGCGTCGGCGTCCAGCACCTCCTCGCGCAACCGGCCGATCTCGGCGACCTTCTCCCGTGTCGAGCGGGCGACGTCGGCGAGCAGCGCCGCAGCGTCGGTCGCCCCTGCGTGCAGGAAGGGATAGAGCGACTCGGTCGTCATGGTTCGGGCGTCACCTTTCCGGCCATCAGTGCGATCGCCTCGCCGGCATGCACCAGCACCACGTCGCCGACGCGAGCGTCGACCAGCGCGATGCTCACCTCCTCCTCGGTGCCCGGCCCGGCACCGGTGTCCACGAGCGCCAGGCCGTCGTCCAGCAGCCGGGTCACCGTGACGGCCACGGCGGCGTCGGAGCAGGTGATGCAGGTCGGGCCGTGGCACTGCTCCGGAGCGGTCATGCCAGCACCTCCGGCGCGTCGAGGAAGACGTGCACCAGCTCCCAGAGCACGTGGTACGAGGTCACCCGAGCCTCCCGGACCACCCGCGGGTCCTCCGACGGCACGACGATCACGTGGTCGAGACCGGGGACCGCACCCACCGCGCCGCCCCGGCCGTCGGCACCGCCGCCCAGCAGGGCGACCGTGAGCAGCCCGCTGCGCACTGCGGCGGCCATCGCGTCGGCCAGTGCCGGCTCGGCGCCGTCCGAGGAGAACACGAGCGCGATGTCGTCGGGCCCGCCGAAGACCTCGACGGTCGCGGCGGACCCGCCGCCGGGCAGCGCCAGCGCGGGCAGGGCCCGCTTGCCGACGATCACCGGGTGCACGAACTCGACGACGACGTGCGCGGCGTCGGCCGCCGCGGGACCCGTCCCGAGCGCGAGCAGCCGGCCGCCCCGGTGGAACCGCCGCGCCATCGCATGGCAGGCCGCGGCCAGCGCGTCGGCGTCAGTGCCCAGCGCGGCGATCGGCGCACGGCGCCTGGCGAACGCCGTTGACACGTCCCCTGCCGTCACCTCGGTCAGTTCGACGGTCATCGGTCACCCCCTCGTGTTCCAGCAGCCGATCGGCCGCCACCACGCGGGCGTAGCGCTCCAGGAAGACGTGCAGCACCTCGTGGATGTGCTCGAGGCCGCGGGCCTGCGCATCGAGGCAGGCCAGGCCGTCGGCCGTCACGTGATAGGTCCGGCGGGCCGGCCCGACATCGGAGGTCTGCCACTCCGACCGGACCAGTCCCTGCCGCTCCAGGCCACGCAGCGCTCGGTAGACGCCGCCGGCGTCACCGTCACCGTCGTGCATCGGGCGCAGCCGGGCCGCCAACTCGTAGCCATGGTCGGCCTGCTCCCGCAGGAGCAGCAACAGGCACGGCTGCAGGAAGTTTCTCGGCTCGAGTTCGGCCATCGGGGCAGCTCTCTGGTCGGCGGTGGTGGACGCCTGACCGTCCCGATACTCTCACCAGGTGACGGAGATCACAAGGTAACTGGGTCTTCCCGTCAGCCCACAGCCCGAACGCCCGCGGGGCGCCAGGTCAGTGCAGAGCGACCTCGTCACCGGCCCGGATCGGGCCACCGTCGAGGATCTCCAGGTAGACGCCCGCGCAGGGCAGCACGCCGAAACCGGGCACGTCGACCCGGTTGTCGGACATCAGCGGTCGCACCGCCCGGGGATCGCGGGGCAGGTCGCCGTGGGCGAGGGTCGGCACCGAGCAGCGCGGCGTCGGCAGCGTGCCGCGGGCCAGGACGGCGCCGATCCGTAGTTCGCGGCCCACCCACTCGTTCTCCGCGAACGCCGGGTAACCCGGCGGCGTCTCGACGATCACGTTGGGGCGGTAGCGGATCGCCTCGACCCCGATCCGGTCCAGCGTCGCCGTGGTGATCAGGTGCAGCGCCGCGTAGTCCACGAACGTCGCGCCCGGGGTGCCCTGCGAGATCTCCAGGGTCTCGAAGTCGACCTCGGCCTCGACACCGTGCTCGAGCACGTCCTCCGGTGCCGGCCGCTCGACCTCGGCGCCCGGCGCCCGCTCGCGCGACAGCGTCACGCGGCGACCGAGCAGCCCGGACAGCAGTTCGTCGACGTCGGCGTCGTCGGCCGGCACGCTGCGCCCGTCGGGAAGGGTGATGTGCACCCCGCCGGGGCCCCCGGTCGCGGTGTAGCTCAGCAGCGACCGCCACAACCGCGGGTGCTTGGCGGTGGCGACCCGCCCGGTCTCGACGTCGACCAGCGCCAGCCTGCGGTCGCCCTCGACCCCCTGCTCGTCGACGTCGGCGGCGGCGACGTCCTCGCCGAGCATGGACTTGACCGGGTAGCGGCGCAGCCTCGCGACCTTCAACCTGGGCTCCTCACGGTAGATCGTTGGGAACCTACCCGCGTGGCCGGAGCGCGGCCAGAGGTCCGCAGACGCCGACGGCGCAGGGGCGGAGCCGTCGCCGACCCCTGTCCCTGCGCCGTCGCGGGTCGCGGTTCAGACCAGCCCGTTGGCGGTCAGCCACTCCTTGGCCACGGTGTCCGGGTTCGGCTTGTCCGGCCCGCCGAGCTGGGCGTTCAGGTCGAGCAGCGCCTGGGTGGTCAACTTGGCCGAGATGCCGTTGAGCACCTCCTTGACCTGATCGGTCGCCTTGGCCGTGTTGATCAACGGCACCACGTTCTGCGCCGCGAAGTTGTTCTCCGGGTCCTCCAGGGCGACGAACCCGTTGGCCTCGATCGTCGGGTCGGTGGTGAAGAGGTCGGCGGCCTGCACGGTGCCGTCGCGGAGCGCGGCGACGGTCAGCGGACCTCCGACGTCCAGCGAGCGGTACTCCTTGAAGCTGCAGCCGTAGGTCTGCTGGATGCCCGGGATGCCGTCGGGCCGGGTCTGGAACTCCGGCGGACCGCCGAAGACCAGCTCACCGCAGTTGGCGGCCAGGTCCCCGATCGTCCGCGCCTGCAACCGGTCGGCCGTCTCACGCGTGACGACGACGGCGTCCTTGTTCTCCGCCGAGGACTTCTCGAGCACGGTCAGCCCCTGGGGGACCACGCCCTGCAGCGCCGCGTACACCTCGTCGGGCGCCTTCGCGGTGGCGTCCTTGTCGAGGTACTGCAGCAGCACCCCGGTGTACTCGGGAACCAGGTCGAGCGACCCGTCGCGCAGGCCCGGGAAGTAGGCCTCGCGGCTGGCGATCGGCGGCAGGACCTCGACCTGCACGCCCTTGGCCTGCAGCGCCTGGCCGTAGATCTGGGCGAGCAGGGTGTTCTCCGGGAAGGCCGCCGAGCCGATCCGGATCGGACCGGCAGGTTGGGCGGAACCACCGGAGCCGTTGGACAGCGGGTCACCGCCTCCCCCACCGCAGGCGGTGAGCACGAGGCCCGCCACCAGCGCGGTCGCCAGGCCGGCGAGACTGCGTTTCATCGATGATCTCCTTCTCGGGGAGGACAGGTCAGGCGGCCGCAGGCCGTTCGGCGGCCGGGCGGGGAGCCGGGGTAGGACGGCGGGAGGCCGAGACCGAGCGCAGCCCCGGGGAGACGAGCAGGCGCTGCGACCACGCGAGCGCGAGGTCGGCGGCGACGGCGAGCAGGGCGACCAGCAGCGACCCGGCGGCCATCTGCGGGTAGTCCCGGACCGCGAGTCCGTCGATGATGAACCGCCCGAGCCCGCCGAGGCCGACGTAGGCCGCGATGGTCGCGGTCGAGATCACCTGCAGGGTGGCGCTGCGCACCCCGCCGATGATCAGCGGGAGCGCGTTGGGCAGCTCGACCTGCAGGAGGATCTCGCGTTCGCTCATCCCCATGCCGCGAGCGGCGTCGACCACCGAGCGGTCGACCGCCTGCACCCCGGCGTAGGTACCGGCGAGGATCGGTGGCACGGCCAGCACGACGAGCGCGATCAGCGGCGCCCCCAGGCCGATGCCGATGAACGACACCAGCAGGACCAGCAGGCCCAGCGTCGGCAGCGCGCGCAGGCTGTTGGCCAGGCTCACCACCAGGAAGCCACCCCGGCCGGTGTGCCCGACGAGCGCCCCGGCGGGGATCGCGATCACCACCGCGATCGCCACGGTCAGCGCGGTGTACCAGAGGTGCTCCAGGAGCCGGACCGGCACGCCGGCGCCGCCCGACCAGTGGGCCGGGTCGGTCAGCCACGCGATCACCGCGTTCATGCCGCCGCCCCCGCCCGCACCCGGGCCCCGGCGCCGACCCGGGTCCACGGTGTGATCCACCGGCCGATCGCCAGCAGCAGGCCGTCGACCAGCAGCGCCAGCGCGAGCACCAGCACGATGCCGGTGACGATCTCGGCGGGGATGTCGCGCTGGAAGCCGTCGGTGAACAGCCGGCCCAGACCGCCGAGGCCGACCAGCGCCCCCACGGTCACCATGCTGGTGTTGGACACCGCGGCCACCCGCAGGCCGGCCACCACGACCGGTACCGCCAGCGGCAGTTCGACGGAGACGAACCGGCGGAACGGCCGGTAGCCCATCGCGGTCGCGGCGGCGATCGTGACGGCGGGGACCGCGGCCAGCGCGTCGGCGACGGATCGGACCAGCAGCGCCACGGTGTAGATGGTCAGCGCGACGATCAGGTTGAGCGGGTCGAGGATCCGGGTGCCCAGGACGATCGGCAGCACGACGATCAGCGCCAGCGACGGCACCGTGTACAGCAGACCGGTCACCGGAACCAGCACGGCGCGGGCGATCCGGGTACGGCCGGCCAGCCAGCCGAGCGGGATCGAGATCGCGAGCCCGAGCAGCACGGGAACCAGCGCGAGCACCATGTGCTCCCACGTCAGGCTCGCGACCAGATCGATGTTGCGCGGGATCCAGCCCCAGTTCACGCGGCCGCCCCGGTGCGGCGGGCGTCGGCCAGCGCGCGCAGCACCTCGTCGGCGCTGACCGAACCGACGACGCGGCCCTCACCGTCGATCGCGACGCCCTGCCCGGACGGGGACGACAGCGCCGCGTCGAGCGCACTGCGCAGCGACCCGGAGTCGGTGTCGTAGAGCGAGCCGCCCGGGACCAGGTCCCCCGCGGTGACCGCACCGTTGGCCTGTGTGCCGCCGTCCAGCCAGCCCAGTGGGCGACGCTCGCCGTCGACGACGAGCGCCCATCCCTCCGACGGCCCGGCGTCGCCGACCGAGACGGTCGCGAGCTCCCCGATCGGCAACCCGTCCGAGGACAGGAACCCCAGCCCGCGGTAGCCGCGGTCACGTCCCACGAAGTTGTCGACGAAGTCGTCGGCGGGGCGGGAGAGCAGCACCCCCGGCTCGTCGTACTGGGCGAGCACGCCCCCGGTGCGGAACACCGCGACCTTGTCGCCGAGCTTGATCGCCTCGTCGATGTCGTGGGTGACGAACACGATCGTCTTGCCCAGCTCCGACTGCAGCCGCAGCAGCTCGTCCTGCAGGCTCTCCCGGACCACCGGGTCGACCGCGCTGAACGGCTCGTCCATCAGCAGCACCGGCGGGTCGGCGGCGAGCGCGCGGGCCACCCCGACGCGCTGCTGCTGGCCGCCCGAGAGCTGCGCCGGATAGCGCCCGGCCATCTCGGGGGCCAGCCCGACGAGCTCCATCAGCTCCGCGGCGCGCTCCCGAGCCTGCTTCTTGTTCCAGCCCAGCAGCAGCGGCACCGTGGCCACGTTGTCGAGGATCGTGCGGTGCGGGAACAGCCCGGCCTGCTGGATGACGTAGCCGATACCGCGGCGCAGCTCGGCCGGGTCGTGGTCCATGATGTCCGCGCCGTTCACCAGGATCGTTCCCCAGGTGGGCTCGATCATCCGGTTGACCATGCGCAGCGACGTGGTCTTGCCGCACCCCGACGGACCGACGAACACCGTGATGCGGCCGGCGTCGGCCACCAGGTCCAGATCGTCCACCGCTGTCGTGCCGTCGGGGAATTGCTTGGTCACTCCCCGGAACTCGATCATCCGGGCGGCCTCCGTATTCACCGACGACCCCTTGCCGGCCGCCGCGTTCGCCAGAGGCTAACCCGGTTGCCGACGGGCGTGCGAGCGCTGTGACCTGACCGCGACCAGCGACGTTGGTGTCGGCAGGCCGGCGATCGGCAGCATCTAGGCCCCGATCGCCGCCGCGGGAGTCGGCAGCCGGCCGCTCGCCAGAAGCTCCCGGATCGCCTCGGCCGGCAGGGACCGGGCGAACAGCCATCCCTGGTAGGCGTCCACTCCGATGCCCCGCAGCACGTGGAACTGTTCCGCGGTCTCAACGCCCTCGGCGACCGTGGTCCGACCCATGGCGCGGGCCATGTCGACCACCGCGCGGGCCACGGCGAAGTCGGCGGGATCGGTACCCACTCCTGTGACGAACGCCCTGTCCACCTTCACCGTCTGGGCCGGCAGCTCCTTGAGCCGCGCCAGCGAGGAGTAGCCCGTGCCGAAGTCGTCGACGGCGAACCGCACGCCGCGCTCGACGAGCTCGGCCATCGCGGCCAGCGCGTGCGGCGGCAGCGCGACGAGACTGGTCTCCACGAGCTCCAGCACCAGCTGGTCCCAGGCCAGGCCGGCGTCGGTGACCGCGGCGGTCACGGCGGCGAGGAAGTCGACGTCACCGGGCAGCAGCCCGGCCAGGTTCACCGCCACCGCGATCCGCCGCTCGTGGTGCGCCGGCCAGCTCGCCGCCTCGCGGGCCGCGGTCCGCAGCACCCACAGATCCATGTCGCGCAGCAGGCCACCGCGCTGCGCGACCGGCAGGAAGTCGGCCGGCGAGATCATCCCGCGCTCCGGGTGCGGCCAGCGGATCAGCGCCTCCGCGCTGAGCACGACACCGTCCGGGCCGACGACCGGCTGGTACTCCAGCAGCAGCCGGTCGTCGGCGATCGCGGCGCGCAGTTCCGCCTCGAGCTCCAGCTGGCGGGTGGCCGAGCGGACGACGCCGTCGGTGGCCATCCGGATCCCGCCGCGGCACTGCCGCTTCGCCTCGTGCATCGCGACCTCGGCGAACCGCAACAGGTCGGCGGCCCGCACCTCCCCGGTCGGGGCGGGGGTGGCGAGCCCGACCGACGCCGTCAGGTGAACCGGCCGGCCGTGCACGGTGACGGTCGCGCGCAACAGGTCGGCCACGGTACGGGCGAGCCCGTCCGGGCCGCCGGCCTCGCCGTGGTCGGCGCAGATGACGACGAACTCGTCACCGGAGAGCCGGGCCGCAGTGCAGCCGAACGGCAGCTCGCGCTGCAACCGCCCGGCCAGTGTGATCAGCAGGTCGTCACCGGCCTCGTGCCCCAGCGACGAGTTCACGCGCGCGAAGTCGTCGAGGTCGCCGCAGACCAGCGCGACCCGGTCGCGCCCGGCGCCGGTCAGCAGCCGGTCGACCAGCTCCAGCGCGGCGGTGCGGTTGGGCAGCCGGGTCAGCTCGTCGATCGTTCCGGCACTGCGCAGCAGCTCCGCGGCCCGGCGGCGCTCCCCGATGTCGGTGCAGACGACCAGCCAGAACGCGCCGCCGTCGTCGGAGAGGGAGACCGAGACGCCCACCTCGCACCAGACGCGGGTGCCGTCGCCGCGCAGCATCGGCAGCGCGTCGATCCGATAGGCGTGCCGGGCCCCCGGCGGGACCCGGCGCAGCCAACCGGGCAGCCCGTCCCCGCTCACCTGCGTGTTCCGGTCCGGCTCGATCCCGTCCGGCTCGGCCGTCAGCGCCGTCGCCGGGATCCCGCGCAACCGCTCCAGCGGGACGTCGAGCAGCGCGCACAGCGCCGGGTTGGCGTCGACCAGCCGCCCCGATCCGTCGATCAGCCCGATCCCGGCGGGGACCAGGGACATCAGGTCCGCGAAGCGCTGCCCCGAGGACCGGACCCGGGCGTCGGCCTGGCGCTGCGTGCTCACGTCGCGGACCACCCCGACCAGCCGGACCGGCGTGCCGTCGGCGGCCCGCTCGACCTCGGCACGGCAGCTGAGCATCCGGTCCCCGGGCAGCCGCAGCTCCACGTGGTGGTCGAAGGTGCGGGCGCCCGAGCGCAGCGATTGGCACAGCAGCGCGACCTGCTCACCCTCGACCGGGCCGCCGTGCGCACCGGCCCGGCCCGGCGCCCCGTCGGCGGCGATCCCGACCGAGCGGTACAGCTCCTGGAGCGTCTCGCTGCGCGTGAGCGTGGCCGTCGACAGCTCGTAGGTCCAGGTGCCGACGCGGGCCATCCGTTCGAGCTCGGCCGTCCAGCGACGGTCGGCCTCACGGGCGAGATCCGCCGCGGTCTGCTCTCCGAGTTCGACCAGCAGCACGGCGTGCAGGTCGCCGGGGAGCTCCCAGCGGATCACGCGGACCCGCACGAGCGAGCCGTCGCCGCGGACCAGCCGGGCGTCGGCGTCGGGCCCGACCACCAGCTGGGGCAGCCGCCGCCCGAGCGGGCCGTGCTCCGGGTCGTCCAGGTTGCGACCCGCCAGCCGGAGGAAGGCGGGGTTGACCCGCAGCACCCGCTCCGACCGGTCGCACACGAGCGAGGGGGCGGTCGGCAGCGGCACGACCCCGAGGCCACCCGGCGCGACCGGGGGGCGCGTGCCCTCCGGCAGCGGAGCCGGTGGGGCCGAGCCGAAGGCGGCGTCGCGCAGCACGGGGAGCACCCGCGGGAACGCCCCGCCCGGATCGGTCGGCGCGGCGTGCTCGGTGTCGGTGCCCACCGGGCGGGGAGGTTCGACCAGCCGGACGGGACGCGGATCGGCGGCCTCCGGGACGGCGGCGCCGCCCGGCACCCGCTCACCGGGAGCCGGTTTCTCGGCGATCGCCCGGGCGAGCTGGTGGGCGAACCGCACCGCCTCCGGGCGAGCGTCACCGAACACCGCATGACGGGAGCGCAGCAGATCGGCGCGGGCCACGGCCTCGGAGGGGACCCGGGTGGCGGACGGCTCGGCCGCCCCGCCCGGGTCGGCATCGTCGAAGCCCTCGCCGAGGCGATGTCCCAACTCGCTCACGGGCGTCTCCCTGAGGCTTGTGCCGACCGGTCACCCGACACAACGACAGACTCGCCCACTCGATCCGGTCACATCACTCGTTTGGAGTACGCCACCCCGAGTGAGTTACCGCAGCTCTCCGGACCCAGCGTGACAGCCACGGCCGTCCGGACGAAGATCCGCAGGCTGGAGCCGCGCGCCCGATCACGCTCCGCTACTCGACGGCGGCTGCCGCCGCCACGGCCGCCGCCACGGCCGGCGCCACCCGCGGGTCGAACGGGCTCGGGACGATGCGGTCTGCGGCCAGATCGTCGCTCGCCACCGAGAAGATCGCCTCCGCCGCGGCCAGCTTCATCCGCTCGGTGATCCGCCGCGCGCCGGCGTCGAGCGCACCGCGGAACACCCCGGGGAACGCCAGGACGTTGTTGATCTGGTTCGGGAAGTCGCTGCGGCCCGTCGCGACGATCGAGGCATGCCGGGCGGCGACCTCCGGGTGCACCTCCGGGTCCGGGTTGGACAGCGCGAAGACCATGCTCCCCGGCGCCATCGTGGCGAGCAGCTCCTCGGGCAGCTTCGCGCTGGACAGCCCGACGAACACGTCCGCACCCGCCAGGGCCTCGGCGATGCCGCCGGTGATCCCGCGCGGGTTGGTGACCGCGGCGAGCTCGGCCTTGACCCCGCCGCGCCCCGCGTCGAGGACCCCGCGCGAATCGAGCACGACGACGTCCCGGGCGCCGGCCGCGAGCAGGATCTTCGCGCAGGCCACACCGGCGGCGCCGGCCCCGGAGATCACGGTTCTGAGGCCGGACAGGTCACGGCCCGCGACGGCGCAGGCCCCCCGCAGGGCCGCGAGCAGCACGATCGCGGTGCCGTGCTGGTCGTCGTGCATGACGGGGCAGTCCAGCGCCTCGATCAGCCGGGCCTCGAGCTCGAAGCACCGGGGGGCCGAGACGTCCTCCAGGTTGACCGCGCCGAAGCTCGGCCGCAGCCGGACCAGCGTCTCGACGATCTCGTCGACGTCGGTGGTGTCGAGCACGATCGGGATCGAGTCGAGCTCGGCGAAGGACTTGAACAGCGCCGACTTGCCCTCCATCACCGGCAGCGCGGCGCGCGGGCCGATGTCGCCGAGGCCGAGCACCGCGGTGCCGTCGCTGACCACCGCGACCAGCCGGTTCGTCCAGGTGTAGCGGGCGGCGAGAGCCGGGTCCGCCGCGATCGCGCGGCTGACGTCGGCGACCCCCGGTGTGTAGGCGATGGCCAGGTCACGTGCGTCGCGCAGCGGAGCAGTCAGTCCGGTGGAGAGCTTGCCGCCGCGGTGGGCGTCGAAGATCTCGTCACTGGTCGGGAACGGGACGGCGTCCAGGCGCTCGGGAACGATCGTCATCGCAAAGGCCTCTTTCTCGGGTGCGGAGTCGTCGGGGCGCGCGAGGCGTGCCCACTCGCCGTGCACCGGAGGTCGCGGGTATCGGCCCTTTCGCGGTGCCGGACGGCCCCTCCCGCCGCCGCCGCAGGATGACGCGGCCGACGGTGGAAGGTTCGGCTGTCGGGTACGTGGGCGATGCTACCCGCTGACGTACCGACCCGCCGGTAGCCTTCCTCACCGTGCGGGTGACCGAACTGCCGATCGTCGGCGCGTGGATGTTCGAGCCTCCGGTGTTCCCGGATGCGCGCGGCGTGTTCGCTGCACCGTTCCAGTCGGCGGCGTTCCGCTCGGCGCTCGGTTTCGACCTCACCGTCGCCCAGACCAACCACAGCGTGTCCGCGCGCGGGGTGATCCGCGGCGTGCACTTCGCCGACACCCCGCCCGGGCAGGCGAAGTACGTCTACTGCCCGCGGGGCGCGCTGCTGGACGTGATCGTCGACGTCCGGCTGGGCTCGCCGACGTTCGGGCGTTTCGAGGCGGTGGAGCTCGACGCCACCTCGTGCCGGGCGGTGTACCTGGCCGAGGGGCTGGGGCATGCGTTCGTCGCGCTCACCGACGACACCGTGATGGCCTACCTGTGCTCGACGCCCTACAACCCGGCCGGGGAGCGCGGGGTGTCACCGATGGATCCGGACCTCGGCCTACCGTGGCCGTCCGATGTGGCGCCTGTTCTGTCCGAGAAGGACGCGGCGGCGCCGACGCTGGCCGAGGCGGCCGACCAAGGGTTGCTGCCGAGGTGGGACGCGTGCGCGGAGTGGTACCTGCGCTTGCGCTCGTGAGTGCCGGGTAGCGCTGCGGCATCACTCACCACTCGCGGGCGCGCAAGCGCCCGGGCCGTGGCCACAACCGGCGGCGCACCACCCCCAGCACCTCCGCCGGGCCGAGTTGCCGTGAGTCGGTGGAGCCGTACGGGTTGTCGCCCAGCACCCACCAGCCCGGGCCGTCGGCACGGACCGCGCGCTTGACCGACAGCTGTCCGGGCCGCGCGGCCCACTGCACGAGCACGACGTCCCCCGGCCGGACGGCGGTGCCGAAACGGGCCAGCACGACGTCACCGTCGGTCAGGGTCGGAGACATGGACGGACCACGCACCGCGACCCTGCGTAATCGGCCCATCGCCTCCCCCGACCTTCCCGACATGGTCCACGTCCCTGGGCCCACACGGGTGACGGCGGCGGACTGCGGCTGTCCACCCTGTGACCTCAAGATCCCGAGGGTAGTGTTGGCCACGCCAGAACGATCACCACCAGGGAGGACCCATGCGGCTTCTGTCCCGCATTCTCCGCCCGCGGCTGGAGGCCACCGCTCACTGCGACCTCCCCTGCGGCGTGTACGACCCGGCCCAGGCCCGGATCGAGGCCGAGTCCGTCAAGGCCATTCAGGAGAAGTACCAGGGCAACGACGACCCGGAGTTCCGCAAGCGGGCGGTCCTGATCAAGGAGCAGCGCAGCGACCTGGTCAAGCACCACCTGTGGGTGCTGTGGACGGATTACTTCAAGCCGCCGCACTTCGAGAAGTACCCCCAGCTCCACGAGCTGTTCAACAAGGCCACCAAGAAGGCCGGCGGCGGCGAGGGCGGCACCAAGGCCTCGAACGACCCGGCCACCGGCCAGGAGCTGCTCGACTACATCGCCCAGATCGACAAGATCTTCTGGGAGACCAAGCAGGCTGCCTGACCCAGGCTCCGTGCAGCGGCGCCGACCGGTCCCGGTCGGCGCCGCTTCGCGTTCCGGGGCGTCAGTTGTGGTCCGGCGCGCCCGTCAGATGGTGGTCGGCGGCCTCCATGGCCTCCCTCAGCAGGCGCCGGACGTGGCCCCCGCGCGCCCGGTAGACCACCCGGCGCCCGTCCCGGCGGGCGGCGACCAGGCCCGTCATGCGCAGCTTGGCCAGATGCTGCGACACCGACGGCCGCGCCGCGACCACCTTCTCCGCGAGCGTCCCGACATCGTGCTCGCCGCCGCAGAGCAGCCAGAGGATCCGCAGCCGGGTGGGGTCGGCGAGCATCCGGAACGACTCGGCCGCCGCCTCGACGTGCTCGCTCTCCGGTAGCCGTTGCCAGGCTTCCGCACTTGCACTGTCGTCGCGTGCGTACATGAGCACGTATGGTGTCAGTCGTCCGGGGATGGCGGAACCCCGGGGCGGGAGGCACTGCCATGAGCGTCGACCAGCACCACGGGCACGGCCACGGGCACGGCCACGGGCACGGCCACGGGCACGGCCAGGCCGATCGGGCGACCCGGGCCTGGCGGGCGGTGACCCATCTGGTCGTGCCGCACAGCCACGATGCCGCCGATCGCATCGACCCGGCGATGGAGAGCTCCCGGGCCGGCATGCGCGCCCTGTGGATCTCACTGATCGCGCTCGGCGTGACCGCAGCGTTCCAGGCCGTCGTCGTGCTGGCCTCCGGATCGGTCGCGCTGCTGTCCGACACCCTGCACAACGTCGCCGACGCGCTCACCGCCGTCCCGGTGGGCATCGCGTTCCTGCTCGGCCGCCGCCCCGCGACCCGCCGGTTCACCTACGGTTACGGCCGGGCCGAGGACGTCGCCGGCATCGTCGTGGTGGCCGTGATCGCCACCTCCGCGATCCTGGCCGGCCTCGAGTCGCTGCGACGCCTGGCCGAGCCCACGGACATGCGCCACATCGGCGCGGTGGCCGTCGCGGGCCTCATCGGGTTCGCCGGCAACGAGATCGCTGCCCAGGTGCGCATCCGGACGGGCCGCCGGATCGGGTCGGCGGCACTGGTCGCCGACGGCCTGCACGCCCGCACGGACGCGCTCACCTCCGCCGCCGTACTGCTCTCCGCGGGCGGCGCCGCGATCGGCTGGCGCTGGGCCGACCCCGTGATCGGCCTGCTCATCACGGCGGCCATCGGTGTGGTCACCGTCGGCGCCGCCCGGCACGTGCTCGCCCGGCTGATGGACGCCGTCGACCCCGCCCTGGTCGAGCAGGCGACCGCGGCGCTCGGCCGCGTGGACGGCGTCGCCGGGGTGGACCGGGTCGGGCTGCGCTGGATCGGCCACACGCTGCGCGCCGAGGTCACGATCTCGGTGGCGGCCGACCTCTCGCTGGACCGCGCCCACCGCATCGCGCACGACGCCGAGAACGCCCTCGTCCGGTCCGTGCCCCGGCTCACGACGGCCACCGTGCACGCCCACCCGGGCGTCCCCACGGCCCTGCGGAACTCCCCGATCGGCCCGTAGTCTCGATGACGTGGCCGACGATGGCGAGCCCGGGCGGGTGTTCCTTCTCCGCCACGGGGAGACCGAGTGGTCGGCCACGGGCCGGCATACCGGAGTGACGGACATCCCGACGACCGAACGTGGCCGGGAGCAGGCCCGCGCGGCGGGTGCGGTGCTCGCCGCGCTCCGCGGAAGCGACGCGGCGCCGGCGCTCGTCCTCAGCAGTCCGCGGCAGCGGGCCAAGGACACGGCGAAGCTCGCGGGCCTGCAGATCGACCGCGTCGACGACCGGCTCGCCGAGTGGGACTACGGCGACTACGAGGGCATCACCACCCCCGAGATCCGGCGGACCGACCCCGGCTGGACGGTGTGGAGCCACCCGGTCCCCGGCGGCGAGAGCGCCGAGCAGGTCACCGCGCGGGCCGACGCGCTGCTGGCCGAGATCCGCACCGTACTGGCGGGGGGAGACGTGGTGCTCGTCGGCCACGGCCACTTCAGCCGGGTGCTGATGGCCCGCTGGATCGGCCTGCCCGCGACGGACGGGGTGCACTTCGCGATGGACCCTGCGGCCTGGAGCGTGCTCGGCACCGAGCGCGAGGAACCCCGGCTCGATCACGTGAACCTGCGCGCCCTGTGATGAC
>NZ_JAAXKZ010000046.1 GCF_012911875.1 Pseudonocardia bannensis | reverse complement strand
ACCCGGGGCCCCTCCCCTGACCCCCGCGAGTCGCGGTATCGCCGCGGGTGAGTCGGGGTATCTCCGCGGGCGAGCCGTCGGGGGCGGTTGCCGCTCTGCGGGTGTGGCTCGACCCCCTCAGGCGGCCGGCTCGCATCCCTCGGCCCGGGCGTAGCAGGCCAGCTCCGGCTCGGCGGCCACCCGCGGGTAGGTGGCCAGGGTCATCGCCAGCAGCGTGCTGGACCGGGCCGAATCCGCCGGGAACGTCAGCGGGTTCACCCCCGGCATGAGGGGTTGCGTGCACACGGCGGGATCGATGCGGTCCGGGTCCGCCGGACCGTCATGGGTCAGCGCGTCGAGCACCAGCGCCCAGGCCACCGCGTCGTACGTGCCCGTGGCGATGTGGTCGGCGGTACTGCCCGGGCAGACCTGCTGCAGGGCGACATTGGTGACCTCGTCGTCGGCGGCGCCGTCCGCGGCGAGCACCGACCCTGCCGGCTGCGGGGTGACCACCGCGTCGAGGTCCGTGTAGACGACGGTGTAGTCGACGCCGCCGAAGGTCTGCCGCCCGGAGTTCAACGCGGCGAGGAACTTCGAGCCCGTCCGCTGCTGCCAGATCGCCGGGGCGCACAGCGGGGTGCAGGCGGCCGACCCGGTCAGCGTGCCGTTGTTGCTGGGCGCGAGCCCGATGAGGTCGGAGACCAGCTCACGGGTGTCCGGCCAGAAACGCAGCGCCCAGCGCGTGACCATCCCGCCCTGGCTGTGCCCGACCACCGCGACGTCGCGGCCGGCCCGCTCGGCCATCGTGCGTAGCGCGTACACGACGTACTCGCCGCGAACCGCGATGTCGGCCATGTTGCGGCCGGGGGCGGTCGAGGTGCAGTACGGGATGCCGGCCGCGGTGAGCGCGGGCTGATAGTTCCAGTCGAAGTTCTCCGGCGGGTCCACCGTCGTCCCGGAGAGCAGCAGCACCGGGTCGACCGCCGCCTCGTCGATGCCGGGTGAGCAGTCGAGGCTGGCGGCGAGCACATCGGAGGGCACGGTCAACTCCGGTCCCGGGCGATCCACCGGGGCATGACGCACGGTGGTCGCAGGGGTCCCTGGTGCGGCGACGGCCGGGGTGGCGATCATCGCCGTCATGGCGAGCGCCAGCCCCGCGAGCGGGACGAGGGTGAGCCGGTAGTGCATGGGTCCTCCGAGATGATCCCGCGCGCGGCAGTGCGCGCGGACGACATCGCACCGTAGCGAGGAGGACACGCAGCGTGGCGGCGACCCGCCGGTCACGACGGCGCCGCCGGTGCCCTCGCGGGATGAACCGCGCCGGCGTGACCAGGACACCGGTGCGTCGTCTGCACTCGCTGGGACGAATCGCCGCTCCTCGCCTCGATCCGTTGGCACCAAGAGGTTTTCGCCCGCTACGAATCTGGTCTGCGGGGTTGCGTTCGGCCGGGCTGAGGCCGATCCTTGTCCGGATGTCGTCCCGGGTCGATCCCGCTCTGCGGCTGGAGTCGGGGAGCCGAACTGGACTCGCGGAATCTTCCGGAGCAAGGGAGCAACTGTCCTCGCTACGCGCCCTCGTCGTCGTGGGCATGATGATGTTTCGTGGAGCCGGGCTGGAGGAGATCCTGCGGATCGCCACGTTCTCCGTCCCGTCGCTGTCGTCCGCCCGCGCCGAGGCGGTCCACCTCGTCGAGAACGACGAACTGCAGTTCTCGCTGATCGGGACGCCCCGGCCGCCGAGCCCGGAGCTGACGGCGTTGGGTGCCCGCGAGGGCGCGGTCCCGGTCCCCGGTGCCGAGTGGGGCTGGGCGTTGCCGCTGTCGGGCCTGGGCCGGTTCCGGGGTTACCTGGTGCTCGGTGCGGACGCCGAACCGGGAGAGGAGGAACTCTTCCTGCTGCGGGTGCTCGCCGAGCAGGCCGGGTCCGCGCTGACCACCGCGATGCTCGTGGAGGAGCAGCGGGAACAGGCCGACGAGCTGCGCCGGATGGGTGACCGGCTGGCCGGCGTCAACGCCCGGTTGAACGAGACCGTCGAGGACTTCGAACGCCGGACCGCTGTGCACGAGACGCTCAACCGGGTGCCCGCGACCGGCGACCGGGCCGAAGGGATCGTGCGCGCCGTGCACGATCTGACAAGATTGCCGGTCGTGGCCGAGGACCGTTTCGGCAACGTGCTGGCCTGGGCCGGCCCCGGCCGTCCGAAGGCCACGCGCAAGGTTCCGGCCCGGCAGCGCGCCGACGTCCTCGGGCGGGCCCAACGCGACGGGTGCCCGGTCCGCGACCGGGACCGGCTGACCGCGCTGGCCCAGCCGCGCGACGAGGTGCTCGGGGTGCTCAGCCTCGTCGACCCGGGGCGGACCGCGGGGCCCCACGAGGTTCTCGCCCTGGAGCAGGGAGCCACGATGCTGGCGATGGAGCTGGCCCACCGGCACGGGCTGGCCGAGGTCGAGCTGCGGCTGCGCCGCGACCTGGTGGAGGATCTCATCACCGGCACCGACGAGGACGGCGCCGTCACCCGGGCCCGAACGCTGGGCGTCGACCTGCACCGGCCGCACCGGGTGATCGTGGCCCGGGGCCGTGGCGGGGTGAGTGACGAGGCGGTCGCCCAGGCCGTCGGACAGGCCGCCCGCGGCCTCGACGCGGGGTCGTTGCTGACCCGACGGTCCGGGTCGGTGATCCTGCTGGCCAACCGCCCGGCCGGCTGGGGCGAGGAGCCCCGGTGGGCCGAGATCCACGCCGCGGTCAGCCGGCACCTGCGCTCGACCGCGGTGGCGATGGGGGTCGGCGGGGAGTGCGAGCGCCCTGCCGACTACCCGCGTTCCTGGCAGCAGGCCGAGCGCGCGGTGGCCATCCGGGAGCGCTCCCGCAATCCCGGAGGCATCACCGCCTACGAGGACCTCGGCCTCTACCGCGTCCTCAGCGACAGCGACGGGGACGCCGAGGTCGACCGGTTCGTCCGGGAATGGCTGGGAGCCCTGCTCGACTACGACGCCCAGCACCACTCGGAGATGGTGCGGACGTTGTCGACCTACCTGGATTGCGGCGGCAACTACGACGAGACGGCGGCCGGGATGTCCATCCACCGCAGCACGCTGCGGTACCGGCTCCAGCGAATCCGCGAGGTGAGCGGTTTCGATCTCGGCGATGTCGATCACCGGCTCAACCTGCACGTCGCCACGCGCGCCTGGAACCTGATCGCGGCCCCGCACTAGGCCCCGGAGGGCGAAGGCCGGCCGAGGCCTTCGAAGTCCGTCCTGACGGATCGACCACGCCGACCGTGCTTGGCGCCGCCGTGACCAGGACGGGTCCCGGCCCGCGATCGCACCATGCGGCGATGACCGAGTGGATCGATCGGGCGGCATGCCGCCGGTTCGACGCTGAATTGTTCTTCCCGGTGGGTTCCGGCACCCCTGCCGCGGGCCAGACGGCGCGGGCGCAGGCCGTGTGCGAGTGCTGTCCGGTGACCCAGGAATGCCTCGGCTGGGCGATGCGCAACGGCGAGGTCGAAGGCGTCTGGGGTGGCCTCGACGCTGCTGAGCGGCGGGCTCTGCGCAGTGGTCGGCCTGGGGGGACGAACTCCGTCGACGAGGTTCCATCCCCGGGACCGATACCCCGTTGCGGCGGCGCTGCGACGGTTGCCTGACTGCTCGGTCGTGCCCGAGCCGGCCGCCGAGTACCACCGATACTGCTGGAGGCCCGCTGTGACACTCATGCGATTCGATCCCTTCCGTGAGCTCGACCGGCTTGCCGAACAGGCTCTGTCCGTCGGAACCCGGGCCGTCCGCAGCATGCCGATGGAGGCGCTGCGCCGCGGGGACCAGTTCCTGGTCTTCCTCGACCTGCCCGGTGTGTCCCCCGACGACGTCGATGTGACGGTCGAGCGCAACGTCGTGACCATCCGGGCCCGGCGGTACCCGCAACGGCAGGAGGGCGACGAGGTCATCGTCGACGAGCGGCCCTACGGCGAGTTCATGCGACAGCTGTTCCTCGGCGAGAACCTCGACCCCGGTGGACTGTCGGCGGACATGGACAACGGCGTGCTGACCATGACCATCCCGGTCAGCGAGACGAGCAAGCCACGCCGGATCCCACTCGGTGCCCAGGGCACGTCCCCGTCGACCGAGGCAACAGCGTCCGACACGGCAGGCCGGCCGGCGACCGCAGAGTCGTCGGTGCAGGCCTGAACCAGGAGGGTCACCATGACTGATCAGCCGAGCTCCACCGCGGGCCGGCCGGGCACCCCGGCGAGCAGTGCCGCGGACCCCGGCGCCCGCGCGCCCGCAGGGCGCGGGGTGAGACGGGCGATCGCGTCCTTCGCCACCTACGCCGACGCCGAACGGGCCGTCGACCGGCTGGCCGACCTCGACTTCCCGGTCGACCGCGTGGCCATCGTCGGCCGTGACCTGGAGCTGGTCGAACAGGTCACCGGAAAGATGAACCTGCCCCGGGCGCTCTGGCGCGGCGCCATCAGCGGCGCCGTCCCCGGTGCGCTCATCGGCTGGATCTTCGGACTTTTCAACTGGATCAACCCGCTGATCGCGGGCCTGTTGCTGGCGCTCTACGGCCTGGTGTTCGGCGCCATCATCGGCGCGATCATCAACGGGATCATCTACGTCGCGCAGCGCGGCCGGCGGGACTTCGCCTCGGTCACGATGATGCTGCCCCAGCGCTACGAGGTGATGGTCGACGATGAGGTCGCCGACGAGGCGGCCCGACTGCTCGGGGTGGGGGTCTGACATGGCCAGGGCCGCAGGCATCGACCTGGGTACGACGAACTCGGTGATCGCCGCCTGGGAGGGCGGTGAGGCGCAGGTGATCCCGAACGCCGAGGGATCCCGCACCACCCCGTCGGTGGTCGCCTTCACCGAGACCGGGGAGCGGCTGGTAGGTCAATTGGCCCGCCGGCAGGCCATCCTCAACCCGAAGGGCACGATCTACTCGGTCAAGCGCTTCATCGGTCGTAAGTACGACGAGATCGAGGAGGAGGCCAAGCAGGTCACCTTCGACGTGGTGCCCGACGAGCACGGGAACGCGCGGATCAAGGTCCGGGACAAGCTGTACGCCCCGGAGGAGATCAGCGCGCTGATCCTGCGCAAGCTCGCCGACGACGCATCGCGCAGCCTCGGCGAGAAGGTGACCGAGGCCGTCATCACCGTCCCGGCCTACTTCAACGACGCGCAGCGCACCGCCACCCGCGATGCCGGCAAGATCGCGGGCCTCGAGGTCCTGCGGATCATCAACGAGCCGACGGCCGCGGCGCTGGCCTACGGGATGGACAAGCGCGAGCACGAGACGGTCCTGGTGTTCGACCTCGGTGGCGGCACGTTCGACGTGAGCATTCTCGACGTCGGCGACGGCGTCGTGGAGGTGCGGGCCACCGCGGGCGACACCCACCTCGGTGGGGACGACTTCGACCGCCGGATCGTCGACTACCTGGCCGACCAGTTCCAGAAGGAGAACGGGATCGACCTGCGCCAGGACCCGCAGGCGCTGCAACGGCTGTACGAGGCCGCCGAGCGGGCGAAGATCGAGCTCAGTTCAGTCACCCAGACCCAGGTCAGCCTGCCGTTCATCACCGCGGACGCCACCGGGCCCAAGCACCTGACGGCGACGCTGAACCGCTCGACGTTCGAGCAGATCACCGGCGACCTGATCGAGCGCACGATGGGCCCGGTCAAGCAGGCCATGTCGGACGCCAAGATCAGCGCCGACGACATCGACGAGGTCATCCTCGTCGGCGGGTCGACCCGGATCCCGGCCGTGCAGAACCTGGTCCGCCGTCTCACCGGCGGCAAGGATCCGAACATGACGGTGAATCCCGACGAGGTCGTCGCCGTCGGTGCGGGGATCCAGGCCGGGGTACTCAAGGGCGAGGTCTCCGACGTCCTGCTGCTCGACGTCACCCCGCTTTCGCTGGGCGTGGAGACCCAGGGTGGCGTGATGACCCGGATCGTCGAGCGCAACACGACGATCCCGGCCCGGCGCAGCGAGATCTTCTCCACCGCGGCGGACAACCAGCCCGCGGTGGACGTGGTGGTGCTGCAGGGCGAGCGCGAGCGCGCGGCGGACAACCGGGTGCTGGGCCGGTTCCAGCTCACCGACATCCGGCCCGCGCCGCGCGGCGAGCCGCAGGTCGAGGTCACCCTCGACATCGACGCCAACGGCATCCTGAACGTGACCGCACGGGACAAGGACACAGGCGCTGAACAGGGCATCACGATCTCCGAGAGCTCCAACCTGGACACGAGCGAGATCGACCGGATGGTGCAGGAGGCCGAGCGCAACCGAGCCGCCGACCAGGCGCTGCGCCAGGAGGTCGACGCCCGCAACGAGCTCGACCAGATCGCCTACCAGGTACAGCGGCGGCTGGAGGAACTCGGCGACGCCGCGCCCGCCCACGAGCGCGCCCGGGCCGAGATGCTCGTGACCGACGCCCGGCAGGCGGTGGCCGACCAGGCTCCGCTGGACCGGGTGCGCGAGCTGACCTCCGAGCTGCAGCAGGTGGCGGCCGGGTTGCAGGCGGCGGCCACCGCGGGAGCCGGCGGTGCACCCGGCGGCGGCTCGGGCGGTGCGACGGCCGGTGCCACGACCGGCGGGGGCGCTGCCCAGGACGACGACGTGATCGACGCCGAGTTCGACCGCAGCTGAGGTATTTCGATGTCGGAGAAGTCGACGGAGCAGAGCCCAGGAACCACCCCGCGTCACCCGGCCCAGTCGGAGTCTGACCGGCCTGAATCGGTCCGACAGGCGCCGGAGCAGCGGGGTCCTGGGCAGCAGGAGGAGCCGCCCGCCGGGGTGGCCGCCGATCCGGGGGCTGCGGCCGCCCCGGCGGATCGGGCCGGGGAACCGGTCATCCCGGCCGACCGAACCGGCCCCGAACAGAGCGAGATCGCCGAACTCGAGGACCGGTGGCGGCGCGCCGTCGCCGATCTGGACAACTTCCGCAAGCGCTACACCAGGGAGGTGAGTCGCGAGCGTGCTGCGGAGCGGGCGCTGGTGGCCGGCGCGTTCCTCCCGGTGCTCGACACGATCGACCTGGCGCTGGAGCACGCCGGCGCCGACCCCAAGTCCATCATCGAGGGCATCCGGGGCGTCCGTCAGCAGGCGCTCACGATCCTGGAGAACCTCGGCTTCGCCCGCCAGGACGAGGCCGGGGTCCCGTTCGACCCCACCCGGCACGAGGTCGTCGGCGTCGTGGAGCCCGACGACTCGGGCACCCCACCCGGCGCCGTCGCGTCGGTGGTCCGGCCCGGCTACGGCGCGCCTGACCGGCAGCTGCGCCCGGCCGCCGTGACCGTCACCCAGTCGTCGTCGGGGTGAGCGCGGATGGCGCGTGACTACTACGAGGTTCTCGGGGTGTCCCGGGACGCCGATGCGTCGGAGCTGCAGCAGGCCTTCCGCCGGCTGGCGCGCCAGAACCACCCGGACGTCAACAAGGACCCGGCCGCCGAGGAGCGGTTCAAGGAGATCAACGAGGCCTACAGCGTGCTGGAGGATCCGGAGACCCGGCGCAAGTACGACCGTTTCGGCGAGAACTTCCGCCAGGTCCCGGACGACTGGGAGGAGCGGGTCGGCGCGGGCGCGCGGGCCGGCGGCGGGTTCGGTGGCGGTTACGGTGGCTACGGGGGCGGCTTCCGCCGTGGCGGCGGGGTCCGCAGCGGCGGGTACGGCGCCGGGTTCGGCGGGGACCGGGGCTACGAGTCCTACGGTGGCTTCGAGGGTGTCGACCTCGAGGACCTCCTGGGCGGGATGTTCGGCCGCCGTGGCCGGACCGGGCCGGTGGCGGGTGCCGACCAGGAGGCGGAACTCCCGCTGAGCGTCGAGGAGGCCTACCGCGGTGGACGCCGCCAGATCACCCTCGAGGGCACGAGCGGTCCCCGCAACTACACCGTCAACATCCCCCCGGGGGTGACCGAGGGCCGGCGCATCCGGCTCGCCGGCGAGGGCGGCCGCGGGCTGAACGGTGGCGAACCGGGAGACCTGTACCTGATCGTCAAGCTGCAGGGCCACCCGAAGTTCAAGGTCAAGGGCCGCGACATCACCGTCGACCTGCTGCTCGCGCCCTGGGAGGCGGCGCTGGGAGCCACCGTCCCCGTCAGAACACCTGGTGGCGAGACCAAGGTGACGGTCCCGGCGGGTTCGTCGACGGGGCGGCGGCTGCGGCTGCGCGGAGAGGGCATGCCCGACCAGCGCGGCCGTCCGGGAGACCTCTACGCCGAGGTCAAGATCGTGGTGCCGCCGCGGCCGCCCACCGATCGCGAGCGGGAGCTGTGGTCCGAGCTGGCAGCCACCGCCAACTTCGACCCCCGTCGCGGGGACACGACCCGCGGTGAGACCACGAGCACCGAGGACCGGCCCACCGGCGACGGCCGCGGTGGCGGGAAACGCCGGGGCGGCCACCGGGGCGGCGGGCGGCGCACCACGTCGGACGCCGGCGACAGCGACGACACGACATGAAGGGTCCGCACCGATGACGGTCCAATACCTGCCCGTCGCTCAGCAACAGGGTCTGACCCAGGAGGACTTCGCCCGCCGCAGCGGTGTCCATCCCGAGTTGCTCCGGCGCTTCGTGGCGCTCGGCCTCATCCGCGCCACCCGGGACACCAACGGCGATCTGCGGTTCCCCCGCGAACAGCTCACCACCATGGCCCGCATCCAGCGGTTGCGGGCCGGGCTGCCCCTGAACTACGCGGCGCTCGGACTGGTGATCGACCTGCTCGACCGGATCCAAGACCTGGAGACGGTCGCGCGCCGGAGCCGCATCGACGACCGACGGAGTGTGACATGGACCTGAACCGCCTGACCCAGATGTCCCAGCAGGCCCTCCAGGCCGCACAGAACCTGGCGGTCCGGGCCGGCCACACCGAGGTCGACGGCGAGCACCTGCTGCTCGCTCTGCTCGAACAGCCCGAGGGGCTCGTCCCGCGGCTGCTGACGGCGATGGGGACCGACATCGACGGCCTGAGCTCGGCCCTGGAGGCCGAGCTCGCGCGTAAGCCGCGGACCACCCGCCCGGCCGCCCAACCCGGGCAGGTCTCGATCACCCAGCGGCTGGCCCAGGTCCTCGAGGCGGCCGAGCGCGAGGCCAGGCGGCTGAAGGACGAGTACGTCTCCGTCGAGCACCTGCTCGTCGCGCTCGCCGACGAGGGCCAGCGCAGCGCCGCCGGGCGATTGCTGGCCCAGTACGGCGTGACCAGGGACAAGTTCCTCGCCGAGCTGACCAGGGTGCGTGGTAACCAGCGCGTCACCTCGGCCACCCCGGAGGGGACCTACGAGGCGCTGGCCAAGTACGGCCAGGACCTCGTGGAGGCGGCCAGGACCGGGCGGATGGACCCGGTGATCGGCCGTGACACCGAGATCCGCCGGGTGATCCAGATCCTGAGCCGCAAGACCAAGAACAACCCGGTGCTGATCGGTGACCCGGGCGTCGGCAAGACCGCGATCGTGGAGGGCCTGGCCCAGCGCATCGCCCACGGCGACGTGCCGGAGGGGCTGCGCGACCGGACCATCTTCGCCCTGGATATGGGCCTGCTGGTGGCCGGTGCGAAGTACCGCGGCGAGTTCGAGGAGCGCCTGCAGGCGGTGCTCGCCGAGGTCAAGGCCGCCGAGGGGCGCATCCTGTTGTTCGTCGACGAGATGCACAACGTCGTCGGCGCGGGGGCGGCCGAGGGCGCGATGGACGCCGGCAACATGCTCAAGCCGATGCTGGCCCGCGGCGAGCTGCACATGATCGGCGCGACCACGCTGGACGAGTACCGCCGCCACATCGAGAAGGACGCGGCGCTCGAGCGCCGGTTCCAGCCCGTCTACGTCGACGAGCCCAGCGTCGAGGACACCATCTCCATCCTGCGCGGACTGCGGGAGCGCCTGGAGGTGTTCCACGGCGTACGGATCCAGGACAACGCGCTCATCGCCGCGGCCACGCTGAGCCACCGCTACCTGACCGACCGGTTCCTGCCCGACAAGGCCATCGACCTGGTCGACGAGGCGTGCGCCCGGCTGCGCACCGAGATCGACTCGATGCCGGCCGAGCTCGACGAGATCACCCGCAAGGTGATGCGGCTGGAGATCGAGGAGGCCGCGCTGGCCAAGGAGGACGACGCGGCGAGCCTCGCGCGGCTCGACCAGCTCCGCAAGGAGCTCGCCGACCTGCGTGCGCAGGCCGACGCGATGCGCGCCCAGTGGGAGGCCGAACGCCATGCGATCAAGCGGGTCCAGGAGCTGCGCGCCGAGCTCGAGCAGGTCCGCCGCGACATCGAGGAGGCCGAGCGGCGCTACGACCTGAACCGGGCGGCGGAGCTGCGCTACGGCCGGCTCGCCGAGCTGGAGCGCAAGCTCGAGGCCGAGGAACAGCGACTCCTCGCCAAGCAGGGCGAACACCGGCTGCTGCGTGAGGTGGTGACCGCCGAGGAGATCGCGGAGATCGTCTCGGCGTGGACCGGGATCCCGGTGAGCAGGCTGACCGAGGGGGAGCGGGAGAAGCTGCTCCGCCTGGACGAGATCCTGCACGAGCGGGTGATCGGCCAGGACGAGGCGGTCCAGGCGGTGACCGACGCGATCATCCGCGCCCGTTCCGGCGTCAAGGATCCGCGACGGCCCACCGGGTCGTTCATCTTCCTGGGCCCGACCGGCGTCGGGAAGACCGAGCTGGCCAAGGCGCTGGCCGAGGCGCTGTTCGACTCCGAGGACAACATCGTCCGGATCGACATGAGCGAGTACCAGGAGCGGCACACCGTGAGCCGCCTGGTCGGGGCCCCGCCCGGCTACGTCGGCTACGAGGAGGGCGGCCAGCTCACGGAGGCGGTCCGCCGCCGGCCGTACTCGGTGGTGCTCTTCGACGAGATCGAGAAGGCCCACGCCGACGTGTTCAACACGTTGCTGCAGGTCCTCGACGACGGCCGGCTGACCGACGCGCAGGGCCGCACCGTCAACTTCCGCAACACCGTGATCATCATGACGTCCAACATCGGGTCCCAGTACCTGATCGACGGCGTCACCCCCGAGGGCCAGCTGCGGGAGGAGGCCCGGGAGCTGGTGCTGGCCGAGCTGCGGGGACACTTCCGGCCCGAGTTCCTCAACCGGGTGGACGACACGGTGCTGTTCAAGCCGCTCACCCCGGTCGAGATCGAGCGCATCGTCGAGCTGATGCTGGGCGATCTGCGCAAGCGGCTCTCCGAGCGCCAGCTCGTCCTCGAGGTGACCGACGACGCGCGGCGGTTCATCGCCGAACAGGGTTACGACCCGGTGTACGGGGCGCGGCCGCTACGCCGCTTCATCGCGCGCGAGGTGGAGACCCGCATCGCCCGGGCGCTGCTGCGCGACGTGATCCCCGACGGCTCGATCATCCGGATCGAGCTCAAGGGTGACGAGCTCGTGATCAGCCACGCCGAGCAGACCGTGGAGGCCACGGCATGAGCAGCGGCGCGAGCACGCAGGCGACCCAGCGCAGCAGCGTCGTCACCTGCCCGCACTGCGGACGCAAGAACCGGGTGCCGGCCGCAGCCGAGGGCGTCCCGAAGTGCGGCAACTGCCACAACCCGCTGCCGTGGATCGTCGACGCCGGTGACGACGACTTCGCCGAGGTGGTCGAGCGGTCCTCGATCCCCGTCGTGGTCGACCTGTGGGCGACCTGGTGCGGGCCGTGCCGGATGGTCAGCCCCGCGCTGGAGCAGTTGGCCACCGAGCGGGCCGGTCAGATCAAGCTCGTGAAGGTGGACGTCGACACCGCCCCGCGGCTCTCCCAGCGCTTCGAAGTGCGTGCGGTGCCCACCCTCATGGTGGTGCGTGACGGCCAGGTGATCGCCCGGCAGCCCGGTGCCGCGCCGGTCCCGGTGCTGCGCGCCTGGCTCGACGAGGCTCTCGGAACGGGGTCCGGCGGATCCGGCGCCGCGGCGTCCCGGCAGGACTCAGCGGACTCGAGCCAGAGGTCGTCATGACCCTGCGCGAGCGAGCCTGGCAGTGGCCGTTGCGGCTGAGCAGCGGCACCTACGTCCTGGACTCCGGCCTCTCCAAGAGGAACGCCGACGAGGAGACCGCGAAGCACCTGCACGGGTTCGCCGCCGGCACCTACCCCTTCGTCAGCACGATCGAGCCCGGACAGTTCGTGAAACTGGTGTCCGCCGGTGAGATCGCGCTCGGTGGCGCGCTGCTCGCCCCCTTCGTGCCCGCGAAGCTGGCCGGCCTCGGGCTGCTGGGTTTCGGCGCGGGCCTGCTGGGCCTGTACTGGAAGACCCCGGGGATGCGCCGGCCCGGCAGCGTGTTCCCGAGCCAGGAAGGTGTCCCGCTGGCCAAGGACGTGTGGCTGGTCGGGATGGGAGCCGCGCTGGTCCTGGGCGATCGTGGCACGTCCCGCACCCCGGCCGCCCCAGCGGTACCGGACGTGGTGACATGACCTTCGGGATTCCGATCGGTGGCACCGTCGCGGATCCGCACGTCAGCTGGATCCGCGACGTCACGCCCGGAACGCCGGAGGGCTGCCAGGAGTGTCTGCAGATCGGTTCCCCGTGGGTGCACCTGCGGTTGTGCCTGACCTGCGGACACGTGGGCTGTTGCGACTCGTCCCCGATGCGTCACGCCCGCGGGCACGCCGGGGTGGTGGGCCACCCCATCGTGCAGTCGTTCCAGCCGGGCGAGGACTGGCGCTGGTGCTTCGTGGACGAGGCCTTCGTATGACCGCCGGCAGGGGCGGCCGATCGGAGGTCATGACGGCGACACGCGCAGAGGGGCCGGACCTCGAGCAGTTGCTGGCGGCGGTACCCCCGGGGGAGACCCCGGACCTGCACGGCGCGTTCCCGCGGCTGGACGAGGCCCGGATCCAGGAGCTGTCCGCGCTGGGTGAGCGGCGCCCGACCCGTCGCGGGGAGGTGCTCATCGCCGAGGGCGAGCCGGACGAGATGTTCTACGTCGTGCTCTCCGGGCGCGTCGCGGCCGTGGAGGCCCTCGGCACGCCCGAGCAGCGGGTCATCAGGGTGCACGGGCCGGGGAGGTTCCTCGGTGAGCTGGGCCTGCTCACCGGGCAGGTGGCATTCCTGACGTGGCTGGTGGCCGACCCGGGCGAGGTGATCGCGATCCCGGCCGAGCGGCTCAGACAGATCACCCTGTCCGATCCCGCGTTCGGCGACGAGGTCCTGCGCGCCTTCCTGATCCGCCGGTGGCTCGTCCTCGACCAGGGCCTGGGCTTCCGCATCGTCGGCTCCCGCTACTCCCCGGACACCCGCCGGCTGCGCGAGTTCGCCGCTCGCAACCGGCTGCCGCACCGGTTCGTCGACCTGGAGTCCGACACCGCGGCCGATGCGCTGCTGCGCCATCTGGGACTTGGCCCGGAGGAGACGCCGGTGGTGATCTGGCGGGACCGGGTGCTGCACAACCCCAGCAATGCCGAGCTGGCCGGACTGATCGGGCTGCGCAGCGACCGGTCGAGATCGGAGATCTGCGACCTGGTGGTCGTGGGCGGCGGGCCGGCCGGCCTCGCGGCCGCGGTGTACGGGGCCTCGGAGGGCCTGGACACCTCGTTGCTCGACGGGGTGGCCGTCGGCGGCCAGGCCGGGCGGACCTCGCGGATCGAGAACTACCTCGGGTTCCCGGCCGGAATCTCCGGGGGCGAGCTCGCCGAGCGCGCGATCATCCAGGCCGAGAAGTTCGGCGCGCGCGCCACGGTGCCGGCCGAGGTGATCGGGATGGAGGCCGGCGAGGGAGAGCACGTGCTGCGGCTCGCTGACGGCGACAGCGTGGCGGCCCGCGCGGTGATCATCGCGACCGGTGCCCGTTACCGGAGGTTGCCGGTTCCCCGGCTCGAGGAGTACGAGGAGAGCAGCGTCTACTACGCCGCCACACCCATGGAGGCGCAGGTGTGCGCCGGCGATCCGGTGGTCGTCGTCGGCGGCGGGAACTCCGGCGGGCAGGCCGCGCTGTTCCTCGCCGATCATGCGGCGCAGGTCCGCCTGGTGATCCGGGAACGCGAACTGGGCGAGTACATGTCGCGCTACCTGGCCGACCGGATCGAGCGCGACCCCCGCGTCGAGGTGCTGGTGCACACCGAGGTGCGGGAACTGCAGGGCGAGCGCGGTGTCCTGGAGTCGGTCGTCGTGGAGGACCTCGACACGCACGAACGCCGGGTGCTGCCCGCGCACGAGCTGATGGTGTTCATCGGGGCCGACCCGTGCACCGAGTGGCTGCCGGACACCGTCGCGGTGGACTCCGGCGGATACGTCCTGACCGGACCGGCCGCGGTCCAGGACGGGTCGGGGCTCGACGGTGGGCAGGCCCGGCAGCCGCTCCTGCTGGAGACCAGCACGCCGGGCGTGTTCGCGGCCGGTGACGTGCGGAGCGGCTCCACCAAGCGGGTCGCCTCGGCGGTGGGTGAGGGATCGATGGCGGTGCGCCTGGTGCACGAGTACCTGGCGACGGTGCGGTGAGGAGAGGGAGCACGCATGGCGGTCTCGGGCACGGCCCAGTTCGAACGGTTCTTCCGATCGGTGGCGGGCATCGACGTCGACAAGGAGGACCTCAGACGCTTCCACGAGTTCATCGACGAGAAGGTCGACGACATGGCACTGGCCGGTTCGATCACGGCCAAGTGGAACGGCCGGGACGTGGTCCAGCCGCCCGACCTGCCGATCACCAAGGGTGTGCAGGAGCGCATCCGCGAGTTCGACAGGCTCGAGGAGGCCGAGGAGATCCTGCCGTTGCTGCGCCAGATGAGCCGGCGCCCGCCGGACGTGACGTTCGCGGACGAGACCGAGGAACGGCTGGTGCACCTCTACGGCGGACTGTCGGTCGGACTGGCCCGGACCTTCCGTGTGATCGACCCCGAGATGGGCAACCCGTCGACCGAGGACTGGGACCGCGCGTTCCAGCTGTTCCGCCTGCTGACCTGAGGGGTGCCGCCCGTCATGGCTGATCCGCAGTACTTCACCTTCCGCGAGGTCGACCCGGATGTCGCCGAGTCGGTGATCCGGGACGGCGACGTCATCACGTCCCTGGATCTGCTGCACCGGCCCACACCGGACTTCTCCTACGACGCCCACGGCGTGGCGCGCGGGCCGCTGAGCGTCGAGGAGGCCTGGTACACCGACGGCACCCGGCTCGGCCTGCCCGCCGACGACGACGTCGGCTATTCCATCGGCTTCCCGGTCCACGGGATCATGCACTCCGAGCACCGGGGCGTCGAGGCAGACGTCGCGCCCGGCCGGGCCGCCGTCTACCAGCCCGTGGGAGAGATCGACATCACCACCGATCCCGACTACGACCTGTTCGTCGTCCGGATCGACGCCGGTGCCCTCGAGGACGCGCTGGAGGGCCGGCTGGGTCACGACGTGCAGCGGCCCCTGCGCCTCGCGCCGACGATGGACCTCAACACCGCGGCCGGCCGGGTGTGGGCGGGGCTGGTGCGGCTCATCCTGGACGGGGGCGGCCCCGGCGGTGGGCTGGACAACCCGACGATCGCCGAGCCGATGCAGGAGTCGCTGCTCGCGAGCCTGTTGGAGGCCATCGACCACCCGTACCGCGAGGAGCTCGAGGCGCCCGTCCGCTCCTGGGCCCCGGGCCCGGTCCGGCGGACCGTGGACACCATCGAGGCCTTCCCGGAGCGCCCCCTCACCGTCGCCGACCTCGCGCGCGATGCGGGACTCAGCGTTCGGGCGCTGCAGGAGAGCTGGCTGCGGCACCTGGGCGTGCGGCCGGGCCACTACCTCCGGCAGGTCCGGCTGGCACGAGCCCATCTGGATCTGCAGGACCACGCTCCCGGGGAGACCACGGTCGTCACCACCGCCTACCGGTGGGGGTTCGCCGACCCCGTGCGGTTCGTCGGCGCCTACGGCACCCGGTACGGGCTGCCGCCCTCGCAGACACTGCGCGGCCCGGCGTACGCCTGAGGGCTCGCAGGGCGGCTCACAGGCTGGTCGCGTCCGCCCGCACCAGGTGCCGGACCCGCGGTTCGGTGCCCCGGACGATGAACCGGCGGGCCCGCACCTCCAGGTCGCGGTCGGCGGCGGTGCCACGCTCCAGGTGCTGGCGCAGGTGCTCGGACCAGTCAGCCACGGTGAACACCTCCAGGAACGCCTCCGGGTCCTCGAGGTCCTCGAACAGTCCCCACAGCTGCGCGCCGGTGCGCTTGCGCGCCCGCCCCACCGGCAGCATCGCCGCGATGAACGCGGCGGCCTCCTCCTGGGGCACCCGCCACTCCAGTGTCACCAGCACCGGGCCGGCGTCGAGGTGGGCGACGGGCGGATCGGGCAGGTGTCGCACCGCGCTGACGTCCACGGTCTCGGCCTGCAGCCGCAGCCGCCACCGGACGATCGGCACGCTCAGTGCCATCCCGGCCGCGGCCACGACGAGTGCCGTCACGGAAGTGAACTCCTGGGCCACCGCCCCCCACAGCACGCCGCCCAGTGCCTGCCCGCCCATGAAGACGAGCTGGAAGTAGGCCAGCGCGCGGGCGCGGGTCCATCCCGGGAGCACGACCTGGGCGGCCGCGTTGAACGTGGACAGCACCGCGACCCAGGCCAGACCGGTCACGATCAGCGCGCAGCCGACCGCCAGCGCGGACCGGGCCAAGCCGGTGATCAGCATCGACCCCGCGTAGACCAGCGAGCCCACGGCCACCAGCGAGTCGGCGTCGACGTGGGCGCGCACGGTGGGCACCACGATCGCGCCGAGGATCCCCCCGAGGCCCACGCCGCCGAGCAGCAGCCCGTAGTCCCCGGCGTCGAGTCCGAGACGCCCGCGGGCGATCACCGGCAGCAACGCCCACAACGCGCTGGCGAACAGCATGAACACCGCGGAGCGGGCGAGCACGGTCGCGAACAGCGGCTCGCTGCGGACATAGCGCGCGCCGGCCCGGACCGCGCGGCGCAGCTGCTCGTGGCCGAGCGGGCGCGGCTCCGGCGGGCGGCGCCAGAGGGCGATCACCAGCAGCACGCCGACGAAGGACAGCGCGTTGAGCGTGAAGTTGGCCACCGGACCGAACACGGAGATGAGCACGCCGCCCACCGCGGGCCCGAGGGCCTGCCCGATGTTGGCGTTCGCCCCGTTGAGCAGCGCGGCCTGCGGGAGCTCGTCGGATTCGACGAGGTCGGGCTGCACCGCCTGGAGCGTCGGCATCGAGATCGCCTGCCCGATGCCCATCGCCGCGATCAGCCCGAGCAGCAGGCCGGGTGTCATCGTCCCCAGCGCGGTGAACAGCGCCAGGGAGCCGGCGGCCGCCGCCATCAGCAGCTGGCCGCACAGCAGCAGCCGGCGCCGGTCGAACATGTCGCCGAGCGCCCCGGCCGGGACGACCAGCAGGAAGACCGGCAGCGTGGCGGCGGTCTGGATGAGCGCGACCATGAAGTCGCGGCCGTCGAGATCGCCCATCAGCCACTGCGCACCCACGAGCTGGGCCCAGGTCCCGATGTTCGCGACGAACTGGGCGATCCACAGCGCCCGGTACCAGCGGTGCCGCAGCGGCGACCATGCCGCTGGAACGGGGCGGACGGGGCCGGGCGGTTCGGGGGCGACCGCGCCGGTCGAGGTGAGTACCGAACCGGAAGTCATAGGCCGCGTTCAGGTGCCGGCGGTCAGGGCTCGGCGCAAGCGGGTGAGCGTCGCCGTGAGCAGCCTGGACACGTGCATCTGCGAGATCCCGATCTCCCGTGCGATCTGGGTCTGGGTCATCTCCCCGAAGAAGCGCAGCAGCACGATCGTGCGTTCGCGGTCGGGCAGCGCCTCGAGCAGCGGGCCGAGCGCCTGCCGGTTCTCCACCAGGGCCACCCCCGGATCGGGACGGCCGAGCGCGGCACCGAAACGGGTCACACCACCGGCCCCGGGGTCGGTCCCCGCCGGTTCGTCGAGGGAGAAGCAGTGGTAGGCGTGGTGCACCTGCAGGCCGTCGACGACGTCCTGGACGTCGATGCCCAGCCGGGCGGCGATCTCGCTGGGCCGCGGCGAGCGGCTCAGCTCCTGGCCCATCGGACCCACCACACCGTAGATGGCCACCTGCAGGTCCTTGAGCCGTCGCGGCACCCGGATGACCCACGCGCGGTCGCGGAAGTACCGCAGCACCTCGCCGCTGATGGTAGGCACCGCGAACGACAGGAAGTCGGGACCGCGGTCGGGTTCGAACCGGTCGACGGCCTGGATGAGGCCGAGCGTGGCGACCTGCTCGAGATCCTGCAGCGCCTCACCCCGATGTGCGTAGCGGCGCGCCACGTGGCGCGCCACGGGCAGATGCCCGGTGATGAGCTGCTCGCGCAGGGCGGCGCGGCGCGGATCGTCACGGGCCAGCCCGGCCAACTCGGCGAACAGGGGCGCGAGGTGGGCGTATCCGTCGGTGCGCCGACGTGGCCCTGCCGTCCCCGTCCGGGGCGCGCCGGGCCGCTCGGGGACGCAGGGGCCGGATTCGCCGACCGCATCGTCCACCCGGCGGGGGGGAGGCGCGTCCGAGCGCAACTCCGGTGGTGCGCAGAGGCGTTGCTGGGTCATGTGGAGGGTCCCCTCTCCTCGGCGGATGTCCGCCTGGACCGCGATCGTGTCCGCAGGGGGCCCTTCCGCACCTCGGCATCGGGAGGCCAAGACGCGCGGAACTATTGGCCACCGGGGGCCGGGAGACCGTCCGGCCGCTATCGGGCGTCGTCGAAGGTGAGGACGGCCTGGCCGACGTGCCGGCGCCGGGCCGCGAGGTCGGCCAGGAGGGAGGGGCCCTCGGCCAGCGGCAGCACGTCGGTGACCAGGTGCTTTCGCAGAGCGGAGCCGTCGGTACGCAGCAACCCGACGGTCTCGGCCGACAGCCGCTCCCGATCCCAGCGGTGGGCGGTCCCCCGAGGGACCCGGCCGATCTGCGCGCACCGCAGGGCCAGCCCGTTGTGGTGGAACTCCTCACCGAGGCGCAGCGCGGCCCCGGCATCGGTGTAGAAGGCCAGATCGACGACGGTGCCCTGTGGCCGGCACAGGCGCAGCGCGCACGCGAGCGCGGCGGTCCGGCCGCGGCACTGCAGCACCACGTCGGCGCCCCGGTCGCCCGGACCTCGGCGCCACCGGGTCTTGAGCACCACCGCCGGGTCACCGGCGTCGGGGTCCAGACCCTCGAGCCCGAGCCCCTCGGCGGCGGCCCGGCGCGCCGGGTCGGGGTCGAGCACGACGACCTCGTCCGCGCCGTGCCGGCGGGCGAACAACCCGCTGAGCAGCCCGACGACCCCGGCACCCATGACCGCCACCCGGCGCCCGCGCACACCGTCGCCGAGGGTGCGGACGTCGGTGCCGCACTCCTCGGCGGCGGCGTAGAGCAGGCCGTTGGCGCAGATCGGGCCCATGTGTGCGACGTAGATCCCGAGCAGCGGGTCGAGGTCGCGCGGCAGCACGATGATCCGGTCGCGCAGCGGGTCGGCGGCGTAACCGGCGCGATGGCCGTAGGTCATCGCCACGAGCGCTCCCGGCTCCGCTCCGGGGACCACCCCGGAGCGGAGCCGGGCGACCTCCATGTACCCGAGCCGGGTCACCGGGTAGCCCGCTGCGGCCCGGTCGCGCTGGAACAGCCCCAGTTCCGGGTCGAAGCATGCGGACAGGGCGGGGTGCGTGCCGGTGTAGAAGCTCAGCTCGGTGCCGGCGGACAGACCGCTGTACACCGTCTCGACGGCGACCGGGCCAGGTTCCCGCGGCAGGTCCTGCACGGTCGCGGAGCCCGGGCCGTCGATCACGAGCGCGCGGTCCGTGCAGGCCGGTGCCGGTCCGCTCGTCGCGCTCCCGCGCTTCGCGCCGTCGGCGCCGCGCACGGGCGCGGTGCGGGTGATCCGCTCGCGCGCTCGCCCGTCGCCGTCCCCCGCTGCGCCCGGCCGGCCTGCTCGCCGCACCGGTTCCGGCTGCCGCGAAGCCGCCGAACGGGCCAGCGCACACGCGAGCCGATGGCTGCGCAACGCCTCGGAATAGTCGGGGAGGTCGGGTTCGGGGGGCGGCGAGACGCCCAGGACCGCGTCCACGAACGCCCGGTCGGCCGCCTCTCGCGCGATCGCCGGATCGGCGCTGTGCCGGTGGGTCCCGTCCGCGTCGCGGACCTCCAGCCCGTACTCGCCGACCTGCAGCACGAGATCGTCGGTGACGATCTCCAGCCCCGCGCCGTCCTTCCACCCGAGCGCGCACGTCGTGCCCAGGGTGCCGACGGCGCCACCGTCGAACCGCAGGATCGCGGCGGTCGCGGCGTCCACCACCGGGTCCCCGTTCGGGCCGGGCGGGCTGCCGGCGGGCAGCGCGTGCACCTCGGTGACCTCGCCGACCAGCACCCGGGCCAGGTCCAGCACGTGCACGGCCTGCTCCACCACCTGCCCGCCGGACCGTTCCGGGTGCGCCCACCAGGACACCGGCGGCACCCGGTCCACCCACCGCCCGTGCACCAGCCGGACCGTCCGCCCGGCCAGCACCTCGAGCGCCTGCCGGACCGGGCGGCCGAGGCGCCAGTGGTGGCCGACCCGGGCCAGCGTCCCGGCGTCGGCGAGCCGGCCACCGATCCGTTCCGCCGTCGCCTCGTCCCGGGCGGGCGGCTTCTCCACGAACAGCGCGACCCCCGCGTCGGCGAGCTGTTCCTCCGGGGTGCCGTGTGCGAACGGGGGCACGCACACGTACACGGCGTCGAGGTCGTGGCGCAGCAGGGCCTCGACGTCGCGCTCCGGGCGCCCGCCGTAGCCGCGGCAGAACGCGGCCGTCCGGTCCGGGTCGACGTCGGTGGCGGCGACCAGCACGACGTCGTCGAATCCGGAGAGGATCCGGGCGTGCCGATGCGCGACGCTGCCCGTTCCGACGAAGCCGATACGGCACTTGGCCGACCCGTTCGCCGCTGCGCGCACCATCCTTTCCAAGTACCTGGATTGAGACCCGTTGAAACGGGCACGGTCGAGTCATGACGATGACAGTCCTGGTCAACGCCGGACCATGGCTTGCGGTCCCGCCCGCCGGCTACGGCGGCATCGAGAACGTGGTGGCCGCATTGGTCCCGGAACTGCGTCGCCGGGGGATCCGGGTGCTGCTGGCCACCGTCGGGAGCAGCACGCTGCCGGTGGAACAGCGGATATCGGTGTTCCCCGACGGTCAGTTCGCCGAGCTGCAGCGGCCCTACAACCAGGTCATGGGGGTGGCCGCCGCGCACCTGCACCGGGTGGTGCGGGAGGTGCGCCGCGCGGGCGGCGCGATCGACCTCGTACACGATCATCAGGAGGCGTTCGGTCCCACCGTGCTCTCCGCGCTCGGGCCGCCCGCCCCGCCGGTGCTGCACACCCTGCACTGGGACCTGAGCAAGCACCCCGCCCTGTACAGCAACATCGACGGGGGCGGCGGGCTCTGGGTCAACGGGGTCTCGTTCGCCCAGCTGTCCACCGCCCCGCGGGCGCTGCGCGCGCTGAGCGTCGGTCATGTGCACCTGGCCACCCCGCTGGCCGTGCAGGCCCACCGACGCCCGCAGCACGCCAAGCGCGGCCACCTGATCGTGCTGGGCCGGATCACCCGGTACAAGGGCCAGCACGTCGCGGCCCGGCTGGCCCACCGCACCGGCCGCGACCTCGTGCTCGCCGGTCCGGTGGGGCCGTTCCACAGCCCCGGCCGGCTGGCCGCCGCGGAGCGCGGGGAGGCCAACCCGGACGTGCGCTACTGGCGTGAGGAGGTCGCCCCGCTGGTGGACGGCGGGCGCGTGCGGTGGGTGGGAACGGTCTGCGGCGAGGACCGCGACGAGCTCGTCGGCTCGGCCCGTGCGTCGCTGTTCCCGATCGACTGGGAGGAACCCGGCGGCACGGCGGTCGTGGAGTCGCTGGCTCTGGGCACCCCGGTGGTGGGCTTCCGCCGCGGCTGCCTGCCGGAACTGGTCGAGGACGGCCGCACCGGGCTGCTCGTCGACCCCGGGGACGAGGACGCGCTGGCCGACGCGACCGGGCGGGTGGCTGCCCTGGACCCCGGCGTGTGCCGCCAGGAGGCCGCCCGCCGGTTCACCCCGGCCAGGATGGCCGAGCGCTACATCCGGCTCTACGAGCGGGTGCTGGCCCGGCGTGGCCGCCGGGTGGACCTGCTGCGGGCGGTCCCCGGCTGAGCTGCCGGGCCGGCCGACCCGCGGGCGGCGCGATCTCCGTGCGGATCGTGTACAGCTCCGGGAAGAAGCTGACGTCCAGCGCGGCCCGCGGGTACGACGCGCCGGCGGCTCAGCCGGTGGACCGCAGCGGTGTGAGCCGGACCGGGATGCCGCCCACCGGCACCGGCAACGACGTGTTGTCCCAGCGCAGCCGGTAGCCCGGATCGATGGTCCAGCGGCGGGTCCGCAGCATCTCGTGCAGGATCGCGGTGACCTCGAGGGTGCCGAAGTGCAGGCCGATGCACTTGTGCACGCCCCCGCCGAAGGGGATCCAGGCGTCGCGGTCGGACTTGTCCTCGCGGCGGGGCTCGGCGAAGCGTTCGGGGTCGAACCGGTCGGGCTCGGTCCAGCAGCCGGGATCGAAGTGGTTGACGGCCTGTGCGACGAGGATGCGGGTGCCGGCGGGGATGTGGTGCCCGACGATCGTCGTGTCGCGCACGGCGGTGCGCATGACCACCGGCACCGGGGCGTTGAGCCGCAGCGCCTCCTTGATGACCAGTTCCAGGGTGCGCAGCCCGCGCAGCGCGGGGACGTCCGGGGGGGCGTCGCCGAGGGCCAGCGACTCGGCGCGGGCCCGCTCCTGCCACTCCGGGTTGCGGGCCAGGTGGTACGCCGCCGCCGCGGCGGTGGTGGTCGAGGTGTCGTGCGCGGCCATCATCAGGAAGATCATGTGGTTGACGATGTCGGCGTCGCTGAAGCGCTCGCCGTCTCCGGTGACGGCGTGGCAGAGCGCGGAGAACAGGTCCTCCCCGTCACCTGCGCGCTTGGCGGCGATGTTGTCGGAGAACCACTTCTCCAGGACCTTGCGGCCCGTCAGACCCTTCTGCCAGCGTGTCCCGGGGACGGGCCAGCGGACGAACGCGTTGGCGGCGCGCACGCAGTTGACGAAGGCGGTGTTGATCCGGTCGGCCTCCGGTCCGCTCCGCCCGTTCATGAACACCCGGGTCGCGACGTCGAGGGTGAGGCTCTTGAGCGCCGGGTAGATCCGGACCGGGCGGTCGGTCGCCCAGCTCGGCACGATCTCGCGCACGACGGGCAGGGTCTGGTCGACGTAGCGGGCGATCCGGTCGGCGGTGAACGCCTCCTGCATGATCCGCCGGTGGGCCTTGTGCTCGTCGAAGTCGAGCAGCATCAGGCCGCGGTGGAAGAAGCGGTCGACGGTGAACCGCCACGCCTCCTGGGAGAACGCCTTGTCGGCGTTCGCGAGCACCTCGCGGCTCGCCTGCGGGCCCGCCGCGATCGCGAACGGCCCGCCCGGGGTGCCCATCCAGGAGACCGGCCCGTACCGCTCGAACCGGTGGCGGGTGAAGTCGCTGCCGTACCGGATGTAGCGCGGCGTGTGGCCGAGGAACGGCATCCCCCGGTCGCCGGGTACCGGGAGCAGGCCGGACCCGGCGGGCGGCGGCGCGAGGGGCTCGCCGGGTCCGGCCGTGGATCGCAGCAGTGCGTCGTCCACCCGCTGGGGGACGGGGAGCAGGAGCACCGAGGAGAACCGCTCGCGGGCGGTCCGGACCACTCGCTCTGCCGTGGACATGGCGCCTCCAGTGGCGTGTGGACACCGACGAGGTTGACGACCTGACGTTAGACAGAATCGGTCACTGTGTCTAGAGACTTGACGAAGTCGAGAATCTGGTCCACGGTGGGGGAATGGTGGCGCGATCGATGGCGGAGCGGGCCCGTGCCCTGCTGCGCGACGAGGCGCTCGACGCGGCCGAGGAACTGCTGGTCGACCGCGGCTTCCGCGGCTTCCACATGCGCGATCTCGCGCTGCGGCTCGGGATCAGCCGCCAGACGCTCTACAACGAGTTCCCGGGCAAGCAGGGGCTGGCCTCGGCGCTGGTGCTGCGCTTGACCAGCCGGTTCCTCGACGAGATCGAACGGGCCCTCGCCCGCGAGGACGACCTGCACGCCGCGTGGGTCGCCGCGGTCCGTACCGCGATCGACGCGGCCTCCGGCGACCCGCTCCTCAAGGCGCTGCTCACCGGCGACGGGAGCGACGGCGTGCTGCCGCTGCTCACCACGGAGAGCGAGCCGGTCGTCCAGGCCGCCAGCGAGCGCGCCGGCGCCTACCTGTTGCGCCGGTGGTCCCACTTCGACCCGGCCGACGTCGCCGTCGCCGCCGAGGTCGCCACCCGGCTCACGATCAGCCACATCGTGCTGCCGCTGCATCCCGCCGACGTGGTGGCCGAGCAGATCGCCACCGTGGTCGAGCGCTTCCTCATCCACCCCTGACGCGGGCGCTCGCGGGCGACCCCCGCGCCCGTCGCGGACCCGACGGCCCGCGCCCCTGGTGGCCCCGATGACCCGCCTCGTCGCCCGCCGGACCAACCGCAGGCGGGCCCGGAGACCTTGACAGAACGCCCCGAACTGCTGGTATACCGAGATACCAACAGCAGCGGATGTGTCGGACGGTCATCGACGACCGGGCGGGAGCGGCGCGTGACCCCACAGGCGGCCCCGGCGGCCGGCACGATCGACTGCGACGTGCACAACGCCGTCCCCGACATCGCGGAGCTCTTCCCGTTCCTGCCCGATCGCTGGCGCGACTACTGCGTCGAGCACGGCGTCACCAGCCTCGCGCCGGCGTCCTACCCGTCGAAGGTCCCGCTGTCGGCGACCCCGGAGAGCCGCGGTGGCCCCGGGCCCGCCGGATCGGATCCCGATCTGGTCCGTGCGCAGGTCCTCGACCGCGGCGCCGATCTGGCGATCCTCAACTGCCTGTACGCCGTGCAGCCCATCCACAACGAGGACTGGGCGGCCGCGATGGCGAGCGCGCTCAACGACTGGCAGGCACAACGGTGGCTCGCGGCCGACCCGCGGTTCCGGGCGTCGATCGTCGTCGCGCAGCAGTTCCCGCAGCGTGCGGTCGCCGAGATCGAACGGTTCGCCGGGCACCCGGGGTTCGTGCAGGTGTTGCTGCTCGCCGGTTCGCAGGCCCCGCTCGGCACCCGGGCGCACTGGCCGATCCACGCCGCCGCGGCGCGGGCCGGGTTGCCGGTCGGCATCCATCCCGGGGTCGCGGGCGGCAACCCGCCGTCACCGGTGGGCTGGCCGTCCACCTACATCGAGGAGTACGCGGGGGCGACCCTGGCCATGCAGTCCCAGCTCACCAGCCTGGTCTGCGAAGGGGTGTTCGCCCGGTTCCCGGAGCTCACGGTGGTGCTGCTGGAGAGCGGGGTGACCTGGCTGCCGTCGCTGATGTGGCGGCTGGACAAGAACTGGAAGGGCTTGCGCCGGGAGATCCCGTGGGTCGGCGACGCGCCGTCGGCGGTCATCCGCCGGCACGTGCGGCTGGCCACCGCACCCTTCGACGGCCCGCACGACGCCGCCACCGCGCGGCGGTTCCTGCCGCGGTTCCTCGACCAGATCGGGTCGGTCGACATGCTGCTGCACGCCAGCGACCACCCGCACTGGCACCACCGCGACCCGGAGCAGGCGCTGCTGGGGTTCCTGTCCGCCGACGAGCGGCGGAAGGTGCTGCGCGACAACGCCCTGGCCACCTACCCGGCGATCCGAGAGAGGGCGGCGGCATGACCAGGCTCGTCGACTGCGACGTACACAACGCCGTCCCGGACGACGCCGCGCTGCGGCCCTACCTGCCGGCGCGCTGGCTCGACCACATGGACCACGTCGGGTCGCGGACGTTCTCGCCGTACGAGGCCGGCTTCGTCTACCCGAAGGTCAGCCCCGGCGGGGGCGCCCGCACCGACGCCTGGCCGCCCGGTGGCGGGCTGCCCGGCTCAGATCTGGACTTCATGCGCGAGCAGTTGCTCGACCGCTACGACATCGACCTCGCGATCCTCAACTGCCTGTACCGCGCCGCCGAGCAGCGCAACGAGGACTACGGCGCCGCCCTGGCCACAGCGGTCAACCAGTGGCAGGTCGAGCACTGGCTGGACCGCGACCCGCGGTTGCGCGCCTCGATCAGCGTGACGTTCGAGTCGCCGGAGCTGGCCGCCGCGGAGATCCGCCGCGCCGCCGCGAGCCACCGCGGGTTCGTGCAGGTGCTGCTGTTCCCGCGGACCCTGGCGCCGCTGGGCCGGCGCCGGTACTGGCCGATCTACGACGCCGCGCAGGAGTGCGGCCTGCCGGTCGGCATCCACTTCGCCTCGACGACCGGCGCGCCGATCACCTCCGCGGGCTGGCCGTCGTTCTACATCGAGGACCACACCTCGATGTCGGTGGCCTTCCAGGCCCAGGTCACCAGCCTGATCCTGGACGGGGTCCTCGACCGGTTCCCGCGCTTGAAGGTCGTGCTCATCGAGGGCGGCTTCGCCTGGGTCCCGCCGCTGATGTGGCGCCTCGACGGCCTCTACCACCGGCTCGGCGCGGAGGTCCCGGACCTCGCGCGGCTGCCCTCGGAGTACCTGCGCGACCGGGTGCGGATCACCACGCAGCCGATGGAGGAGCCGGAGCGCCCGGGCGATCTGCTCGAGCTCATCGAGGAGGTCGGGCAGCACATCCTGATGTTCTCCACCGACTACCCGCACTGGGACTTCGACCACCCGAAGCGCGCGTTCCAGACCAAGCTGCCGCCGGACGTGCACGATCGGATCATGCGCGGCAACGCGCTCGACTACTACGACCTCGGCGCATGAGCGCCCCGGCGCGACGGCAGGTCGTGGTGGCCGAGGACGGGGAGATCCCACCGGGCGGCAGCAGGATCGTCGAGGTCGAGGGCCGGTCGATCGGGGTGTTCAACCTCGGCGGCGAGTACTTCGCGGTGCGCAACGCCTGCCCGCACGCCGGCGGCCCGCTGTGCGAGGGCGTCCGCTCGGGGTTCGTCCGCTCCGAGGGGCCGGGCCACTACGACTACGTGCGGCGCGGGGAGTTCCTGCGCTGCCCGTGGCACCAGTGGGAGTTCGACATCCGCACCGGGCGGTCGTGGTTCGACCCGGACAGGGTCCGGGTCCGGCGTTACGACACGCGGCTGGTCACCGGCTCCGAGCTGCTCGACGGCGAGGCCGATCTGGTGGACGCGGGTCTGCAGCCGGGTCCCTACACGGCCGAGACGTACCCGGTCCGGTCCACCGGCCGCTACGTCGTCCTCGAGCTGTGAGCGCTGTGCCGAGCATCGACGGCCCCGCGCTCGCCCTCGGCAGGGTGGCCACCCGCTCCGACCTGGTCGCCGAGTCGCTGCGCGCGGCCATCCTGGCCGGCCGGCTCCGCCCGGGCCAGACCCTGGTGGAGCGGCACCTGGCCGCCATGCTGGGCGTGTCGAAGACCCCGGTGCGGGAGGCGCTCATCGCGCTGACGGCGTCGGGCCTGATCGTCATGTCCCGCCACGCCGGGGCCGTGGTCCGGACGCTGTCCGCGCCCGAGGTGCGCACGATCTACGAGCTGCGGCTGCTGCTCGAGCCGTGGGCCGTGGGGCGGGCGGCCCGGCGGCACGGCCCGGCCGCGGCGGCCGAGGCTCGCGCGGCCCTCGACGAGGCGGAGGCCGGGGCCGCGGCCGGGGACCCGGTGGCGGTCAACCTCGCCAACCGCCGGTTCCATCGCGCGCTGTACTCCCGGGCCGACAACGAGCTCGTCACCGCCCAGCTCGACCGGGTACAGGACCTCGTGGCGCTGGCCCTGCAGGTGGCGCAGGTGTGGCGCGGCGGAGCGCGCCCCTTCGGGCAGGCCGAACGCGCGGAGCACGCCGGGATCGTCGCCGCCGTGGCGGCGGGGGAGTCCGAGCGGGCCGAGGCGCTGGCCCGCGCCCACGTCGAGCACGCCGCGGCGGCCCTGGAGCTCCCCCCGGACGGGAGCGGCCCGGACGTCGCGGGTCCGGTTGCCGCGGGCCCGCCGGGTGGGCCCGGCCCGGCGTAGTCGGGCCGGGTGCGCTCATGCGGGTCCTCCCTCGTCGGCCTGCTCGGCCCGGTCCTCCGGGCGCAGCGGCAGCCGCACCTGGAACCGGGTGTCACCCGGGACCGACTCCACCCGCAGGTCCCCGTGGTGGCGGTTGACGACGATCCGCCAGGAGATGTCCAGGCCGAGCCCGGTGCCGTCGCCGACCGGTTTGGTGGTGAAGAACGGCTCGAAGATCCGGTCGCGGATCCCGTCCGGGATCCCGGGCCCGGTGTCGCCGATCTCGACGAGCAGCCGGTCGCCGTCGGCCGCGGTGCGCACGGTCAGGGTCCCGGTGCCGGCCATCGCGGCCACGGCGTTGTCGATCAGGTTCGTCCAGACCTGGTTGAGCTCGGCCGCGTAGACCGGGACGGGAGGCAGCGTGCGGTCGTAGTCCTTGACCACGCGCACCCCGTCACCGATCTTGCGGCCGAGCATGACCAAGGTGCTGTCCAGCAACTCGTGCACGTCGCACGTGCGGTGCGGCGCCCGGTCCATCTGCGAGTACTGCGTGGCCGCGCCGACCAGCGTGGAGATCCGGGTGGTCGAGTCCTCGATCTCGCTCATCAGCATCTCGGTCTCGACGGTGTAGTTGAGCCAGCGCACCGCGCCCTCCAGGACCTCGTCGTCCACGGTCTGCGCGACGCGGTCCAGCCACTCGACGTCCAGCCCGGCCTGCACGAAGGTGGGCGCGAGGTTCCAGCCGCCGGTGATGCGGTGATCGTCGAGCCAGTCGGCGACGGCGTCCTCCCCGTCGCCGGCCTCGATCGGGGACAGCGCCGGCGCCTTCGCGACCCGCTCCACGGCGTCGTTCTGCAGCCGGATGAGCGTCTCCAGCGTGGCCCGGTCGAAGGGCCCGGCCGCGATCAGCCCCAGCTTCTGGCGCATCCCCGCCACCCGCTCGCGCAGCGCCGCGGTCGCCCGCACGGCCGCCGCCGCCGGGTTGTTGAGCTCGTGGGTGAGCCCGGCCGACAGCGAGCCCAGCGCCAGCAGCCGTTCCCGCTGGCCCACGGCCTCATTGATGTTCCGCATGCCGAAGAACAGGCCCTCCAGCAGGTGCAGCGCCATCGGGAACCACTCGCGCATCATGCGGGTGAGCACCTCGGCGTCGAGCACGAAGAACCGCGACGGCGCGGTGACCCGCATCGAGTTGTTGTAGACCTGCGGCGCCCGATCGCCGACGAAGGCCTGCAGGGCACCGGCGTAGACCCCGGGCCGCGAGGTGCGCTCCACCTCGACGTCGTCCTCGCCCGCCCGCCGCGACAGCACGACGGCGCCCTCCATGAGCACGTAGAAGCACGTCGCGGGTGCGCCCTCGCGGTAGACCGGTCCGGGCTCGACGACCTCGACGTGCCCCTCGCGGCACAGCCAGGCCAGCTGGTCGTCGGACAGGTGCTCGAACAGGAACAGCGCGCGGAGCTCGTCCGCGGAGCAGGGGGCGCTCATGGCTTCTCCAGGTAGCGGTGCACGAGGGACACGGCCATCGCCCCGTCCCCGACGGCGGAGGCCACCCGTTTCATCGACGAGGCCCGCGCGTCGCCGGCCACGAACACCCCCGGCAGGCTGGTCTCGAGGTAGTACGGGTCGCGGTCGAGCGGCCAGCCGGGCGGCCGCCTCCCGTCGACGACGAGGTCGGGCCCGGCGAGGACGAATCCGGCCCGGTCGCGGGCCACCCGGCCGTCGAGCCACTCGGTGCGCGGGGCCGCGCCGTTGAACACGAACAGCCACGACGCGTCCACCGTCTCGGTCGTCCCGGCGGCGCTGTCGCGCAGGTCGAGCCGCTCCAGGTGCTCGTCACCGTGCGCGGCGAGCACCTCGGTGCAGGTGCGCACGGCGACGGTCGGGATGCCCGCGAGCTGCTCGATGAGGTAGTGCGACATCGAGGTGGTCAACGACGGCCCGCGGACCAGCAGCGTCACCGACCGCGCGTACCGGGCGAAGTAGGCCGCTGCCTGCCCGGCGGAGTTCGCCCCGCCCACGATGTAGACGTCCTGCCCGGCGCACCCGGCGGCCTGGGTGAGCGCGGAGCCGTAGTAGACCCCGCGCCCGACCAGCGCGTCGACGCCCGGCGCGGTGAGGGCGCGGTAGGACACCCCGGTGGCGAGGACGACGGCGTGCGCCCGGATCTCGCTGCCGTCGGCGAAGTGCACGGCTCGCGCGGACCCGGCCGGCTCCAGGGCGACGACGTCGCGGGTGGTCAGCAGCTCGGCGCCGAACCTCGTCGCCTGCCGGCGGGCCCGGTCGGTCAGCTGGGCGCCGGAGACGCCGTCGGGAAAGCCGAGGTAGTTCTCGATCCGGGAGCTCTGCCCGGCCTGCCCGCCGGTCGCGGTGCGCTCGACCAGCACCGTGCGCAGCCCCTCCGAGGCGCCGTAGACCGCGGCGCCCAGCCCGGCCGGCCCGCCGCCGACGACCACGAGGTCGTAGAAGTCCGTCGCCGGGACGGTGGACAGCCCGACCCGGCCGGCCAGCTCCGCGTCACCTGGCGCGACCAGTGCCTCCCCGGCCGGGGTGATCACCACCGGCAGGTCCCGCCCGTCGGCCCCGGCGGCCGCGAGCAGCCGCTCGCCCTCCGGCTCGTCGGACGGGTACCACCGGTAGGGCACCTGGTTGCGGGCCAGGAAGTCGCGGACCTCGTGCGAGCGTGCCGACCAGCGGTGCCCGACGACGCGGGTCTCGCAGACCGGCCGGTGGTCGGTGGCCCGCCACGCGTCGAGCAGCTCGTCGACGACCGGGTAGAGCTTCTCCTCCGGTGGGTCCCACGGTTTGAGCAGGTAGTGGTCCAGGTCCACGACGTTGATCGCGGTGATCGCGGCCTCGGTGTCCGCGTAGGCCGTGAGCAGCACCCGGCGTGCGGCCGGGTAGAGGTCCATCGCCTGCTCCAGGAATTCCAGACCGTCCATCCCGGGCATCCGGAAATCGGCGAGCAGGACCGCGACGTCGTCGCCGCGAAGCCGCATCGCGCGCAGCGCGTCGAGGGCCTGGGCGCCGGACTCGGCCCGGACGATCCTGTGCTCCTCGCCGTAGCGGCGGCGCAGGTCCCGGGCGACCGCGCGGGAGACGCTGGGATCGTCGTCGACGGTCAGGATCGCGGGCCGGGCCACGACCAGGGACGACGGGGTGTCCGTCATGAGGGGATCCGTTCGGCAGGGACCGGGTCAGGACGGACGAGCACGACGCGCCCGCCGTCGGGGTGCCGCGATCCAGGGCGCGCAACTGCGCGGGGCCGTCCACAGGCCGTGCACGAGGACGACGGCGGGGGTGCTGTCTGTGGCCATCGAGGGCCTCCTCCGGGTTCGCGACAGCCACCCAGTCTGGTGAGCCCGCGCACCCGTGCCTATCCGGCATCCGACGGCAGCCGACCGGCCGGCCGAGGGACCCGCCCGCGGCGACCCGCCGTTCGGGGCGGGCCGGACCAGTGGTGGACCTGGTGTTCGTCGAGGCCCGTGAGGGTGCTCACCAGGACGGCAGCGTCTCCTCGACCGGCACACCGCCGAGGTGGGCGATCATATGGTGTCGCCGCTCTTCGAGGAGGCGGGCCGCGGTCGGGCCGGCGGTGTCCCGGTCGTCCTTGTCACGTGCGCCGGCGTCCGGGGCCTCGGCGGGTCCGGGCCGATCACCCCTGCGCCGGCTCGGCGTCTGGGCGAGGGGGCGATCTGATCGGCCACCAGAGAGCAACCGCGGCACGCGGGCAGGCCGTATATCTGCTCCGCCCGGGCGCAGGTCGATCGTCGCCTGGTCGCCGAACCAGCTGCCCAGACCCTCGGCCGTGGTGAGCGACGCCCACACCTTGGCCGGCAGGTGGGCGATCTCGACGACCCGCTCGATGCGATCGGGGAATCCCATGGCAGCCTCCAACAAGCAGCAGCCGCCCTGAAAGATCAACCAGCGAGCAGCACCGGGGTCCAGAAGACCCCGCCCCAGGTCGGCGAGCTGACGGCCGGGCCCTAGGAGCCCGTTACGGTCGTCGAGCCCAGCCCCCGGCGCAGCGCGTCGATCGTCTCCGCAGCCTGCCGCCGCGACACCGCCGCACCCGTGATGATCGCCGAGCGGTGGAAGGTGCCGGGGAACAGGTGCAGCTCGACCGGCACCCCGGCCCGCAGCAGCCCGGACGCGTAGGCCATCCCCTCGTCGCGCAGCGGGTCGTTCTCGTAGACCGAGACGTAGGCGGGAGGCAGGCCGGAGAGGTCGGCGGCGCGGGCCGGCGCGGCGTACGGCGGGATGTCGCTGTCGCAGCCGGACAGGTAGTGGCTCCAGCTGAGCTCGGCGTCCGGGCGGCTCCACAGGGGGGTGTCGACGAACGTGCGCATCGAGAACGTCTCCAGGCGGTCGTCGACCTCGGGTGCGTCGAGCAGCTGGAAGCAGATCGGGGGGCCGCCCTGGTCGCGGACGAGCAGCGTGAGCCCGGCGGCGAGACCGCCACCCGCGCTCATGCCGTACACCCCGATGCGCGCCGGGTCCACGCCGAGCTCACCGGCCCCGGCGGCGATCCGGTACAGCGCGGCCGCGCAGTCCTGCAGGGCGGCCGGGTACGGATGCTCTGGTGCCAGCCGGTAGCCGACCGCGACCACGACCGCGCCGAGCCGCGCACACAGGTCCACGACCTGCGGCGCGGTCGCTTCGAGGTCGCCCATGACGAACCCGCCGCCGTGCAGAAGCAGCAGCGCGGGTGCCGGTCGTGCCGCGTCCGGCGCCGGTGTGGCCATCAGGACCGGGACGGCGGGGCCGTCCTCGATCCCGGGAACCTCGTCCTCGGTGAGCGCGACCTCGCCGAGCTCGGGCCGGGGCGCCCGGGCGGCGAGCTCACGCATCCTGGCCCGCGCCCCGGCGAGGTCGTGGATGTGCAGGTCGGGCAGGGTGGGCAGCGCCGCTGCCAGCTCGGGATCCAGGCGCACACCGGACCTCCCATCATCGGCGCTCGGGACTGTGCCACCGCAGGGCCGGCCACCGCCACCGTCCGGGACCAGAAGCGGCGCGACCATCGTCTTCGCAGCGGCTGAGTTCAGGCCCGCACGCCACGGCGGCCCACGGCCCCCCGGAGGCCCACACAGCCGACGCAGCCGACGCAATCCACGCAATCGATACAGGCGACGCAGCCCACGCACCGGCGACACCCGACGCATGCCAGGGACCCGATGCACGCTCGGATGCTCGCGCTGATCAGGGTCGCGACGCTGCCGGCCACGGCGACACTGCCGGCGGTCGCCACGCTCCCGGCCACGGCCACGCTGCCGGCGGTCGCCACGCTCCCGGCCACGGCCACGCTGCCGGCCGTCGCCACGCTCCCGGCGACCGCCACGCTGTCCGCGGTCGCCACGCTGCCGGCGACGGCGACGCTGCCGGCGGTCGCCACGCTGCCGGCCACGGCGACGCTGCCGGCCGTCGCCACGCTCCCGGCGACCGCCACGCTGCCCGCGGTCGCCACGCTGCCGGCCACGGTCATCGGGTGCTCAGCACCGGTGCGGTCGACGGTCGAACCGGATCGAGCGTCGTCGCTGCGGGTGGCCGGTCTGCCGCGATCGCCGTGCGACAGGCGCAAGGAGGCGGCGCGGACGACGGGCGACAGCTTCATCGGCACAGGACGAGCCTCCCGGAGAAGGCGGCGTCCTGGCCAGTCCGCCCCGAGGTCCGAGGCCCGGGAGGTCCCGGGACGCAGGTCGGCACGCGGGCGGCTAACCGCCCAGCCGGCCCCGCAGTCCGCTCGCCCGGCTGACCGGCCGCCCCACCGCGATCCGCACCGCCTGTTCGGTGCCGATCACCCGCACCGCGGAACGCGCGCGGGTGACCGCTGTGTACAGCAGCTCCCGGGTCAGCAGCGGCGACTCGGCGGGCGGCAGCACGACGGTGACCCGGGTGAACTGGCTGCCCTGGCTGCGGTGCACGGTCATCGCGTGCACGCTCTGCACCCCGGCGAGCCGGCCCGTCGGGATCAGTTCCGGCGTGCCGCCCCGGGCGAACGCCGCCCGCACCCCGGTCCCGTCGCGGATGACGACGCCGGTATCGCCGTTGTAGAGCGCGAGGTCGTAGTCGTTCGCCGTGACCAGCAGCGCCCGGCCCGGGTACCACTCGGCGTCGTCGGTCTCGCCGGGACCGAGCCCGGCGTCCGCCAGCCAGCGTTCGATCTCGGCGCTCCACCTGCTCACCCCGTACGGCCCGCGGCGGTGCCCGCAGAGCAGGCGGTGCTCGTCCAGCGCCCGCAGCGCCGCCTCGATCTCGCCGGCCCGGGCCGCCTCGCTCAGCGCCCGAGCGGCGGCGACGACGTCGGCCCGCAGCTCCTCCAGCCCGGCCGGGTCCCGGCTGTCCAGGGCGGTCGCGTCGGCGGGCTCGACGAAGACCAGGTCGTCGGCGCCGCCCCGCAGGTACCCGAGCGCGGCATCGGCGTCGCCGCTCTGCACCGCCCGGGCCAGCGCCGCGATGGTGCCGCCGAAGCGCCAGGTCCGGTCCAGGGTGACCACTCCGCGCACGATCGGGGCCTCGCCCGGACCGAGCGCGCGGATCTCGCGCAGCGTCGAGTCGAGGGCGGGTTCGGGGGTGCCCGGGGCCCGGGCGAGGTCGCCGAGGACCGCGCCCGCCTCGACGGACGCGAGCTGGTCGGGGTCGCCCACCAGCACCAGCCGGGCGTCGGGCCGGACGGCCTCCAACAGCCGCGCCATCAGGGTCAGCGAGACCATCGACGTCTCGTCGACCACGATCACGTCGTAGGGCAGCCGGTTGAGCCGGTCGTGCAGGAAGCGGCTCGACGAACCGGGCTTGCGGCCGAGCAGCCGGTGCAGCGTGGACGCGGACAGCGTGCCCAGCCGGGCCCGGTCGGGGGCCGGCAGGTCGGCGGTGTGCTCCCGGACGGCCTCGGCCAGCCGGGCGGCCGCCTTGCCGGTCGGCGCGGCGAGCGCGATCCGCGGGGGCGGCCCCGGCTGGTCGTGCAGCAGCGCGAGCAGCCGGGCGACCGTCGTCGTCTTGCCGGTGCCGGGCCCGCCGGCCAGCACCGTGACCCGCCGCAGCGCGCTGACCGCGGCGGCCAGCCGCTGCCGGTCGGGGCCCTGCTGCCCGGCCGGCTCGCCGAACAGCCGGGCCAGACCCGCGCGCAACCGATCGAGGTCGACCGCGGGGGGCTCGGCCCGGGCCCGGGCCCTCAACTCGATCCGGACCTGCTCCTCCTGGCGCCAGTACCGGTCGAGGTAGAGCAGCCCGTCGGCCATCCGCAGCGGGCGCCCGGCCGGCGCGTCCACCGCACCCACCGCGACCAGCGGGCTGCGTTCGCACGCCGCCCGCCACGCACCGGGTTCGGGCCAGGGCAGCGCGGAGACGTCGAGCAGTTCGTCGCCCTCACCGAGCACCGTGCGGCTGACCGCGGCCAGGTCCACGCACACCGACCCGTGGCGGATGCCGCGCACCACCAGCGCGACGGCGAGCAGCACCGTGTCGTCCCGCTCCCCGCCGAGCCGGCCGAGCCGGACCGCGACGTGCACGTCGGCCGCGGTGAGCACGCCGGCCACGTTGAACGTGTGCAGCAACCCGGACGCCGACCGGGCGAACCGCGGATCGTGGGGGTCGGTCTCGGCGGGGGGCCTCACGGTCGTCACGGCGGTGGTCACGGGGCCCCCTCGTCGAGCAGCCGGGACAGGTCCTCGACGAGCGCCGCGGGCGGCGCCCAGCTGAACACCCCGCACGGCACGCCGTCGACGACCGGGGTGTCCGGACCGCACATGCCGCGCAGGAACAGGTAGAGCACGCCGCCGAGGTGCCGTTGCGGGTCGTAGCCGGGCCGGCGCCAGCGGAGGAAGCGGTGCAGCGCGACCGCGTAGATCAGGGCCTGCAGCGGGTAGTGCGCGGCCGCCATCGCGTCGGCCAGCAGCGCCGGGGCGTAGTGCGCCGCCGTGAGCGGCTCGCGGCCGGCGGGCCCGATCGGGCCCAGCCAGTTGGTCTTGTAGTCGACGACGAGGAAGCGGTCCTTCACCCGCAGTACCGCGTCGATGCTCCCGCTCAGGTAGCCGCGCAGCGGCTGGCGCGCGAGCGCAGGGGTGTCGAGCAGGTCCGGGTAGGACCGCAGCGGGTCGCCGGCGGGCAGGTGGTGGCGCAGCAGCGGGGCCACCGCGCCGAGCGTGAGCCCGCCGATCGGTCGGTCGCCGCCGGCGAGCGGGAACTCGAAGTCCAGCTCGGCCAGCCGGTCCGCGGGCGCGATGTCGCGCAACCGGCGCCCGGCGGCCAGCGGCCCCAGCGGGGTCTGCACCACCGGGACCAGCGCGGCGGCCAGCAGTGCCGGGTCGAGGGCGGCCGGGCGCCGGCCCAGCTCGTCGCGGGCCCGGTCGGCGAGTTCGGAGAGCAGATCGGGCGCGGTGGTGTCGGCGCTCTCGAGGACCGCGTGCACCAGGGTGCCGAACCCGGTCCCGACGGGCAGATCGGCCATCGGGGAGGGCACGTCGGCGCCGACGGCGGTGGGCGGGGGAACCGGGACACCGGACTGGCCCTCGGCCGGTTCGTCGCTGATGCCCTGGTCCTCGGGCTCGCTGCCGACCCCGCCGGCCCCGGCCACGGCCCCGTGCGCCTCGGCGGTCAGCGCGCTGTAGGAGGTTCGCCGCCACGCGGTGTCCAGCACCCGGTCGAAGCGCGCCGCGCGCATCGTCGGCGCCGCCGCGGGCGGGCGGTGCCAGTGCCCGTCGGCGCGGTCGCCGACGGGCTCGACCGCCAGCACCGCCGACTTCAGTTCGCGCAGCCGGGCCAGCATCGAGCCGTCGTCCGGTACCGCGTACGACTCTCCCGGCGTGGTCCCGGGTCCCGGGCGGCCGACCAGCAGCCGGTGCAGCGCGGACGCCTGCGTCGTCGTCGCCGGTGCCCACCACGCGACCACCTGGCTGCGGGCCCGGGTCGTCGCCACGTACACCAGCCGCAGGTCCTCCCCGGCCTCCTCCGCCCGGTGCCGGGCGGCCCGGTCGCGCCAGCCCGGACCCCGGGTGCCGCCGACGTCGAGCACCCGGTTCCCGTGGTCGTCGTGCAGCAGCAGCATGTCCGGTTCGCGGGGGACGAACCGGTCCCAGGCGAACGGCACGTAGACGATCGGGAACTCCAGGCCCTTACTGCGGTGCACGGTGACGATCTGCACGGCGTCGGCGTCGGACTCCAGCCGGCGGCTGCGCTCGGTGCCGGTGTCCCGGGCCGCGTCGGCGATGCGCTGGCGCAGCCACTCGATGAGCGCGGCGGGTCCGAGATGCCCCTGGGTCGCCGCGCCGTGCAGCGCCTGGCCGATGTGGCGCAGGTCGGTCAGCCGGCGCTCGCCGTCGGTGACCGAGAGCAGCCGCTGCGACAGCCGGGTGCGGGTGCTCACCGCCTCGAGCAGGGCGGCGACGCCGCGGGTGCGCAGCAGCGCCGACCACGACCGCAGCGAGGTGCCCAGCTCGTCGACGAGCTGCTCGCCCGTCCCGTCGGCGCACAGCTCGGCGACGGTGTGCCCGATGAAGCAGGTCAGCGCCGCGGCCCGGACCCGGGTGGAGCGCTGCGGCTGCTCCACGGCCTCCAGCAACGTCAGCCACTCGGCGGCGATGGGGGTGGCGAACACGCTGGTCGTGCCGGTGAGCACCGCGGGGACCCCGGCCGCCTCCAGCGCGTCGCGCACCATGGCGCCCTGCGCGTTGGTGCGGACGAGGACCGCGACGTCACCGGGCGCGACGTCGCGACCGTCGAACCGGGCCGGGCTCGCCAGCAGGGCCGCGATGTCGGCGGCGACGTCGGCGGCCACCACCGCGCGGGTCGGTCCGACGACCCCGAGGTTGCGCCCCGTGAGCGCGGGCAGACCGTCCCGGCTCACGATGCGCAGCCGCAGCGGGGTCGTGACCGGGGCGCCGGTGAGCCGCTGCCCGGGATGGGCGGACCCGACGGGCCACACCACGATCCGGTCGTCGCCCAGCGCGGCACCGTTGAACACGGTGTCGAGCGCGGTGAGCAGCCCGGCGTCGCTGCGCCAGTTCTTGGCCAGAGTGGCGCGCGCCGCCGCCTTCTCGGCGGCCTGCAGGTAGCTGACCACGTCGGCGCCGCGGAAGGCGTAGATCGCCTGCTTGGGGTCGCCGATGAGCACGAGGGTGGTGTGGCCGTGGAAGGCGTCGTGCAGGATCTCCCACTGCACCGGATCCGTGTCCTGGAACTCGTCCACCAGCACCACGGCGTAGCGGCCGCGCAGCCGGGCCCGGGCCGCGGGGCCGCGGGCCGGGTCGCGCAGCGCGGCGGCGAGGCGCGTCAGCATGTCGTCGTAGGTGAACAGCCGGCGGGTGCGCTTGCGCCGGTGCACCTCGGCGCGCACCGCCTCGGCGAAGCTGCGGCGCACCCCCGCCGTGCTGCCCGCCGGGGCCTCGACCGGTTCGAGCCGGGCCTGCCCGTCCTCGACGGCCCGCCGGGCGAGGCTCAGCGCGACGTCGCGGCTGAAGTCCGGGTTGCCGGCGCCGGCGGCGGCGTACTTGCGCACGTAGAAGTCGTCGACGACCTCGGTCACCAGGTCGTCGATCGTCTCGACGAACACCGCGTCGGGGTCGGCGTCCCCCACGACGCCGAGCCCGGCCAGCATCTGCTGGCAGAACTGGTGGGTGGTCGCGATGGTGGCCGCGTCGAAGTGCGCGACGGCGTGCGCGAGCCGGCGGCGCCGGCGGTCCACCTCGCGGTCGTCGGCGTCGGCGAGCAGCGCGAGGACCGAGTCGGAGTCCCGGGCCGCGCGGGCCGCGTCCGGGTCGGCGAGCCCGCGCTCGGCGCTGACGAGGCGTTCCCGGACCCGTTCGCGCAGCTCCTGGGTGGCCTCCCGGCCGAAGGTGACCAGCATCAGCTCGGGCAGCGTGGCCCGGCCCTCGGCGACGTAGCGGGCCGCGAGGGCGGCGATGGTGAACGTCTTGCCGGTCCCGGCGCTGGCCTCCAGGACCGTCGTGCCGGTGGGCAGCGGCCCGCAGACGTCGAACGCCGCCGGGGCGAGGGTGTGGGTCGCGTGCCGCCTCACGGGTGGTCCACCTCCTCGGCGGCCAGCAGCGGCCCCCACAACCGCACGGCCAACGCGCCGAACCGGCTGGGCTCGCCCGGCGCGCGCTGCGCGGAGGCAGGGTCCGGCGGCGGGTCGAGCAGCACCGACGCGGGCGCCCCCGCCCCCCATACCAGCTCGTGCACCGGGTCCTCCCGCTCCGGGCCCGGAGGGTCGCACCACGCCGCGACGGCCGCCGCCACGGCCCGGGTCACCGACCCACCGTCGACCCGGGCCCGCGCGTAGGCGCAGCCGGCGAGGGTGGTCAGCGGCAGCGGTTCGCACAGCCCGAGCCGGTGCAGCGCGACGAGATCCGCCAGGACCGCGGCGGCGCGGCCCGGGTCCACCGGGCCGAGCGTGGAGCGGGTGGGCCCGGACCGTCCCCGGCCCAGGGTCACCGCACGCCAGGCCACGTCGGGGTGGGTGGCGGTCAGCGCGAGCAGTTGCACCCAGGCCCGCAGCCGGTGTTTGGGCGCGAGCCGGGAGTACTCGACCCGCACGATCGCGGACCCGTACAGCCCGCCGACCGTGCCCACCACACGGGTGCGCCCGCCCACCGGCCCGGCGGCGACGTCGCGCGCCGCCACCTCGCCCACCCGCAGCGGCCGGCTCGCCGCCACCAGGGGCTCCACCTCCGCGAGGACGTTCTCCAGCACCCGGTGCCCGAGCGCGCCCGGCGGCACCTCGCCGCGCCGCCACTCGGCCTGCCGGCAGCGGTCGAGTTCGTGCCCGGCCAGCCGGTCGCGCAGCAGCCGGCTGCCCACCGCCCAGCTCTGCAGCCCGTCGAGGTGGACGGGCAGCGCATCGGCGGGGTCGCTGTCCTCGGTGTACAGGCTCACCCCGACCCGCTGCCGCAGGAACGCCTTGGCCGGATGCTCCAGGAAACGGATCAGGGCGTCGAGCTCGACGGTCTCGGTCTCGGCCGGCGGGGCCAGCGGAGCGTCCAGGAAGGCCGGCGGACCGCTGCGGGCGCCCGCGGCGGCCACCGCACCGGCGAGGCCGGCCCGGTCGAAGCTGAACGGGCCGTCGCCGCCCAGCGCGCCCGCGGTGAAGTTGCGCGGATCGAAGGGCTGCAACGGGTGGCGCACCACCACCTGCTCATGGGCGGGGCCCCCGTCGGCGGCGCGCACGGTCGCGTCGAGGGTGTCGAGCAGCTCGCCGAGCGGGACGGCCGGCGGGCGGCGGGCGTTGGTGCGCTCGTCGGCGCCGGAGTGCAGCACGACCAGGTGCTCGGTCGCCGCGCAGATCGCGTCCAGGAGCAGCTGACGGTCCTCGCTGCGCGGGTCACGCTCGCCGACCCGGGGATCGCGGGTCAGCACGTCGTCGCCGTCCCCCTCGCCGGCGCGGGGGAAGACGCCGTCGTCGAGGCCGAGCAGGCACACGACCCGGTGCGGCACCGAGCGCATCGGCACCAGCGTCGCGACGGTCAGCGTGCCGGTGCGGAAGTTGGCCCGCGTCGGCCGGCCGCGCAGCCGGTCGGCGAGCAGCCCGCGGACGTCGGCGAGGGCCAGCGGCACCGAGTCGGCGTGCGGGCCCGCGGCGCGGACGACGTCGGCGAGCTCGGCGCGGGCCTGGGCGGCCTGCCACGCGTCGGCGGGCGTGGTCGAGGTCAGCGCGTCCAGCGCGCCGACCAGGGCGGCGCTCCACCCGGCCAGGGTCCGCCGGCCGGTGAGACCGGTCAGCACCGCGCCCAGCCGGTCGACGAGTTCGGCGACCCGGCCGACCAGGTCCACATCGGAGCTGTCGACGTCGTCGAGCGGCAGCGCGGTGCCCAGCCAGTGCTGGTCGTCGGCCGACATCGCGACGCCGAGCAGCATCCGGTCCAGCCCAGCCGACCAGGTGTTCTGCGCGAACCCCTCCAACCGGTAGGGCCTGCGGTGCTCGCCGTCCAGGCCCCAGCGCACCCCCGAGTCCGTGACCAGCTGGCGCAGCCGGTCGAGATCGTCGTCGTCGAGGCGGAACCGGCGGCGCACCGGAGCGGACGCCATCACGTCGAGCACCTGCGACGCGGTCAGCCGGGCGTCGGCGAGCTCGAGCAGCGCGGCCAGGGTGCCGAGCAACGGATTGACCTGGCGCAGCGCCCGGTCGGCCAGGCGGACCTGCAGCCGGTGCCCGGGATGGACGAGGTCGGCGCCGGGCGCCCCGGCGCCCTCGGCCGGCCCGAGCCCGAACGACGCGGAGATCAGCGGCGCGAAGCTCTCGATGTCCGGGCACATGACGAGCACGTCGCGCGGCTCCAGGGTGGGATCGGCGGCGAGCAGCCCGAGGACCACCTCACGCAGCACCTCGACCTGCCGGTCGGCTCCGTGGCACGAGTGCACCTGGATGCTGCGGTCGCCGGCATCGAGCAGCGGGCGCGCGTCGGACATGCCGGGCCGCGGCGGTCCCGCCGGCGCGCGGTCCTCGCACAGGTCGCGTTGCAGCCGGCCGAGCAGCGTGGCGGGCCCCTCCGGTGAGGGGTGGTGGTGGTCGTGGACGTCGGCGGGCAGCCGTAGCTGCAGTTCGCGGACGTCGCGGCCCAGGGAGGCGAGTAGCGGGTGCCGGATCGCGTCTGCCGTCCGGTCGTCCCGGCGCCGCCGCGGCCCGCCGGTACGCGGTGCGACCTGTTCCCACAGCGCCGGGGAGGGGTGCGGCAGCCACAGATGGACGTCGCGGTGCTCGGCCAGCGCGTCGAGGACGGCGAGGTGGTCGGCGGGCAGCCGGGT
>NZ_JAAXKZ010000045.1 GCF_012911875.1 Pseudonocardia bannensis | reverse complement strand
CCCGGTCCCATCCCGAACCCGGAAGCTAAGCCCGCCCGCGCCGATGGTACTGCACTCGCCAGGGTGTGGGAGAGTAGGTCACCGCCGACATTCAACGGTGAAAAGAAATGGGTGTGGCCCTCCGCGGGATCCCGCGGAGGGCCACACCCATTTTTTGTTGTATGTCGACAAGACGTGCGGCATCAGCGGGGTCTAGGACCCGGTCGCCGGGTCGGACGGGCCGTGCCCGAAGGCCGGCCGGGAGCTGGCTGAGGCTGCCCGCCGAGTGCGTCGTCCGAGTTGGCGACACGGTGAACGGTCCTACGCCGCCGCGGGCCTCCCGTCGCCCGTCGCAGCGGGGAGAAGCCCCGCCTCAGCACCGCTCATCACCTGCGACAGTCATCGGAGGCTGCGCTCCAGGTGGAAGGCAGGACTACTAGGCGTACTCCGGGATCAGCGCGTCGCGGTACGCGGCCGGCAGTTGCGCCACCATGTCGGAGAACTCCTTGTCGCCGACCGCGTCGTGGAGCGCTGCGACCACGGCCTGGGCGTACCGGTGCGCCAAGTCCATGTCGCCGTCGGTCCGCTCGGCGATCTCGGACAGGAAGTCCTCCAGCGGCATCCGCATGCCTGCGCCCCGGCTGCGGTCGATGCCGCGTCGCAGCGCCGGGCGCAGTTCGCGAGGCACAAGCGGAATCAGGTCCATCACCTGTCCGCCGGTGATCCGTGCGGCGAGGATCTCCAGCACCGCTTCGGCGACCGGCAACGCGAGGTCGCGATCGACGCCGCGTTCGGCGATGCGGTCGAGGAACTCCTCGAGCGACAACCTCGCGGGCGGGTGCTCGTCCGCCACCGGCGGCGCCGGCGCGGCGGCCACCGCCTCGTCCAGCCACCGGCGGAACTCCTTCGGCAGCTGCGACCGCATGTCGTTGAACTCCTTGCTGCCCACCGCCCGCCACAGCGTGGCGAACACGGCCCGGGCCACCCGCTGAGTGGTCGGCCGGTCAACGCCGACCTGCTGTGCGATGCGCCGAAGGAACTCGTCGAGGCCGAACTTCTCCACCGGCCCCTCGTGCTCCAGGCACGGGCGCAACCGGCCCGGAAGGCGCGCGACGAGGTCCTCGGCCTCACCCCGCGAGATGCGCCGCGCCAGCATCTGCAGCGTGGCACAGGTCATGCGCTCGGCGTCCTGAGGTGAGACGTCCCCCAGCTGCTGAACCGACTCGATGAAGTCCGGGTAATACAGCATGACCGTTCCTCGGCAGTCGCTCTTCTGAACGCAGAGGGGTTCCCGCGTAGGGGCGAGTGATGCCGCGATCCGGATTCGCAAGCGCAGCCGAGAGCGTCTTTGGGTCTCGGGCGCGCAGGCGCCGCTTCCGGCTCCTCCCGGGCGAGGCCAGGGCGCACGACGACGCCCGAGATGCGCGGAACAGCCCGACAGGCAGTCGGCACAACCGGCACGGACCGACTAGCTGAGAGCGCCCACCGCCGGACCCGCTCCGCTCAGCGCGCACTCTCGGCCACGGACACCGTCGGGGCCGGCTCCGTGGCTGAGCCGGGGTCGCCGACAAGGTCCACGACAAGGTAGTGACCGCATTGCACGGCCCGTGCTGCGGTGGGCAGGTCCTGCTCCACCACCCGCCCACCGGTGACCTTCCCGAGGCGTTCGGCCAATGCGGTTTCGATCACCGGTTGGCTCTGTCTGATGTAGCCGGCGCGGAGCCGGGACAGCTCCGCGGTAGCAACGGCCTGCAACCGCTTCCGGACCTCCTGCTCGGCTTTGACGAGGTTCGGGCGATGTACACGCAGCGTGACCACGGGGGACATACCCGAGCATGGTAGCTCGGATCACCGACACCGCGGATGCGTCCGACCAGGCAGAACCGGCCCCGCACTTTCTGTCCTGCCAGGTTGACGACATCTGCGGTCCGGCGAGGACCGGAGGACGCCCGTCACCGAGAGTTGCCGAGCGGACGCGCAGCGCGGTGCGCTCGCGAGCCGCCGAGCCGGGCCCCGAGGAACTGGCAGGGCACCGCTGTAGTGGCGACGAGCTCGATGGTCGAGTCCAGCCCGAACCCGATCGACGCGGTCCCGGCCAGCAACGTGGCCGGTCGAAGTGCGATCTGTCCGTGTCCTCCCGCGATCACGACTCGTACGTCGTCGAGGAGCCGATAGGCCCGGCTGCAGACGCGATCAGTGACGCCCTCGGCCCCATCTCGGTGTCTCCGTGACCGGGCGGTTGGCGGGCTCGGGGTGCTCACGGCCCCTCTTCCACCGTGGCACGGCCTGGGGTTGGACAGGGTGTGACGGCGCTTCCGGTCGCGGCGAGCACGTCGATGAGGTCGGGCTGCTCGAGGGTGGACAGCCGGGCGCCCCCGGTGGGGTGGAGGACTCGGGCCGCAGCCGAGTAAGGCCAGGTGCTCGGAGACGGGCTGGGCCAGGCTCTCGACCAGGTCCCCACACGCTCCGGGCCGTCGCCCGAGATCCGGCGCAGGATGGCCGAGCAGGTGGGATCCCGAGGGACGGAACAGCGCGGCCGCGGGCGCGAGCTCGACCCGCACGAGTTCCGTTTCCGGTGATACCGCCATTCGGCGACGTCATTGCCTCCAGGGAGGAGCACCGACCCGGCCGATCTGATCGCCGCCGCCGGGTTCGAGATCATCACGTTCCGGCGGCTGCGCTCCCCGGAGAACCGCGAGCCCCAGCCCTCCGGCCCGATGTGCCGGGTTCGGCCTGCGTACCCGAGTCGGGTGGTGGCGTCGGCGCGGACGACCCTGGACTCGATCAGCCGGCTCGAGCCCGAGGGTGGGTCTCATACATCCGCACCGCCACGACCAGCCCGGAGGCGGCGGTGAGCGCAGCGACGACCCAGACCGCGGCCCGGATGCCGAACCCGTCGGCGAGCAGCCCGGCCGCCAGTGCGCCGACCGCGAACCCGCCGTCGCGCCAGAGCCGGTAGACCCCGACCGAGCGGGCCCGCCACGCCGGATGGGCGACGTCGCCGATCGCGGCGAGCAGGGTGGGATAGACCATCGCGGTGCCGGCACCGAGCAGCACCGCAGCCACCGCCCAGACCGCGAAGGAGTCGCCGAGCGCGACCAGGGCGAGCGCGCCGGCCTGCAGGAGCATCCCGCCGGTGATCAACGGTTTGCGCCCGGCCCGGTCCGACAGCGCCCCGGTGACCAGCTGGCCGGCGCCCCACACCGCGGGGTAGAGCGCGGCCAGCACCCCGATCTGCGCGACCGGCAGGCCGGCGGCGGCGAACAGCACCGGGAACAGTCCCCAGGCCAGCCCGTCGTTGAGGTTGTTGACCATGCCGGCCTGGCTGGCCGCCGACAGGGCGGGTTCGCGGAAGCTGGTCTGGACCAGTACCTGCCGATCGGTCAGCCGGGCGTGCAGGTGGTCGTGGCGCCCGTCCGGGCGGGCGGTGTGGGCGGCGGCTTCGACCCGGGCGTACTCGCGGGTCTCGCGCACGACGAGGGTGGACAGCCCGAGCCCGAGGGCGGCGTAGGCGACGCCGAGGTAGAACGGTTCGGGTCGTAGCCCGTACCGGGCGGCGATGTAGCCGGTGGCCAGCGCGGTGGCGGCGACGGCCAGGTAGCCGGCGGCCTCGTTGAGCCCCATGGCCAGCCCGCGCCGGTCCGGGCCGACGAGGTCGATCTTCATGATGACGGTGGTGGACCAGGTCAGGCCCTGGCTGATCCCGAGCAGCACGTTGGCCGCGACCACCCACCCCCAGCCAGGCGCCCAGATGAGCAGCAGCGGCACCGGCAGCGCGATCAGCCAGCCGAGGACGAGGACGGGCTTGCGGCCGAACCGGTCCGACCAGGCGCCGGCGACGTAGTTGGTGGCGGCCTTGGTGGCGCCGAAGGCGAGGATGAAGGTCAGCGCGCTGGTGTAGGCGGTCAGCCCGAACTCCCGCTCGGCCAGCAGCGGCAGCACAGTGCGCTCCTGCCCGAGCATCCCGCCGACCAGCGCGTTGACCGCGACGAGCAGGCAGAACTGGGCCAGGTTGGCCCGCAGCCCCAGCCGCGGCACCTTGGTGGGCCGGTTGGCGGCGGGAGGGGTCATGGGCCGGTCGCCAGATCGCGGCCGGTGGCCTGCGCCCAGTCGTCCGGGCCGCCGACGAGCACCGCGAGGTCGCGGTGTCCGGCGCGTTCGAGCAGGCTGGCCGCGCCGGCGGCGCGTTCCCCGTGCCCGCACATCACCACCGTCGGGGTGGGCGGTTGCCGGTGGGCGGCCGCGGCGACCGCGCCGAGTTCGATGTGCCGGGCGCCGGGCAGGTGCCCGCCGGTGAACTCCGGGCGCTGGCGGACGTCGAGCACGTGGCGCTCCCCGATCCGGTCGGGGGTGACCAGCTCGGTACTCGCCGTCGGCTGCCCGGCCGCGGTCCAGGCGTTCATGCCGTCGGCCAGTTCACCGGCGAGCCGCTCATAGCCGATCTTGGCGGCTTGCCAGACGATCTCCTCGGCGTCCTGGTCGCCGTTGCGGACCACGACCAGCGACGCATCGGCGGGCACGAGCCACCCCAGCCACGTTGCGAACTGGGACCGCAGCGGGATCGACACCGCCGCGGGTATGTGCGCGCGGGTGTAGTCGACGACGGGGCGCACGTCGACCACGATCGCCCCGCGTTCGCGGAGCCGGCGAACCGCGGACACCGGCAGCGGGGCGAGTCCTCCGGTGGCCGGAGTGCCGAGGATGGCCGGACCGTGGCGGTTGATCTCCCCGAGCCGCAGGAAGTACGGCGGGTAGCTGCCCAGCGAGCCCAGCAGCTCCCCGACGAACCGGTGCTCGTCCTCGATGCCCAGCAGCGGGTTGGTGGCCTTCTCCCGGCCGATGGTGGAGGTGCGCTGCGCACCGGATGGGGCCGAGCAGAACGATCCGGCGCCATGGGTCGGCCAGAGCGCGGTGTCGTCGGGCAGCGCGGCCAGCCGTCGCAGCGAGGCGTACTGCGCGCGGGCCAACTCCTCGGCCCGGTCCTCGCCGAGTAGGTCGGTACGTGCGGCCGACCCGACGATCAGCGAGCCGCCGGTGAACACCCCGAGCGGGGTGCCGCCGTCGGTCAGCAGGAACGACAGGTGCTCCTCGGTGTGCCCCGGGGTCGCCAGCGCCCGCAGCGACAGCCCCCCAAGATCGACCTCCTCGCCATCGACCAGGCCGCGGTGGGCGAACTCGCGCCGCCCGGCCGCCGACGCCAGGACCATCGCCCCGTCGTCGTGGGCGAGCTGGGCGGCACCGGAGAGGAAGTCGGCGTGCAGATGGGTCTCCGCGGCGAACCCGATCCGCAATCGGAGACGCCCGGCCTCCGCACGGACCGAGCGCAGGTCCCGGGGCGGATCCACCACCAGCGCCCGCCCATCGCCGAGGTCGAGCAGGTAACAGGAGTTGCCCAGACCCTCGTCGACCACCGCTACGAGCTCGATCCCCATGACCGCCTCCTGGGTTCTGCGAGCGTGACAGCCCTCACACACCCTCATACAATGTTCCACAGATTATTGGAGGAATCCATGGGGGATCCGGGCCGCAAGGCTGCTCTGTTCGACCACCTGGCCAGGGTGGGCAAGGCTCTGGGCAGCGGCAAACGCCTGCAGTTGCTCGATCTGCTGGCCCAGGGGGAGCGCACCGTCGATGCGCTCGCGCAGACGTGCGGGCTGGGCACGACGACCACTTCGGCCCACCTGCAGACCCTCAAGCGTGCCGGGCTCGTCGCCACTCGCCGGGAGGGAACCCGGATTCACTACCGGCTCGCGGGCATGGACGTGGCCGAGGCCTGTGTCCGGCTCCGGGATCTCGCAGCGGCTCACCTGCCCGACGTCGCCGCCGCGCGGGATGCCTACCTGGGCCCGGACGGCGCCGAGGCGGTCACCCGCGACGAACTGCTGCGCCGAGTCGCTTCCGGCGCGGTCACGGTGGTCGATGTCCGGCCCGCTGAGGAGTACGCCGCAGGCCATATCCCGGCCGCGATCTCCATCCCCCTCGCCGAGCTGGCCGACCGGCTCGGCGAGCTGTCCGCCGACGTCGAGGTGGTCGCCTACTGCCGCGGCGCCTACTGCGTGTTCTCCCACGACGCGGTCCGGCTGCTCGCCGCCCATGGCCGGCGCGCCCGACGCCTGGCCGATGGGATGCTCGAGTGGCGCCTCGCCGACCTGCCCGTGGAGACCGTGGCCGGATAGCCGCCCGCCGGCCGGAGACGTCCCGGTACGAGGAAGGGATCCGACGGCGCACGATCGCCGCCGACCCGGATCTGCTCCGGAAACAGGTGCGGGAACATCGCGGGGCCGGCGCGAACCGGACCGGGACCGTAGCGTCCACACCGGGCGGTCGTCCGCGCGCCGCCTGGGCCGTCCCGAGGCTGTCGTGACGCGGACAGGCCGAGACTCAGGTCGCCGTGCGGGCCTGCGCGGCGAAGCTCACCAGGATGCCGCCCCAGCCGCCCTCGGAGCCGACCACCGCGCGCATCTGCTCGCCGCCGTCGCCGTGCCGCTCGAAATGCCGGTGCTCCAACTCCACCCGCGTGTGGGAGTCGCCGACCGCGGTGAAGCGCACCTCGACCTCGCTGGCCCGGGCCGGGTCGGGCTCCGCCTCGAACTGCGGGCTGATCGCCCACGACAGCACCAGACGATGCGGCGGCTCCCAGGCCAGCACCCGGCCCCAGTCGCACTCCCGGCCCTCGGCGTCGCGCTCGTACCAGCGGCCCCCGGCCCGCGGCTCGATCACCGCGTCGACGTAGGGCTGAGGAGCGATGTGGTGCGAGGTCGGCCACCACGACGCGAATCTCGCGGTGAACACCTCGAACGCGACCGGCAGGGGCGCGGCGACCTCGACGCTGTGACGGACAGGGGCAACGGTCTGAATGCTCACGTGCTCTCCTCTTCCTCCGTGGATGCCGCCTCCGCGACATCGGCGTACGAGCTCAGGGCGGTCGTCCACAACCGCTCGACGTAGCGGCGCAACGCCTCCACCCCCTCGGGCGCCACCGCGTAGTAGCGGCGCGTGCCGCGGGCCTCGTCGCGGACCAGCCCTGCGTCCTTGAGCACCCGCAGGTGCTGCGACACCGCCGGGCGACTGATCGGCATCGCTGCGGCCAGCTCGCCGACCGCACACGGCGAGACGGCGAGCCGTTCCAGCATCAACCGCCGAGTCGGATCGCCGAGCGCCTCCAGCACCGCAGAAGCGTTAGTGGCCACGAACGGTAAGTTCTCACTTACCAATGTTGGCGTCAAGGGGTTGCAGGGGCCCGGCCGCCCTCGCGGCGCTCGACGATGACGGGTCCTGTCCGGTGCGGTGGCCGGTCTGGCGGCGGCGTCCGGAGCGGCAGGAGGCGACGACACGGTCGGCGGCCCAGGAGATGTCGGAAGTCCGAGATCGGGCGGCCGCTGAAACCCGGCGTCGACATGCAATCGGTCCCGGAGCTATCGATCCTGGCCGGTGCGCACAATGCAGAAAGCCATCGACCCGTTTCATGCGGAGGCACGGCGTGCGGCCGGCGCGGCGGCAGGCCGTGGTAGGGGGCGGGCTCGACAGCGCGGATCCGGTAAGTGAAGGCCGCCGTCCCGAACGGGTCTCGATCGCATAACGGAGCCGAGGTGATGGTTGGCACACGAGAGCTTTCGCCGAGCACGTTTGGCGAGATTGAAACATGGCGTTCGTCACCGACCGATCGGAACTGCATTCCGGTCGGCTGGGGTCGTCCGACTCGATATCGTCGCAGGTCAGTTCCTGTATCTGGGCTCGGCGAGTCCGCCGGTCCCCGCGATCCGAGGCGGTCGTATCGCGACCGGTGATCGGCCTGGCGAACCGATTCTTCTGAATCGTTCGGATCCGACCCGGGACGGTGTGCGTACGGGCGCACGTTCTCCATCCGGCGCTCGGCAGATCGAGCATTTACTGTGTGCTCGACGTTCTCGCAGAAAGGGTTTCTGATGATCATTCTTGGGATTGTTCTGCTGGTTCTCGGATTTCTGCTGAAGATCTCTCTGCTGTCGACGTTGGGCATCATTCTGCTCGTTGTCGGTGCTGTCCTCGCCATCGCCGGCGGGATCGGCCGCGCGATCGGTCCTCGACGCCACTACTGGTGAATCTCGGGTGGGGCCCACGGCGGCGCTGTGGGCCCCCGCACCGCCCGTCGTGGGCCGGCGTGGCGCCTGTCTGCGGCCCGGATCGCCGCCGGCGTCGGACCGTTGCTCCGGCTCACCGGTGTGGAGCACAGCGGCGTCGGGCCGCGGCGACCTTCGGGCCACCGTTCCGGGCGATGGACCGGGGCGAGGCGGAGGACGCGGTGTCGATCGGGGCGCCGACCGACACCCCGGGTGCGCCGTTGTCCGTGTCGAGTCTGCGGTGGGGAGCGCGACGGCTGTCCGCGCTACTCTTCGCCCAGCCAGCCGTACACGGTCTGCGGAGAGACCCCGAGTGCCCGCGCCATCGCCCGGATCTCCACCCCTCGTGCCTTCCCGGCCCGCGCCAGCTCGCGCTGTCGCCCCCGCAGCTCGTCGATCCGAGCGGCGACCTCGGCCATCTCCTCGAGCAGCACCACGGCGTCGGGGCCGGCACCGGTCCGGGCCTTCCCTGCGCCAGGTCGTGGGAAGGCGCGAACCGCCTCGGCGTCCCACCGGCGTCGGCGCTTCTCGTCGTAGCCGGGCAACGGCTGGGGCGCCTGCCCGCGGGCCACGTACCCGAGCCACGTGGGCGTCTTCACCCCCCAGGCCTCGGCGCATTCGTGACTGGTCCAGGTCTCGCTACCGGTGATGGCCATCGGCCTTCCTCGAACGTGACACCCGGGCCGTCCGCGCGGTCGCGCAGGCGGTGTGCGGTGTCGAGCCCGGGGAACATTCTGGCGCTCGGCATGAGCCGTCGCCCCGTCGCCCGGCAAGCCTCACGGACAACTTCACCGTGAGGACCCCACGATCGCCGAGCCGATCCGCGCTCCGGCGCGTTGACGACCTGCTCAGACCCCGGGTGGCGGTCCGGCTCCTCGGCCACGCCGCTGCCGCGCATCCCGCCGGGGCCGGACCCCGGCCCTGCAGCGGGGACACACCCGCCGGACCTCGTCGGCGTGCCGGCCGGACTCCGGCAGGATGTCGTCCCAGTCCACGTGCGGGTACCGCCCGAGCCGGGACCGGCTGAGCGCGAGTCCGCACAGGGTCTGGTTGGTACCGGGTGTCCAAGCGTGCACCTCACCGCCGGGGCGGCGCACCCCGTCCGGGTCGACCCACTCGCTGGACGCCGCGACCGCGTACTTCATCCCGCCACTATCCGCCGCTCCGCCCGCTGCGGCGCCCCCTGCGCGTCGTCGTGGAGCGGCCCCCTGGCGGGGGTTCGACGGTGAACTACCGGCCATTTCGCCCGCACTCGCCGGGAGAGCGGGCCGAGCGATGACACGATGGGGTGGCTCGCTCTGCGAGAACCCGAGACGATTCGTACCGTGCTCCCCGATGCCGTTCCGTCGTGCCTACAGCAACCTCAGGGGGCCGTGTACATGGTGTGGGCAGCCGTGAGTCGTCCGCGGGAGTGCTCGCAGTCCGGGACACGGAGAACGCTTCGGCCGGTGGCCGAGGGCCGCATGCCGACGGCCGCAGGTGCGGTGGCTAGGAGTGTGACCTGAACCCGTCGTCACGACGAGAGTGGGCACCTGGAGTCAGGCCATCCGGAGCGCAATGGCGTGGGCGTCGAGTAGCCGGGGATCCGTCCCGATCGGGATCGGGCCGGTTTCCGGGCATCCGTGGAAATGACGGCACATCTCTCGTGGGATAACGCGAGATCGTTGTTCGGAGGAGGGCCTACTCGTCCAATCGGCGAGCCGAGGACATGTCCAGATTGACGGGTATGTGAGCGTGTACCGTCCGTAGCGGGTTCGGCACTCCCACGAGGGATTGCCTCGGCCTCGTATCTTCGATACGGTTCGTATCGAAAGATCACGTTGCCGCCGACGACGACGGACCCGTCCACAACTAATCCATGCCGCTGCATTGTGGGCGACTGCGTGACCTGTCGGACGGAACGTAATGCAGATCCGAACGAAATCGTTGATCAACCAATGCGAACCCTCCCTGCATTTACTCCTGGATGCAGGATCACTGCCTCGGGGTCGCTGGACGCGAGACCGGGGACCCTTGGTCCAGCGGCCCCGAGGCCTTCTATTCCGGCCGGGCCTTGCTTCCGACGAGCGCCCGAAGGTCGTCAGACCTTCTGCTGGTTCTCCGGCACGGTGCGCGGCACCTGCCCGTCGAGAAACAGGTCGACGAGCTTCTCGACGACGCCGTCGGTCGGTCTACGGCTCACGAGCAGGCGATAGAGGAGTGTGCCGACGAGGATGTCCTGCAGGAGGAGGGCATCGGTGTCGGGGGGCAGGTCGCCGCGGTTCGCTGCCTCCTCGAGGATCGCGCCCAAGGAGCCGCGGCGGGGTTGCAGCAGGGCTTCGAACGACTCCGCGCCATCAGGATCACACATCAGGTCGACGGCGAGGCCCGGAACGGCTGCCCCGAGCGGGGAACGGCCGTAGCCGTCCAGGGCGGCCTGGACGATCCCGTGGATGTCTGCTCGAGAATCCCCTGTCAACTCGATCGGCGAGTCATCCCACTGGGTGCCGAGGGCTTCGATGACCAGGGCGCTCTTGGATGGCCACCAGCGGTAGACGGTCGACTTCCCCACGCCGGCTCGAGCTGCGACGCCTTCGACGGTCAGCCTCGTGTAGCCGACCTCCGCGAGGAGGTGGAGGGTGGCATCGAGGATCGCAGCGTGTGACTGCCGGCTGCGGGGACGGCCGCCGCCACGGTGGTCGTCGGCGTGGGTGGGAATAGTGCTCCCCTGTCGTCAAGCCGCGCGGTTCACGGTGCCCGCGATGCCGCCGCACTGTCTAGCACGAGTGCAGTCCAAGATCAACCTGTGCTGCGGGCGGATCGGTCGATGACCCAAAATCCGTAATGAGGACGCTCCGCGGCGACGAGATCGGCCAGCGCGGGTCGGGACGTGGATGGGCAACGATGCGGCTCACGGTGCCAGCCCGTTACCGGATGTCGGCGCCGTCAGTTCCGCCCTCGATGACGACCCCGCCTCCCAGGTGATCTCCTCGGATGTCCTGCGCATACAGCCCGCGGACGTCACGATCATCGATTCGAGTGAGTCCAGTTCGAACCTGGGCCCGAGGTGCCATTGCAGGCTCATTCTGGTGACCCGGAGAAAATAGGGGGCCAGCACACGTACCTGGCGATCGCCCTCGACCACCTGAAGTGCAATCTCCGGATTATCGTCACGAATCGCGGAAACGACGAGATCTACCCGGCCGCCGCAGATCATGAGCACCGGGCCGACCGCGTTCTCCACGTCTTTCCTCTCTTGCTCCCGCACGGTGGACTCGTCCGGGCCGGGCCCAGAGCTGCCGCCGCTTCTCGTGGTCGGAGTGGCTACTCCCGGACGGTGTATGCACCGCCGTAGAGATGAACAGGATCGCACGGGGCGCTCCCCGGCTCCGTTCGCACGCCTGCGTTTCACTCGATCGGGTATGCCTTCCGGCTCTGTTCGACCAATATGCGACATCACGTGCGGCGTATCGCCGAAAACCTGTCGACTCAGCATCGGTCGGAAAAGGTCTCACCGTTCGGGCCTCCTCGTGCATTCATTCGTGACAGCTGCGACGATGTGGGTCGCAATCGCCTCGGGATCCGGCTGCATCGTGGCGGCGCGGAGGCTGAACCGGGCGAGTTGCGCGATACGGGACCCCGGGCATCTGCTCTGGGAGGTCGACGATGCGCAGGATTCTGGCACTGGGAGGTTGAGGCCGGCGCCCCGGTGGTCCGGCACAGTCGCGGCAGTGCCCCGTTCGGAGACAGGGGCAGGGTATACGTCCAGGGTGATCGCCCGGCGCATGAGGACGACCGCACGCGCCGGGTGCCACCCGGGCCCGGTGCGCCGGCGGTCGGCGACAGACGTCGCCGCGATCCGCGTTCACCTGCAGTCGACAGTGAAGGGGGCCGACCCGACGGGTGCGTTCGTCGATCCGCTCTGCGTGGCTGTGGCCGGCGGAAACGGTGTGGTGCCGAGCTTCCTGCCCGCTCGATGGCCGGACGACGGCGTCCCTGGGTGGCACCCGCCGTGCCCGCGCCGGCGGGGAAGCTCCCCGCGGCGGCGGCCGGGGTGTCGCTGGATGGTCCTGACCGGCAGGAGCCCGTGACCGGAGAGTGAACCATGGTTGCTGGCAGAACACCGGTGGAGGCCGCAGCGGGGCGTCCGCGGGTGGTGGGCGTGGGAACGGGATTCGCCGAGGCGGTCTTCCTGCGCGACCACATCCTGCGTCAACAGGAGCTGGCCGAGCAGGCCGACGACCGCGCCGGCCGCGCCGCCCGGACGACGTTCGTCGTGGTCGGAGCCGGCTGCACCGGCACCGAGGTCGTAGGGCAGGGCGAACCGTTCACCCGCGACGCGCTGCGCCATTCTCCCGGGCTCCGGCCCGATGAGCTGCACTGGCCGCTGCTCGATCTGGCCTTCAGGGTGCTGCCCGGGCTCAACCCCCGCCTGTCCGCGCGGCGCTGCGCGTCCTGCGCCGGCGCGGGGTCGACGTCCGGCTGCAGACCACGGGCAGCGAGGTGCGCGCCACCTGCGCCCGCCTCAGCGGCGGCACCGAGATCCCCACCCGCACCGTCGTCTGGTGCTGGGGGTCCGCCCCGACCCGCTCGTGGACGCCCTCGTCCTCCCGACCCGGGACGGCCGCCTGGTCATGGACGACCATCTCGCGGTACCAGGCCAGGCCGGCGTGTTCGCCGCAGGCGGCGCGTCGGTGGTGCCGGATCCGGGCCGCCCCGGGGACATCGTCCCGATGACAGCGCAGCACGCCCGGCGTCAGGGCCGGCCGGCGGGCATCAATGTCGCCGCTTCGCCGGGGCACAGCCGGCGTCGGCGTTACCGGCACAAGGACCTGGGCCTCGCGGTCGACCTGGGCGGCGCCGCAGCGGTCGCCGACCCGCTGCAGGTTCCCGTGACCGGTCCGCTCGCCAAGGCCATCACCCGCGGCCACCACCTGCTGGCGCTGTCGGCCGGGCGGCCACGGGTGGCACTCGACGGGCTGGCCGACGCGCTGGCCGGTCGCCCCATCGTGCAGTTCGGGCTGGTCTTGCGAAACCGCGGTCCGCCTCGCCGAGGCCGATCGCATCGCCTGAACCCCGATGACCCAACCACCTCAGGAGGAACGATGTCGGAACGACTTTTCCGTGACCGCAGGGACGCCGGGCACGTCCTGGCCGGGCTGCTCGACCACTACCGAGGTCGGGAGGACGTGGTGGTCCTGGGGTTACCGCGGGGCGGGGTGCCGGTGGCCTACGAGGTCGCCCGCGCACTGGACGCCCCGTTGGACGTCTTCGTGGTCCGCAAGCTGGGCGTGCCCGGCCGCGAGGAGCTGGCCATGGGCGCGATCGCCAGCGGCGGAGTAGTGATCATCAACGACGACGTCGTGCGCGGCCTGGGCATCGCCCCGGAGGTGATCCAGCGGGTGGCCGAGCAGGAGGGGCGCGAGCTTCTCCGCCGGGAGCAGGCCTACCGGGACGGCCGGCCGATGCCCGAGCTCGAGGGGAGGACCGTCATCCTCGTCGACGACGGGCTGGCCACGGGCTCGAGCATGCGAGCTGCCGTCGCTGCGCTGCGCCGGCATCGGCCGGCCCGGATCGTCGTCGCGGTACCGGCGGCCCCGAAGTCGACCTGCGAGGAGCTCTCCACCGTGGTCGACGAGGTCGTCTGCGCGACGACCCCGTCGCCGTTCCTCGCCGTCGGCGCCTCGTACTGGGACTTCACCCAGACCACCGACGAGGAGGTCCGTGACCTGCTGCGCGCCGCCGCGACCTCGGCCCCGGCGGGAGCCGGGGAGCGCGCACCCACCGAGACCGACGTGATCCGTTCGGCCGCGATCCCGACCGAGGACGGCGTGCCGCCTGCCGAGGTGCTGTTCGACCTGGTCGGCAACGCGTCCCTGGTGCTGATCGGTGAGGCCTCGCACGGCACCCACGACTTCTACGCCGCCCGGGCCGCGATGACCCGCCAGCTCATCGAGGAGATGGGGTTCTGCGCGGTCGCGGTCGAGGCGGACTGGCCGGACGCCTACCGGGTGAACCGGTACGTCCGCGGTCGCAGCGTCGACACCACCGCCGAGGAGTCGTTGCGCGGTTTCGAACGCTTCCCGACCTGGATGTGGCGCAACGCCGACGTGCTGGACTTCGTCGGCTGGTTGCGTGAGCGCAACGACCGGATCGACGACGAGCGCAACCGAGCCGGGTTCTACGGCCTGGACCTCTACAGCCTCCGCCGTTCCATGCGAGAGGTCATCGCCTACCTGGCCCAGGTCGATCCGGAAGCGGCCGAGCGGGCCCGCGAACGCTATTCCTGCTTCGACCACTACGGCACCGACGACGGCCAGACCTACGGCCTGGCCGCGGCCCTCGGAGCCGGTGACACCTGCGAACAGCAGGTGGTCGAGCAGCTCACCGAACTGCAACGCCGTGGGTCGGAGTACGCCCGGCGCGACGGTCTGCTCGCCGAGGACGAGCAGTTCTACGCCGAGATGAACGCCCGAACGGTCAAGAACTCGGCTGAGTACTACCGCTCGATGTTCAGCGGACGGGCCTCGTCGTGGAACCTGCGCGACCGCCACATGGTCGAGACCCTCGAAGCCGTGCAGAGCCATCTGACCGGTCTGCGCGGGGAACCGGCGAAGATCGTGGTGTGGGAGCACAACTCCCACCTCGGCGATGCGCGGGCGACCGAGATGGCCGCGCGCGGGGAGCTGAACGTCGGCCAGCTCGTGCGGGAGCGCCACGGCGACGACTCGCGGAACATCGGTTTCACCACCTACACCGGAACGGTGACGGCCGCCGACGACTGGGGCGGTGCGGCGGAGCGCAAGTGGGTCCGCCCGGGGCTGTCCGGCAGCGTCGAGGAGCTGTTCCACCAGGTCGGCCAGAAGGAGTTCATGCTCTCCTTCGCGACAGCCACGCGAGCGGCCGAGATCCTCCGTACGGCCCGCCTGGAGCGGGCCATCGGGGTCATCTACCGCCCCGACACCGAGCGGGCGAGCCACTACTTCCGCTCCAGGGTGGCCGACCAGTTCAATGCCGTGATCCACATCGATGACACCCGGGCCCTCGAGCCACTGGAGCGGACCGCCCAGTGGGAGAAGGGCGAGGTGCCCGAGACCTACCCGTTCGCGGTCTGATGCAGCCGCGAACAGATCGGTCTTCACACATCCCGGCGGGCTTCGCCGCCCGCTGGAGGAGGGCCCCATGAGCACGATCCACCAAAGCCTGCAGATCCCCGTCGACGGCGTCGTACTCGAGGCCGACCTCGGGATGCCCGAGACCGCGCGGGGAGCGGTGCTGTTCGCCCACGGCAGTGGCAGCGGGCGGCACAGTCCGCGTAACCGCTACGTCGCCGATGAGCTCAACCGCACCGGCCTGGTCACCGTGCTGGCCGACCTGCTCACCCAGGAGGAGGAGCAGGTCGACCTGCGGACCGCGGCTCTGCGGTTCGACATCGAGTTGCTCGCCGTGCGGGTCACCGCCGTGACCGACTGGGTCGCCCACAACCCGTCCACCGCGGGCCTCGGTGTCGGCCTGTTCGGGGCCAGCACCGGCGCCGCGGCCGCGCTCATCGCCGCGGCGAGCCGGCCGACCATCGTGCAGGCCGTCGTCTCCCGCGGCGGACGACCCGACCTCGCCGACGCGCACCTGCACAGGGTGCACCAGCCCACGCTGCTGATCGTCGGAGAACGCGACCCGGTCGTCATCGAACTCAATCGCCAGGCGATGCGGAAGCTGGGCGGTGAGACCCGTCTCGAGATCGTTCCGGGCGCGACGCACCTGTTCGAGGAACCCGGGACCTTGGAACAGGTGGCCCGCCTGGCACGGGACTGGTTCCTCAGCCATCTCCAGCCGATCCGCACCGCCGCCACAACGGACGGACGATCATGACGGTCAAACTGAACCAGAGGGCGTTCAACCACGCACAGGACCTGATCGTGGCGGGCAAGTACGTCATCGACGACCGCGACGCATGGAGCGAGCACCAGCCCTCGGCGCAGCAGGAGAACGACTTCATCGAACAGCACGGAATCGGCGAGTACGCCAAGTGGCACCTCGGGATCGACGATCAGGAGGACGAGGAGAGGAAGGGTCGCTACAAGTTCCCGTACGGCGACTTCGAGAAGGTTCACCGCTGCGGGCTGCTGGCCGCCGAGTCACGTGCCGGGCAGCGCAAGTACTTCGACATCGAACTGGCGGTGGCCCACCTGCACGGCATGTTGGAGGCGTTCCGGCGCACCGCGTAGCCGGCAGGGGCCGGGGACGCGCTCGGTGAGCTGGTTCGCGCGGACGGGTTTTCCACAGGTTCCGTGGGGTACGTGGGCGCGACCGGCGAGACCGCACCCGACAGGAAGGGGATCTCGGACCTCCTCCGGCACGCCACGGGCTGACGCCTTCCCAGAGACACCGATCCACGCGCACGATGCGCCCCGCATCCGGGAGTACCCGATGACCACCGCTCAGCAGACCCATGCCGACCACGGACACGACCACGGCGACGGCTGTGGACACGTCTCGTTCCAGCACGGCGACCACGTCGACTACGCCCATGACGGTCACGTGCACCACCAGGAGGAGGGGCAGTGGCGCGAGTGCGAGGTCTCCACGCACACGCCTGTGGAGAGCCACGAACACCAGCACGGTCACGGCTGCGAACACACCTCGGTGCCGCACGGCGACCACGTCGACTACCTGCACGACGGGCAGCGGCACGCCGCCCACGAGGGCCACTACGACCAGCACTGAGCCGCGGCCGCCCGCGCCGCTCTCTCCGGCCGGGGCCCCTCCGGCTGCCGACCAGGACGTCGGCTGACCGGTGGTGGGTGCGAGCCCGCGCACACGCTCCGGGTCTACGTGGTCGCGCGGGATCTGCGGACCTGCCGCCGGAGGTACCCGCCCGCCGCGCCGCCTCACGCCGGCCACCGCCGTGCCGTGAGCCGGTCCGGTTCGGTCCGCCCGGCTCGGCCAGGTCATGACGTGGCCGGAGAGGATACTGGTGGGATGGCCAAGGAGCTGGGACCGTGGCTGGTCGGCGGTGGGATCGTGCTGCTCCTCGCGGGGCTCCTCGCCTGGTCCGGAGTGCTGTCCTGGTTGGGGAACCTCCCCGGCGACATCCGGATCACCACCGAGAACGCCAGGATCTACATCCCGATCACGTCGATGCTGCTCATCTCGCTCGGCCTGAACGTGTTGATCTGGCTCCTGCTCTGGCTCTTCCACCGCTGAGCGGTGGCCAACGGGGGCCGGTGTCGTGCGGGGCCGGTGTCGTGGTCCCGCCGCGTGGACAGCCGGCATCGTCGCGACACAGGCGGCCGACGTCCCTGGTCACGCGCGCCTTCCGCGTCCCCGGGCGCGGCCGCGAGCAGCGCCGGACAGGTCCCGTTTAGGGTTGACACCACCTCGGGCACGGTGGAGTTCCCGTCTCCTCGGGGGAGCACCCCATCGTCCCGGAGATGCCAGCGAGGGCATCGTGTGCACACAGGCACAGCATCGTCTCAAAGTCGGAATCTCCGGGTGGGATCAGCAGTGAAGACACACGCACAGAGCCGTAGCAACGAGGAACTCCGTGAGCAGCTCTACGCCGAGCGCATCGCCATCGGTCGCGAGCAGTACCGGCAGGCGCTGCGCCTCAAGGAGATCCGGCTGTTGTTGCAGGAGCTCGAGGAGACGGCCCGGAACGGGTGATGCGCCCGACCTCGTGATCGGCTCCCACACCGCCCGCGGCCGGGCCCCGGCGTCCACCGGGCTGCACCGGCCGCGGGCCGTGTGGAGGGGTGTCAGTGCTCGAGCCATCCGTGCCGGGCGCCGGTGCGGGCGACGAGTTGGGCGAAGGACCGGACAGCACTGCTGTCGGCGGTGGACGACCACATCGAGGCGAGCCGGAACGGCGGCAGCCCGGTGAGGGGGACGAGGGTCAGCTCCGGATGCGGGATCGCGGACGCCGAGAAGTGGGAGATCGTGATGTGGGCGAGACCGGCGTCGAGGACCACCCGTATCGCCTCCTCCATGTAGGTGCCCGTCAGGGCGTGGATCCGGCGGAGGGGGCGCCCGGCCGGGGTGGCCGGCGGGGTCCACGCGTCGGCGAACTGCTGGGTGAGTGCCGGCGGGTGGAGGAGGTCGTGATCGGCGAGCTCCTCGATGTCGACGTGGTCCCGGTCCGCCAGTGGGTGGTCGCGACCGACGAGTACCGACCGCGGCTCGTACGCGATGGGCGGTCCGAAGCGGACCCGTTCCAGTCCCAGCGTGCGCGGTTCGGCGGGGAACCAGGAGACGTAGACGTCGTCGCGCTGCTGGTCGCACCAGCGGCGGTGCTGCATGCCCGGATACACGTAGCGCACCAGCGTGACGCCCGGGAGCTCGGCCATGCACGCGGCGATCAGCGGGAAGACGGTCGACTCGGGTAGGGAGTTGGCGAAGGCGACCCGCAGCATCACCTGCGGCTGTTCACCGGCCGCGCGCTGCGCATCCACCAGCACCTCGTGAAGGCGTTGGTAGGCCGGCTGCAGTTCGACGAGAAGCTGGTCGCCGAGGGGGGTCAGGCGCACCCGCCGGCTGGACCGCTCGAACAGCGGCGCCCCGATCCGGCGTTCCAGCGCCCGCACCGTCTGGCTGAGCCGGGTGGGCGACAGGTGCAGCCGCGCGGCGGCCCGTCCGAAGTGCAGCTCGTCGGCCACCGCGAGGAAGGCCTCGATCTCCCGGGCCTCGATCGTCGCCACTCCGCCCACTTCCTCACCGTGAAGTGTGCCAACACGATAGTGCCGTTTCGGGCCGTTGATGCCGGATGCGGCCTCGACGACAGTTTCACACGGTGATCGGATCCGGGGGGAGGGGACCGTGATCGGATCGCCGGGCCGGGCCCGGCCGGTCAGCTCCGGGGGGCCCGGCCACGCAACTGGAGTTCCGCCGCCTGCAGATCGCAGCGTCGCGCTCCTGGCCGAGGAGGACCTGATGAGATGCACCGGCAACGGACGCCCACCGGCGCCACCACCACCGCCACCACCACCGCGGCCCGACGAGGCTCGCTGACCCGCCGGGTCCGGTAGGCGCGCTGGCCCCGTGCGGTACGGATGAGTCCGGGCGGGTGCCAGGGGCCCCGGAACCCGAAGCGGCGCGACCGGCCCACAGGCCGTGGCGGGATGGCCCAACCTCGACGAGGCGGGGCGGCTCCCGCAGACCGAGCGGGACGGCGCTGCTCCGCCCGGCGACGTCGTGGCGGCGGCCGACCGGGTGCGCCCGACGGTGCCGCAGGTGCAGCACGCGCACGGCCTCATGGCACTGGCCCGTTCGGAACTGTCCCGCCGGCTGCCGGACGTGCTCGACGTACTGCTGGCTCACGGGGCCACGGAGCTCCCGCTCCGGAACCGGTTCCCCCGACCGCGGCGGGCGCTGCCGCGATCGACCCGGCCCGCACCGACGAGCTGATCGCGCTGGAGCGCTGGACGGCCGAGACCGGAGCCGGATACAGGCGCTGGGACGAGGGCTGCGGCCTGGCCGCCTACACCCGTTCTACCGGGTCCTCGACCCGAGCGTGATGCCCCGCGCATGCCGCGCGGCAACGCCACCGTCCTGGCGCTCGACGGGTGCGGTGCCTACGCCTTCCTGGCCGACAACGACACGGTCGCGGTCGTGCTCGCCCGCCTCCCGCAGGATTTCGACCTGGCCGATCTCCGGTGCCCCGCAGCCTTCGAGGCGGCCGCCACCGCGGTGCCGCCGCCGGCCCCGTGGGTCGACCCGGCACGGACCGAACCGATCTCGCCGGTGGCGGTGATGGGCGGGCTGCGGGCCACGATGCGGTTCCCGCTGCATCAGGGGCCCCGTGCCTGCTCGGCATGCACGCCATCGGCGACGCGCTCGCCACCACGAACCCGGCCTACGGTCGCGGGGCCTCGCTCGCCATGGGTGCCGGGCGGCCATCCTCGCCGCGATCGGTGCCCGGCCGGCTCTCCGAACCGCCTGAGCGGCTCGTGCGAGTCCGGTGTCGGTGAACGCAAGCGGAACCGGCCGGCTCCGGGCCGTGCGTGCGCAGCGGTCATGCCGCACGGACGCAGCGGACGTCGTCATCGAGGGTCGGACCGGATACCGTCGAGCAGCGCGTCCATGAACTCGTCGGCCAGTTCGTCGGAACTGAGCTCACCGTCGGGCTCGAACCACAGGTAGGTGTAGTTGAGCATGCCCAGGATGCCCTTGACGAGCAGCCGCGGCGTCGGGCGCAGCACCTCGGCCTCCACGCCCCGATCCAGGGCCTGGCGCCAATAACCCTCGTACCGCTCCCTCGCGGCGATCACCTTGTCCCGCCGCTCGCCGGTGAGGGCGGAGTAGTCACGGAAGAACACCGCCCACTCGGCCTGATGGGTGGCGATGTTGTGCAGCAGTCTGCGGGCCATCTCGCGCAGGAGGGCCTCGGGTGGCAATCCGGATCGCAACGCCTGTTCGGCCTGCGCATTCATGGAGTCGACCTGCGTCTTGCTGATGTAGTAGAGCAGCGCCTCCTTGCTCTCGATGTAGTGGTACAGCGCTCCCCGGCCGAGCCCGACGGCCTTACCCAGCTCCGCGATTCCGGTTCCGTGGTACCCGTTGCGGGCAAACAGATCGGCGGCGACGGCGATGACCCGTTCCCGGTTCCTCGAATACGTGCTGGAGTTCATGAAACCGCTTCCGCCGGGGGGTGTGCCAATGGCCGTCCGACAGATTATCGACCCGGCGGGCGGCCCGTGCCCCGTCCGGGCGGCCCGCGGGGGTGTGGCCCGTCCCGCCGGACGCCGGCCCGTCACCTCGTCCCGGGAGTGAGATCTGCGCCGTAGCGGGGTCGAGTCCGCACATGACCCGCCCGTACAGTTCCAGGGCCGTTCCTGGATGACCCATGGCGTGCACGCTCAGGATGTCCACCGCCTCCGCGGACAGCGTGGTGATGTACCCGCCGACCCCGCGGATCCGCGCCCGTTCCTCCATGGTCAGTGGTTCGCGGGCGGCGGCCCTGTTGTCGACCGTCTCGGTGAGCTCGACGGTCAGCAGTTCGGCACCGCGATCTTCAACTCGACCTCGGCGAGCTGCAGATGGGTGGCCGCCGGTGCGCCCCTTCTGGACGCGTACGACGTATCGGTGATGGGCTTGTCCAGGAGCTGTTCCATGAATTAGCTCAGCGCGGCCTTGACCAGTCCGAGGGCTGCCGGAAAGATGCTGGTGTTCCTGAAATGAATGGGGCTGAGCCGGGAAATCGGATCGGTTCGGGTGTTGATGTCGTCCGGAATCGACCCGCCCAGGATCGAGCTCGTTCGCAGGACCTTGTTCGATGGGACGAAGACGTCGACGCCGCGTCGTGTTGCTCTCGCTGCCGCGGAGTCCGGACGTGTGCCGGTCGTCCTCGGTGATGCAGGACGAGCAACGCCGTGCGTGAGGGGTCGAGCTGGACGGACATGGTGAGTGCCCTTCTCGGGTCACGGGATCGTCGGCCGGTCGTCACCGAGCGGCCGTCACACCGGGAACCGCTCCCGCATCCACTTCTGCACGTGGTCGGCCGACTCGGCGCGGGTGTCCTTCCCGGTGCCGCGCCTGCCCGAGGGCAGCAGGTAGTGATCGGCCCCCTCGACCAGGATCAAGGTCTTGTCGGCGTGCGGTACGGCGTCGTGGACCGCCTGACAGTCGGAGGGGTAGATGTCGCGGTCGGCGGTGCCGGCGGTGACCAGGCACGGGATGTCCAGCGCCGCCGCGTTGTCGACCAGGCTGGCTCGCGAGGAGATCGCCGACCACGTGCTCAGCCAGGCCCGCGGCGTGACGAGGCGGGCCAGCCCCCACTCGCCGAAGTTGTCGACCTCGGGCCGGGTGGACCAGATGCCGCCCTGCACCCGGTCGCTGGCGTCGATGCGCAGGTCCAGGTAGGCCGGGTTGGCGGTCGTGCGGTAGACGACCATGTACTTCGCGGCCACCGCGCGGCGCGTGATCTCCGCGCGGGCCCGCCCGCTCAGCCGCTCGACCCCGGGCTCGGTGAGCATGGCCTGGTAGCGGCGCTGTTCCGCGACGGCCGCCCGGGCGAGCACGTCGAGCCGGCGCACCCGCTCGTGCTGGGCGGCCCGGTAGGCCTGGAGGAACTCCGCGGGGTAGCGGCTCTCCTCCGGGCGTTCGCGGAAGCCGTTGGCCGGGTCGAACATATCCAGCGCCGGGTCCACGGTGATCGGGTCGCCCTCGTCGACCACCGACGGGTCGATGATCCGGCCCAGGAGCTTGCCCTGCCCGGTGTGCGCCGCGGACAGGATGATCCCGTCGGCTCCGGGCATGTCCTCCCCGGGCAGGTCGATCGACTCGCCGGAGGGCAGGTCGCGCAGCCGCTGCTCGGGGGGTGTGGCGGCCTGCGCCTGGTAGAAGCCGTAGAGCGAGCCGCCGCCGCTGGTGCCCAGGAGCACCACGTGGTCGAAGCCCCGCTCGTCGCGCAGGTGCCGCATCGCTGCGGCGATGTCGAGCAGCAGGTGCTCGTGCGTCGTGGCGACGTCGTTGCCCAGCCACCGGCTGTTGTGCGCGAACACCGCGTAGCCGGCGTCGAGGAAGTGGCGGATCTGGAAATGCCGTTGCACGTCGACCCGGGGGTGGGAGAAGCAGACCACGGTCCGCGAGGCGCCCGCCGGGATGTAGAGCATGCCCCGGGTCTCCGCACCGTCGGAGGCGAACAGGCTGACCATCTCCGCCGAACAGTCCGACGGCAGCGACGAGAACGTCGTGTACCGGGTGCGCTTGAGATACGTGTCGGTCTGGTTGTCCTCGGGTCTGGCCCCGCCCACCACGCTCATGCCTGCCCGCCGTCGACGCGCACCGGCTGGTCGGAGAACGTCGCCCAGTAGCCGGGATCCTCCGCGTCGGTGAACGCCTGCGTCCAGGCCAGCGGCTGCTCCGAGTCGATGTTGACCAGGTAGGCCTCCATCCGGTCCAGCTTCTTGGCGGCCTCGAACGCCCGCGGGTTCGGGCCGTGGTGGATGCCGGCCGGGTGCAGTGTGAGCGTGGCGGCGCCCTGGTCCGCAGCGCGCGACATCAGCCGGCCGGAGTGGGTGAATACGACCTCGTCGTAGTCGACGTTGCGGTGGTAGCTGGGCACCCGCACCGCGTCCGGAGCGGTCTCGAACGGCTTGGGCTGGAACGTGACCACCCAGAACCCGGGACACTGGAACGTCGCGTAGCTGATGGGCGGCAGGTGGGTGCGCTCCGAGGACGGACCGCGCAGGTCGCGCACGTTGAGCTTGTAGACGGACAGGTTGCCGGTCCAGCCGACGACGTCGAGCGGGCAGAAGTCGTGGTACACGCGCGTCCACCGGTCGGCGCGCTTGATCCGCAGTTCGTACTCACGGGGCTCGGTCTCATCCGGAGCCGGCTGCGGGTCCGGGGTCTGCAAGAGCGCGAAGTCGAACGGCAGGTGCTGGCCGAACAGGCCCCGGTCAGGGAACGTGACCGGGCCCTTGCGGGACTCGACGATGAGGAAGAAGTTGTCCGGCACGTCGGGGACGATCCGGTAGTTCGTGCCCTTGGGGACGACGACGTAGTCGCCGGTCTCGTAGGGGAGCGGTCCGTAGTCGCTCTCCACGGTGCCGCGGCCGGTGTGCACGAAGTAGATCTCGTCGCCGTCGGCGTTGCGCATGTAGTACGACATGGCCTCGCGACGCCGGGAGACGTACACGTGCACGTCGGAGTTGTGCAGGATCCGCTCCGGGATCCCGGCGGGGTCCAGCTGGTCGGTGGGCTGCACCGCGAGGCTGTCGATGGCCCGCGGCTTGAGGTCGCCCTCGATGCGGGTCCAGCGGGTCGGCGGGTGCGCCCGGTAGAGCATGGACACCTCACCGGAGAAGCCATTGCGCCCGTGCTCGTCCTCGTAGGTGCCCTCCGGCCACCCGGTGCGGGCCTGCCGCGACGTCACTCCCTTGGCGTGTCTGATCTCCATCGCCGTGCAGTCCTTCCATGCCGGGATCGGTCATGTCTGCGGCAGCGTGCGAAAGCCGATGCCGTAGGTCCTCAGTGCGCACTCGCGCCGCGGCGTGGGCGATGCCGGAGTCCGACAGCGCCCGCAACGGTTGTCGCGGAACGAGATCCCCCGCTCAGCCCTGCGCCGCCTTGGCGAAGGCCTCCAGCTCGCGGGGAACGTCCGGACCCGAGGCCTGATGGGCGATCTCGGTGACGCCCGCGCTCTCCAACTGTGCGAGCTTCTCCCGGAGCTGGGCCGGAGTCATCGCCATGCCGGTCGTCGTCAACACGTCCCCGTCGATGAACGGCCGGTCCATCTCGGTCACCGCGATCAGGTGCCGGTCGTGCATGGCCAGGTGCCTCGTGTCCGGATCGAGTGCGTCGTAGGCGGCAGCCCAGGCTTCGCCACCCGGCATGCGGTCGAGCAGGCCGTGCTCGTACATGAAGTGGAAGACCATCGTCGCGCCGGAGCCGGCGGCGGCGATCACCCGCTCGGAGTTCGGATCCTCACCCTCGTCCAGCACGGTTCCGTGGTGGGACAGGATCGTCCAGTCGAACCCCGCGACGGGCGCCGGCGCGCAGATCACCCCGTCGGCCACCCCGCGCGCCATCTCGGCGCCCTTGGGACCACCGACGGCGAGCAGGATGGGCACCTCGATGGGCCGCGGTGCGCCGAAGCCCTGAGGGTGGAGCATCTGAATCGTGCGGCCTTCCCACTCCGTCTGTTCCCCGCGCAGCAGCACCCGGACCGTCCGCACGTACTCCCGGACGTCGGCCCACTTCATCGGACGTTGGCCCAACAGCAGCCGTCCGCTGAAGCCGGACCCGAAGGCGACGCACACCCGGTCGGCGCCCGCGATGGAGACCAGCGTCGCGATCGAGGCGGCGTTGACGGCCGGGTGCCGCAGGGACGGGACGAGAGCGCCCGGCCCGAGAACGATGCGCTCGGTGAGGTCCGCGGCCCGGCAGGCCTGGACCCACGGATCGGAGTAGAGCGCCGGGGAGTCGTACAAGAACGCGCGGGCGTAACCGAGTCCCTCGGCGATACGTACGTGCTCGTGGGTCTCATCCGACGTGGCAAAGGCACAGGAAAGCGTGATGGGCATGCTCGGCCTCCGGCTCTGCGCGCTGAACTCCTGGTATGCGAATCGTTGTCGCGGTCTTTTCGGCTGCTCGCTGCGTGGGCTGAAACGGGGACGAGTGGCCGAGGACCGCCGCCGGACCGGCAGGCGAGAACAGCCTTCCGGAAATGCTTGTCCCGCTCTGCGAAAGAGCGACGCAGGGCGGTGTGGCCGCTGCTTTCCTCTCCTGCTCCGGCACGGTCCGGCCCCGATGCGCCCAACTCCTCTCGCGTGGCGCGCTCGCCGGTCCGACGTGTCCACCGTGGCTGGCACCAATACCTAGCCACGACCGACGGCGCTCGTCAAGATGCAATGGACTGACCGGTCTACTCATGCGGAGAATGCTGTGGTGCGCGATGGCGTCGGGCGGGGGACGGAAGCCGGTCTTGCTCCCGCAGCTTCAGCCAGTTTATGGTTCAACTGCTGATCTTCCCGGCAGAGTCGTCGGCCCCGTCGTCGCTCGGGAGTGTCGAGGGTGGCGGTGCGTGTGGCGGTGCGTGTGGCCGGGCGTGCGTAGTGTTCCGGGGGTATGGCTCTCGACGCTCCGGAGGCATCCGTGACCCCCGCCGAACTCCTCGCCGATGCGTTCACCCGGATCCGCGACGGCGTGCACGGCGCCGTCGAGGGCCTGACCCCCGATCAGCTCGTCCAACGCATCGACGATCGGGCGAACACGATCGCCTGGCTCGTATGGCACCTGACCCGGGTGCAGGACGACCACATCGCGGCTGTGGCCGGCACCGAGCAGGTGTGGACCTCGCAGGGTTGGGCGCGGCGCTTCGGGCTGCCTTTCGACGACAGCGCCACCGGCTACGGGCAGAGTCCCGACGAGGTGGCGGCGGTCCGTGTGGAGCGGCCGGACCTGCTGACCGGCTATCACGACGCGGTCGCCGAGCAGACCCTGCGTTACGTGCGCGGGCTCGCCGACGCCGACCTCGACCGCGTCGTCGACGAGGCGTGGGACCCGCCGGTCACCCTCGGGGTGCGCCTGGTCAGCGTGGTGTCCGACGACCTGCAGCACGTGGGCCAGGCCGGGTTCGTGCGCGGGATCGTGCATCGGCGCTGAGCGGCGAAGGCGCCGCTCCACCGTGGTGGGCGCCCGCGCCCTGCCTCGCGACGCTCGTCCGATTCACCCGCTCCGCAGCCCAGCGCGTGGAGGTCCTCAGGTGCGCACGACGAGCGTGTGGGCCGCCATGTCGCCGAGCCGCTGCCGGCGGGGTGAGGCCAGCACCACGATGAAGGCCACCAGGTAGCCGAAGAGGCCGTCCACGACCCGGAACACGGTGCGTACGGTGGCCGCGGCCGCCCCGGGTGGCCTGCCACTCCGCTCTCCGACGACCCTGATCCCGGCCAGCATCTTTCCGCCGGTCTGTCCCAGGTAGCCCTCCATGAGGATGTAGTAGAGGGCGGAGACGGCGACGAGGATCACCGTCATCTCCGTCGTCAGCGTGGGGATGGCCCAGCGCGGGGTGCCCCCGAGTTCGATGATCGAGCCGAAGGCCAGGGCGATGAGCACGTAGAGCCCGCCCAGCAGTGCATTGTCGATCAATGTCGCGACGACCCTCCGGCCGGTGACGTGAACGTCGGCGGTCCTCTCCACGGGCGTCTGCGTCGAGCTCATACCGCACTTCCCTCCTTCCATCCGGGGCGTCCGCCCGCAGGCCCTCGTCCTCGAGGCCGGTCTCGCCGCTCCCCGGGGCCAGAAGGACCTGGCATGGCGAGCGGGGCGCGACACCCGATCCCGGTAGCGGTGACGGATTCCACCCAGAAGCGCAGGTAACCCTCCGCACGCTCCTCGGGCCCTGGCCGGACGAAGGCGCGGGCGGGGCCCCGCTCGGCCTGCACCGGCTGCTCGGCCGGCGGTTCCCCCGCGGTCCCTCCGAGCAGCCGGTGCTGCGGTCCGGCACCGTCGACGTCGATGTGACCGACCTCGACAAGCGGACCGGCCTCACCGATCGACGCCGCGCCCGACATGGAGGTGGTCGCGACCGCTGCCGACGATGCGAGGGAGTGGAGGTGACCGTGCGCGAGCAGCCCGACGTCGTGCTGATGGACATGTCGATGCCGGGCATGTCCGCGCGCTGTGGTTCGCGGGGAGTCGCCGCTGGACGGGAAGGTGGCGCGCACGTTGTTGTCCTCGCCGGACCTCCGGACGCCGCTGGTCGATCTGACCGATCGTGAGCACCAGGTGCTGGACCTGGTCGCGCGGGGGCTGTCCGACAGAGAGATCGGGCGCAGACTCGGCATCGCCGAGCGGACCGTGAAGAGCCACCTCACGAGCGCGTACCAGCGCCTGGGCGTGATCGACCGGGTGCAGGCGGCCCTGACCTACAGCGGGATGCACTACCCGGGGCGGGCCGGTACCTGATCGGCTGCCGGTCGGCGACCTACCGGTGGAAGCACCCCGCGCCGTCGACGAGCATGGGGATGTGCGAGTTCCGGCAGCGCAGCAGCGGACGGATGGATGCCAGGCGGGCTCTCCCGGCCCCGGGGTGGCGACATGAGCGGCAACGGCTCTCCCGCCGGCCGGCGCGGCGGCGCCGGGACGGCGGTTCGCCGTAGGCGACGGCGGCTGGCCGACGAACGGGAGGAGGCCAGGGTCTACCGCGATCTCGCGGCTCGCCGCAGCGGGGAGGATCGCGAGATCCTGCTGGCCCTGGCGGAGGCCGAGGAGCGGCACGCGGCGCACTGGGAGCGCCTGCTCGGTGACGACGCCGGCCCACCGCGCCGTGGGGACATCCGGAGCCGCCTGCTGGCGTTCCTGGCGCGGCGGTTCGGATCGGTGTTCGTGCTCGCCCTCGCGCAGCGTGCGGAGCGGCGGTCGCCCTATGACACCGACTACGAGGCCACCCGGGCGATGGCGGCTGACGAGCGTGTCCACGAGGAGGTGGTACGTGGGCTCGCAGCCCGGGGACGGGCCCGGGTCTCCGGCACCTTCCGGGCGGCGGTCTTCGGCGCCAACGACGGCCTCGTGAGCAACCTCGCCCTCGTACTGGGTGTCGCCGGGGGTGGCGCGGGGACCTCCACGGTGCTTCTCACGGGGCTGGCCGGGCTGCTGTCCGGTGCCTTGTCCATGGGCGCGGGGGAGTACATCTCGGTGCGCTCACAGCGGGAACTTCTCGCTGCGTCCGCCCCCGACACGGCGGACGCACCGCACGTCATCCCGCACCTCGACGTCGACAGCAACGAGCTCGCGCTGGTCTACCGGGCCAGGGGGATTCCCGCCGAGGAGGCGCAACGCCGGGCGGACGAGCTGTTGGAGGGCTATGCCCGGGGGCGCCCGGTGCCCATCGGTGGCGCCGAGCAGAGCGGCGATGAGGTCGTGGGCACCGGGTGGGGCGCGGCGATCTCGAGCTTCGTGTTCTTCGCCAGCGGGGCCGCGGTGCCCGTGCTGCCGTTCCTGTTCGGCCTCGAGGGCCCGACGACGTTGGTGGCGGCCGCCGTGCTCGTCGGTCTGGCGCTCCTGCTCACCGGTGCCACCGTCGGGGTGCTGTCGGGTGGGCCGCCGCTTCGCCGAGCCCTGCGCCAGCTCGCCATCGGCGCGGGTGCCGCCGCCACGACGTACGCGCTGGGGTCGGTCTTCGGAGCGGTCGTGAGCTGACGCGGCGGTTCCTGCGCCGGGGCGCCGCTGCAGCCGCCGGAACGGGCGTCCCGCTCACCAGCGCGGCGTCAGGGCGACGTCCGGTCGTAGGTCGAGTTCCCGATCACCGGGCCCCGTCGAGGGCGACGACCGTGTGCGGCGCGGCGCCGGCCGCGAGGGCGCACCCCGGGACGGCCGCGATCGCGGCGAGCGGGGCGGATCGCGGCTCCGGCCACGGGCCGGCGATCCGCACCTGTGTGATGTCGCGGGGGCCGGCAGGGTGGTGGACGGGTTGCGCGCGGTCCGGCCGCGCGGCGTCGGGGCGTCCACCGAAGGAGATCACCGCAGGGAACGGCTCGTGGGCGCCGTACCAGCCAGGGCGATGTCCATCCCGGCCGGCAGGTACGGCGGGCGGAACGGCCGGGTCGGGACCGGCGGCATCGTCCCCGGCCGGACGGGACGCAGCACCACACCGAGGGGCAGGCACCCGCGAACCGCGCCGGCAGACCGGTGCCGGTGATCACCGGGGAGGCGAGGTCGTCGCGGTCGACGGGGGAACAGGAACTCCAGGAAGGCACCGGCGAGGAACACGCTGCGGTTGGCCGTTCCCTGACCGGGATGGGTATTGCGTGACCCTTCCCGGAACGGGCGGTGCGCCCCGAGCGGGACGCTCCCCCGGAACGGATCGTGGCGATGGCCTGCCGCTCGGGTGCGGCGGACCGCGCCGTCGGACCGGTCGGGTCCGGGCGCCGGTGAAGATCAGCCGGCGGAGCCGTCCGACGCGTAGCCGGCGGCCTGGGCCTGCCACATCCAGCGGGCCTCCTCGAGCTGCCCGGTGATCTCGATGAACAGATCCTGCGTCACCAGATCGCTCTTCTCGGTCTCCTGGATCCGCGGGCGGATGCGCCGCACGGCCACGTCGAGCGATTCGGCGATCTGCCCGATGACGTCGCGATCCTTCACCCAACCCTCGTCCATCCGCGGGATGCCGCTCTGCTCGGCGATGGTGGTGGGCCGTCCATCCGGGGGGACCCCGATCGCCGCTGCTCGCTCGGCCACCTGGTCGGAGTACTGGCGAGCGACGCCGACGAGTTCGTCGAGGTGCTGGTGCACATCGTGGAACTGCCGGCCGACCAGGTTCCAGTGGGCCTGCTTGGCCTCCAGTGAGAGATCCAGAAGGTCGACCAGGGTGGCCTGCAGCGCCGCCCCGGTGGTGTTGCGTGCCTCGTTGTCGAGGGTGCTCGAGATGGGCTCCACCATGACTGCGTCACTCCTTGGGTATCGCCGGATCCGGCGGCCTCGCCGTGGACCGGCCGGCCGGATCCGCTTGAGATACCCGACGCCCAGGCGATGAACCCACCGCCGTGACCAGCGCCCAGCGCCTCAGTCGTCGATGGCCGGACAGACCGACGTCCAGAAGTCCTCGTACATCCGGCCGGACTCCTCGGTGACCAGGCGTTGGGTCATCAGGATCCCGACCAGGTCCTCGGTGGGGTCGGAATACCAGGACGTGCCGAGGCCGCCGTCCCAGCGAAAACGCCCGGAAACCGACGCAAGCGTGTCGCGCCGGGTGACCACGGAGACCCCGAACCCCCAGCCGGTGCTGTCCCGGAAGCCGGGGAAGAACTTCGACACCGCCGTCTGCCCGGGCGTGATGTGGTCGGTCGTCACGAGCTCGACCGAGGGCCGGCCGTCGTCCGGACCGTCGTAGACCTCGAGCGCGCCGGTTCCGGCACCTGTCGGGCAGCAGGTCGACGGCCGGTCGAGCTTCGCCGCCGGAACGCTGAAACCGGTGTCCGCCATGCCGAGCGGGTCGAAGATCCGTTCCCGGAGGAACGTCTCCAGCGGCTGGCCCGACGCGCGGGCGATGAGCACGCTGAACGCCGTCTCGTACATCACCTCTCGCCCGGCTGCCGGCTCGCGGGCACGGTGTCGTCGAGCGGCCCGTCGATCCGCCTCAGGACCCGCCGGTCGGCCAGTTCCGGCAGCAGCCGATCCACCGGATCGTCCAGTCTCAGCCTGCACTCCTCGACCAGGATCAGCGTGGCCGTGGCCGCCACCGGCTTCGTCATCGACGCGATGCGGAAGATCGTGTCGCGCCGGAGCCGGCCATCACGTCGTGCATGCGGCCGAGCCGCGTCGCGGGCAGCGCTGCCTTGCCACCTTCAGCCGTGTCGTCACTCCCTCGATCCGTCGTCGGCGGTGCCACCGATCCACCGCTCACGGAGCGGGTGAAGCCCGCCTGCCGTGACCGGGCGATCGCAGCGCGCCCCGGTCGAGACCGTCGTCGGGCGGGAAACTCATCACGCGACCGTGAGAGCCTGCCGGCCGATGTCGGTGATGTCGGCGGCGACGCGCCGGCCGATCGGGCCGGGCTCCGCGGTGATGATGAGACCGGCGTGGAACAGCTCGTGCGTCGCGAGGTGGTCGCAGAAGCGGCCGTCGATGAGCAGGTCGGGTTCGCAACCGCACAGCGCCTCGCCGCGACCGGCGGCGACGGCACGCAGCATCGCGAGGTGCCGGGGGGTGAGCAGTGGCTGGTTCGTGCTGGGGGACATCGGTCAGGCTCCTGTCGTGAGATGACATCCCGGTGGGCCGGCGCTGCGGCCACCCACGGCGGCGACCGGACGAGCACCGGCCCGATTCCATGACCACCACCACGGCCCGGGCGCCGTGACGCCGGGGCGGCGGGCTCACCCGGGTGAGGGGGAGGGAGCACTGGGCGGAGCACCTCGGCGGGGTGCGCCGCGACCGCGGGTGGGAGGTCGTCCACGGTCCGGGCCTGCACAGTGATCGGCGAGGTCATGGCCCGCACGGTAGGACCGAGGACCGACAGTTTCGAACGGATGTTCGCGGGGCGCCGGCCCGTCGACCGGGTGGGACCGTGCGCGTCGCTCCCGGCGATGCGGTCACCGTGGGCGATCGGGTGCCCGCCGAGGGTCACCTCAGCGTGTGCACGCCGCGCCGGTCTGCGGCTAGCCTGCCGACAGCCTGCAAGTCGACCGTTCGGGGGAAGCCGTGTCGGACCGACCCAACACCTCCTCAGCCACCACGACTTCCAGTGCACCCGTGGCGCCCGTGGCGCCGCCGCATCGGTTGCCCGTCCGGACACTGGTCGCGGCGTCGATCGGCAACGCCGTCGAGTGGTACGACTGGACGATCTACGCCACCTTCAGCATCTACTTCGCCACCCAGATCTTCCCGGCGGAGAACGAGGCGCTGGCCCTGCTGAGCACGCTGGCCACCTACGCGCTCGCATTCTTCTTCCGGCCGCTCGGCGGCTGGTTGCTGGGCCGCTTCGCGGACCTGCGCGGGCGGCGGACCGCGATGTTGCTGACGATCGTGCTCATGGCCGGCGGCTCGCTGGCCATCGCGCTGCTGCCGACCTTCGAGATGGTCGGCTGGCTGGCGCCGATCCTGCTGCTGCTCGCCCGCGTCGCGCAGGGCATGTCCCTGGGCGGTGAGGTGTCCAACGCCTCGGCCTACCTGGCCGAGATCGCACCACCGGCCCGGCGGGGCCGCTACTCGTCGTTCTTCTACATCTCCACCGGCAGCGCCGTGCTCATCGCGTCGCTGCTCGGCGCGCTGCTGGCCACCACGATGAGCGAGGACCAGCTGGCCTCCTACGGCTGGCGGATCCCGTTCCTCATCGGTGGCGTGCTCGGTTTCGTCGGGCTCTGGCTGCGGCGCAGCATGCCCGAGACCGACCAGTTCGAGGAGAACAAGAGCAAGGCGCAGGCGCTCAAGCACCCGCTGTTGACGACGCTGCGCGAGCATCCCAGGGCGGTCGTCCAGCTCGTCGGCTTCACCCTGCTCTCCACGCTCTGCTACTACACGTTCTTCTCCGCGCTCACCCCGTTCGCGGTCAAGTCCCGCGGCGCCGACGCCGGCGAGGTGTTCGTGGCGCTGTCCATCGCGACGGCGCTGTTCGTCGCGTTGCAGTACCCGATGGGGGCGCTCTCGGACCGCTTCGGCCGCAGGCCGCAGCTGCTGGTGTGGTCCGCGGGGACGGCGCTGCTGATCGTCCCGCTGTCGGCGCTGATCGGCCCCGGGATCGGCAACCTGCTCGTCGTGTTCTGCGTCGGCCTCGGCCTGTACACGATGATGACCTCGATCGCGCCGGCGATCATGAGCGAGCTGTTCCCGACCGAGTTGCGCGGGCTGGGCATCGGCGCCTGGTACAACCTCACGGTCGCGACGTTCGGCGGCACCGCCCCGCTGGTCATCCAGTCGCTGTCCCAGGCTGGCCTGGCCGACGCGTTCTTCGCCTACGTCGCGGTGGGCGCCGCGATCGCGTTCGTGGTGATCCTGACGCTGCGGGAGACGAAGGGCGAGGTGCTGCGGTGAGTGAGGGTCCGAACGAGATCGTGCTGCTCACCGAACTGATCCGGCTGCGGTCGGTGGGGTCCGGGGAGGGCGCGCCGGCCCGCCACTGCGCGACGGCGCTCGACCGAGCCGGCCTGGGCACCCGGCTGCTCGACTGGGCGGACGGGCGTGAGCAACTCGTCGCGCGGACACCGGGGGGCGACGGCCCGCCGCTGACCCTCACCGGGCATCTCGACACGGTGCCCGCCGACCCGGCGGGGTGGCGGGCCGATCCGTGGGCGGCCGAGCGCGACGGAGACCGGATCGTGGGCCGCGGGGCCAGCGACATGAAGTCCGGGGTCGCCGCCGCTGTCGTCGCGGTGGCCGAACACGCCCGTCGGCCGCACCGCTGCCGGGGCGTCCAGGTGGTGCTGACCGCGGGAGAGGAGACCGGCTGCACCGGAGCGCTGCGCATCGACGCCGCCGCGCTGTCCGGTGGCGGGCCGCTGCTGGTCGCCGAGCCGACCGGGAACACGCTGGTTCCGGCGCACAAGGGCGCGCACTGGATGCGGCTCGGTGCGGTCGGCCGGGCGGCGCACGGCTCGGCGCCCGAGCTCGGCGACAACGCCGTGGTCCGGCTGGCCCGGGCGGCGGTCGCCCTGCACGACCACACCGGCTGGCCGCACGACGAGCGGTTCGGTCCGGTGACCGCGAACGTCGGCGTGCTGCGCGGCGGCGTGGCGCCCAACGTCGTGCCCGACACGGCGGAGCTGTTGCTGGACGTCCGCACCGTGCCCGGACCTGACGCCGGCCGGCTGCGCTCGCTGGTCGGCGAGCTGGCCGGGGACGGCGTGCGGGTCGAGGACGAGGTGGTGCTCCCGCCGGTGGACACCGCGCCGGACGACCCGTTCGTCGACCTCGTCCGGTCCTCGCTGAAGGCGGTCGGTCTCGACGACGCCCCGGCCCCGCCGGCCCGCTACTTCACCGACGCGTCCGTGCTCGCCGGCCTGCTCGGCAACGGGCCCGGCGCCGCGGCCCCGACGGTGATCCTCGGGCCGGGCGAGACCGCACAATGCCACGTCGTGGACGAGTGGTGCCTGGCCGGCAAGGTGGAGCAGGCCACCGAGCTCTACCAGGACCTGCTCGACCGCTGGTGCGGTTCCCCGCGCTGACTCCGGCCCCACGTCACCGGGTCCCGACCTCGACGCGGGGGTGTTCCGGGCGCCACATGGCCTGGTGGACCTGCTGGATCGGATCGTCGACGGAGACCTGGGCCAGGCCCTCCTCGGCGGCGGCGAGGGCGACGGCCACCGCGACCGGCCACAGGCCCTCCACGGGCGGGAGCAGCGGTGCGCCCGGGGGCCGGGCATCGCAGAGCTGAGCGACCGCGTCGGCAGCGGCGACGATCATGCGGTCGCCGTAGGGCGCGCACGGTGGTCAGCCGGGCGTGCTCTCGCCTGCTCCGTTCCCGCCGCCGGCGAACACGGGCAGCGTCCGTACCACGTCGGGAGGAAGGCCGAGACCTTCCTCGCTGGCGGGATTCACCGCCAGCCACACGTCGTCCGACGGCCAGTTGGCGGCCAGCTGAGCGATCGGGATGCGCAGAGCGCTGCCGACGTCCGCGCCGGCCGCCCGCAGCGAGTCCTCGCTGGTGAAGACGGGGATGTACCGCTGGCCGTCGTGTTCGATGACGGGCAGCGCGATCGCCCCCTCGGGCTGTTCCTCGCCCTCGGCCGGCGGGACCTGCGGCAGCAAGCCGATGCTGGTCGCAAGGTCGTGCAGAACGGCCGCGGTGTCGCCCTGATCGGTACCGGGTGGCGCATCAGCCGCGGGCGCGGAATCGTCGGACGCCGACGTTGTCATGGCTGGTCCTTTCCTAAGAAGACGTCTTCAGCTTCGTGCGGGCGTGGGTGCGGGCAGTCGTCGCTGCGTGGGGGAGGCGCGAGGGGCTACCGCCCGCGGATCAGGTCGGCGCATTTCTCCCCGATCATCATGACGGTGATGTTCGGGTTGATCGCCGGGAGGAACGGCATGATCGACGCGTCGGCGACCCGCAGCCCGTCGACCCCGCGCACCCGCAACCAGGGGTCGACCACGGCGTCCGGGTCGGAGTCCGGGCCCATCCGGGCGGTGCAGGCCGGGTGATAGACGGTGTTGTGGGTCTTGGCGATGTAGTCGACGAGCTCGTCGTCGGTCACCGCGTCCGGGCCGGGTGCGAGCTCGCGGGCGATCCACTCGGCGAGGGCGGGCTGCTGGGCGATCTGCCGGGCCAGCTTGACCCCGGTGAGCATGACGTGCATGTCGTGGTCCTCGGCGTCGGTGAAGTACCGGGGATCGACGCGTGCCCGGTCGCGGAAGTCCCGGGTGCGCAACCGGACGGTCCCGCGGGACCGGCCCCGGGTCACGTTGGGGGTGAGGCAGAACCCGTTCTCCGTGGTGGGGTAGCCCCAGCGCAGCGTGTTCAGGTCGAACGGGACCGAGCCGTAGTGCATCATCAGGTCCGGTCGGTCGAGCCCGGGCTCGGTCCGGTGGAACAGCCCGGCCTCCCACCACTGCGTGGAGCGGGTGACCATGGGCTTCGCGGCCTCCCACATCACCAGGCCCTCGACGTGGTCGTCGAGATTGGCCCCGACACCGGGGCTGTCGACGAGCACGTCCAGGCCGAAGTCCCGGAGATGCTCGCCAGGCCCGATTCCCGAGAGCATGAGCAGCTTGGGCGTGTCGATCGCCCCGGAGGACGCGATGATCTCGCGGCGGGCGGTCACCGACTCGTAGTGGAAGGTGGCCGAGTCGAGGTAGTCGACGGCGGTGGCGCGCCGGTCGTCGTCGAACCGGATCTGCTTGGCCCAGGCGCTGACCCGGACCTCGAGATTCGACCGCTCTTCCAGGATCGGGTGCAGGTACGCGTGCGAGGACGACATGCGGTGGTTGTCCTCGTCGGCGTTGATCTGGAAGAAGCCCGCGCCCTCGAGAACCGTGACACCCTCGTTGAACCGCACGGTCGGCATCCCGACCGCCGCCGCGGCCTCCAGCACGGCCGCCCCGCACGGATCGTCCGGCGGGACCTGGCGGATCTTCACCGGCCCGGAGCGGCCGTGGCCCTCCCACGGCCCGTCGTTGCTCTCCAGCCGGGCCACCAGGGGCCAGCACTCGTCGGCACTCCATCCGGTGCAGCCCTTCGCGGCCCACTCGTCGAGGTCCTCACGGGGCGGCCAGAACGCGATGCACGAGTTGTGCGACGAGCAGCCCCCGAGCACCTTCGCCCGGGCGTGGCGCAGGAAGCTGTTGCCGCGTTGCTGCGGCTCGACCGGGTAGTCCCAGTCGTAGCCGGAGTCGAGCAGGTGCATCCACTCCCCGAGTTCCAGGATGTTCGGGTCGTCGACGTCGGACGGCCCGGCCTCGAGCAGGCAGACGGTCGTGTCGGGGTCCTCGGAGAGCCTGGCCGCCAGGGCGCAGCCCGCCGAACCGCCACCCACCACGACGTAGTCGAAGGTCGCCGTCACGGTGCCTCCTCGAGGTTGTCCGCCATGTGCTCGGGGAGCGTGCCCAGCTTGTGGCGCCCCCGCAGCCGGAACCACACCAACCCGCTGAGGGCTACGAACCCGATGAAGATGAACGCGACCCACCGCAGGTACCAGCGTTCGCCGTACACCTCCACCCGTGGCCAGGCCAGGTTCAGCGCCATGAGCGAGCCCCACAGCACGGCCAGGATGTTGATCGGCAGGCCGAGCCGCCCGAGCGAGAAGGACTGCCGGTCCTCCGGATCGTGCACCGGCCACTCCCCGCGCAGCCGCTGGATCAGCATGGGCGTGGTGACCAGCAGGTACGCGATGTAGATCATGATGATCGCGACGCTGGTGACCGCCGTGAAGATCTCCGGCGTGCGGATGTTGACCACCAGGATGCCGACCGCGATCGCGCCGATCAGGACCGCGGGCACGATCGGCGTCTTGTGCCTCGGATCGACCCTGGCCAGTTTCGCGGCGGCGGGCAGGGCGTTGTCCCGGGCCATCGCGAACATCATGCGGATCGCTGCCGTGTGCACGGCCAGGACGCAGACCGTGATGGCGATCGCGATCGAGATCAGGATGATCTTGCCGAGGGTTCCGCCCAGCACCAGCAGGACGATGTACTGCAGGCCTCCCGCCACGTCACCGATCAACGGATCGGTGAGATCCGGTGCGGCGAGGATCCCGAAGAGCAGGATCAGCCCGCCGAGCACGAACGAGGCGGTGACGGCCCGCAGGATGGCTGCCGGGGCCGTGTTCCGCGGGTCGACCGTCTCCTCGCCGAGGGAGCTGGCGGTGTCGAAGCCGTACATGACGTAGGCCGATGCGAGCGAGGCGATGAGGAAAGCGCCGAAATACCCGAGCGGCATCCCCGCGCCCCGGCCCTGGGTGTCGAACAGGACGGTGGGCGGGTTGTGGATGTGGATCGCCAGCAGCACGATGATCACCACCGCGGCGACCAGCTCGATGAACACGCCAGTGCTGTTGATCCGGGACATCAGCTTCACGCCGAGCGCGTTGATCAGCGTGGTGAATGCGATGAGGACGGTCCCGAGGATGACCGCGTTGATCGCGAAGTCGTACTCGCCGCCGCCGTCGCCGACGATCTGGAATCCCGACCAGATCTTCGGCAGCGTGATCTGGTAGGCCAGTGCGGTGGCCGAGAGGGTCACGATCGAGGCGGTCAGCATCATCCAGCCCGCCATCCAGGACGTGGTGGGGCCGGCCAGTTGTTTCGACCAGTTGTAGACCGAGCCGGCCACCGGGTAGTGCCCGGCCAGCTCGGCGAAGCACAGCGCGACCATGAGCTGGCCGGTGAAGACCATCGGCCAGGACCACCAGTAGGCCGGCCCGCCCCAGTGGTAGCCGAAGTAGAAGAGCTGGAAGGTCCCGGTGAGGACGGAGATGTAGCTGACGCCGGCGGCGAAGCTGGCGAACTTGCCGATGCTGCGCTCGAGCGACTGGCTGTAGCCGAACTCGGCGAGGCCGTTGTCGGTCCGGTGCTCGGTCCCACCCATGGCTGTCCCTTCAGGTGCCTGAGGACCCCGCGCGTCAGCCCTTGAACCAGCGTGACGGCTCGGGCGCGGTGTTCAGCCAGATGTGCTTGGCCTCCCGGTACTCCGCCAGTCCGGTCGGGCCCAGTTCGCGGCCGTTGCCCGAACGCTTGAACCCGCCCCACTCCGCGCCGGGGACATACGGGTGGAAGTCGTTGATCCAGATCGTGCCGTGACGCAGCGCCCCGGCCACCCGGTGCGCGCGGCCGATGTCCTTCGTCCAGACCGCCCCGGCCAGCCCGTACTCGGTGCCGTTCGCCAGGGCGATCGCCTCGTCGTCGGTGCTGAACCGTTCGACGGTGAGGATCGGCCCGAACGTCTCCTCGCGAACCACCCGCATGTCGGGGCGGCAGTCGTCGAGCACGGTGGGGCGGTAGAAGAACCCCTTGCGCAGCTCGGGCTCGTCGGGGCGGTGGCCACCCGCCACGAGCCGTGCCCCCTCCTCGAGCGCCGAGGCCACGAACTCCTCGATCTTGGCCAGTTGCTGCTCGGAGACCAACGGCCCGGACTCCGACCCCGGCTCGAGACCGTTGCCCAGCCGGATCCGTTCGGCTCGCCGCCCCAGCTCCTCCACCAGGGCGTCGTGCAGCGGATCCTCGACGAGGAGCCGGGCGCCGGCCGAGCAGACCTGCCCGGAGTGCAGGAACACCGCGAGGAGCGCGTAGTCGACGACGGTCTCGAAGTCGGTGTCGGCGAAGACGATGTTCGCGTTCTTGCCGCCGAGCTCGACGGCGACCTTCTTCACCGTCTCCGCGCTCGCCCGGATGATGGCTTGACCGGTGCGCACGCTCCCGGTGAACGAGACCATCTCGACGTCGGGGTGCTCGGTCAGCGGCGCGCCGACCGTCGGGCCGTCGCCGAGGACGAGGTTCACCACGCCGCGCGGGATACCCGCCTCCTCCAGCAGCCCCACCAACTTGACGGTGGTCAGCGGTGTGACCTCGCTGGGCTTGATGATCGCCGTGTCGCCGGCCGCCAGCGCCGGGGCGATCTTCCAGGACAGCTGCAGCAGCGGGTAGTTCCACGGCGTGATGAGCGCACACACACCGACGGGCTCGTACACGACGCGGCTGACGACGTGTTGGTGGCCGGTGTCGACGATCCGCCCGGCGTCCTTGTCGGCCAGGTCCGCGTAGTAGCGGAAGACCGCGACGACGTCGTCGACGTCGATGCGGCTCTCGACCAGCGTCTTGCCGGTGTCGAGGGTCTCGATGCGCGCGATGTCCTCCTTGTCGCGCACCAGCAGGTCGGCTGTCCGGCGCAGCAGCGCGGCGCGCTCCCCGGTCGCGGTGCCGGGCCACCACCCGCCTCCGGAGAACGCGGCCTTCGCGGCGGCGACCGCTCGCTCCACGTCCTGCCGGGAGGCCTGGTCGACCTCCTGGATGACGGAACCGTCGGCGGGATTGATGACAGGCGCCGTCACGCCCTCCGATCCGGCGGTCCAGGAACCGTCGATGTAGAGATCCGGCACGGGTTCCTCCTCGGTCGATACGGGCTGTGGGTCGACGTGGCGGTGCGCGGGGACCGGCGGGGAGGCGCCTCCTCTCGAGGCCTCGCGGGATCGTGGGCGTCCGGCGGCGCACCCCAGGCGGATGCGGCCGCACCCGCACAACGCTGCACCCCCGGAGCTCAGTCGTCCCCGGCCCCGCAGCACGAGACGGACCCCGCTCAGGCGACCCGGAAGGCGGAACCGCCGGTGCCGACGGCGGCGTGTGGCGAAGCGGGCACACGAGCGTCGTCCTCGGGGGTGGAGGCCGCACCGGGTCGTGGGCCGGCGCCTGCCGGCAGGGTCCCCCGCGCGGACCGATTCGCCACCGGAGGTCGGTGCGGCGGCCCGGCGCCGGGGTACCCCCGTCGACGAGATCCGACGGTGCTGCACGGTGGGCGGCCACGAGATCGCCGGGACGATGCCGGTAGGGGCCGCGACGACGTATCGGACCTCGTCGGAGGCCTGCCCCGGTGCCGCTCACCGCCGCCGGAACGTGGTGCGGGACAGGATGAGGAGTGGGAAGCGGCGTGTGCCCGGAGTCGACGACCGGTCCGGAAGGGCTTGGGCGGGCGTGAACCTGGACAGCTGCCGCCGCTGCCTGGCGTCCTACGTGATCGTCCCCTATCCGGACTGGATCACCTCCGGTGACCGGGCCCGAAGCCACCTGCCGGCGAAGGTGCTCGACGTCTTCCCCATCGGCCGGCCCGGTGGTGTCCCCGCTGGGGTCGGCGCGGGGTCGACGGTCTACATCGCGGGGGCCGGGCCGATCGGGCTCGCCGCCGCCGAGGCGGCGTTCTCGCTCGGGGCCAGTGCCGTGATCGTCGGCGATGCCGACCCCGACCGGCGTGCACGAGCCCGCAGGATCGGCTGCCGGACCCTCGACCTCACCGCCTGGCCGTCACCCGACCCGACCGGACCGCCCGCGGTGCTCGACGCGGCCTGCACGGTCACGCGGCGCACGAGCGCGAGCCCGACCGGTTGCACGGGCATGACCGAGGACCTGGACGGGTGGGGGCACGACCGACGCCGGCTCGACGAGCTCCCGTTGCCCGAATGCGCGCCCGCCCGGGTCGGGAACACGGCGTGTGAGCTCGGCCTCCGCCACCTCGGACGTCGTCGGCAGCGGGGCCACCGCCCCCGTCCCCCTCACCGACAACGCTCAGGACATGAATGACGCCGCCTCGCCCTCGCCGGTCGAGGATGGCAGGGGTTCTTCCACTTGCCGGGTGGAAGCGGCCGGGCCGTCGCGGCCGCACACTCATGTGTGATCGAGGGTGCGCAAGCTCCCACCGATCACGGGCGATGCCCCGGTGACCACGACCAGAGGCACGGGCCGCCCCGGACCGAAGGGATCGTGCCGGCATGGTGAGTTCGACGCGCACGGCCCGCTGGGGAGCCGAGATACGGAGGTTCATCGGCAGCACTGGCCGCCACTCGTATGGACCATTGATGAGGTGAAACCAGTTCCCTAGACTGGTGAGCTATCGTCAGCCGGGTTCAATCCGGCTCGGGTCACGCGCGGTGAAGCACCGCCTGGCCATCGCCACCGCGGCGACAGGCCAGTCCGAGCACCGAGTCGAGAGCAGGCGCCCTGCACCCGGGTCCGTTCGAAGCCTGGGCGCCACCACATACCAAGGCCACCGGATCATTCCGTGGGCCTGACGTCGACCTCACGGTGAGGTCGACCGACGAGAATGACGATACAAGACAATACGGCCCTGGCTCCTCCTTAAGGGGAGGTGGGTGCTCAGCTGTCCTTTGAGAACTCAACAGTGTGTCGAGTTTTGTTGATGAATTGGTTTTTGTGCCAGTTCGTGTTCGCGCCACGACGGCCCCGTCCGTCGTCGGCGCAGTATGAGAGCCAGATTTCGTTGGAGAGTTTGATCCTGGCTCAGGACGAACGCTGGCGGCGTGCTTAACACATGCAAGTCGAGCGGTAAGGCCCCTTCGGGGGTACACGAGCGGCGAACGGGTGAGTAACACGTGGGTGACCTGCCCTCAGCTCCGGGATAAGCCTGGGAAACCGGGTCTAATACCGGATAGGACCTTGCCTCGCATGGGGGGGGTGGAAAGTTTTTTCGGCTGGGGATGGGCCCGCGGCCTATCAGCTTGTTGGTGGGGTGATGGCCTACCAAGGCGACGACGGGTAGCCGGCCTGAGAGGGCGACCGGCCACACTGGGACTGAGAC
>NZ_JAAXKZ010000044.1 GCF_012911875.1 Pseudonocardia bannensis | reverse complement strand
CCCCCGTCGGGCATCGTGCCCACCCTCGACGCGGTGCCCGCGGATGCGCGCCCGCGGCCCGTCGTGCGGCTGCGTCCGGCCCCCGCTCCGAGCCCCACGCCGCTGGTTCGGCCGGAGCAGGTGGACGCCCCGGCCTCCGGCGAGGACATGTCCGCGGTCGCGGAGGGGCCCGCCCCACGAGACGAGCCGACGGCGGAGCGCCACTCCGCACCGGCCGCAGGCGAACCGCTCGCGAGGACCGCGGCGGAGACGACGGCCGCCGACCCGGGGCCGGCGGCGCTCGACCCGCAGCGGCCCACTCCCTCCCCGCGTCCGGTGGCCGGCCCGTCCCCGGACGATGGCGCCCTCCCGTTGCTCGCCGAGATGAACGACCCGCTCAGCGGGCCGTTGCGGCAGCCCCTGCTCGACCCGCTGCTGGACCCGACGCTGGGCACCACGGATACCCCGGTCCCGCTGGCGCCGTCGGTGTCCCTGGACTCGCTGCCCTCGTTACCGGAGCCGACCCGCAGCTGGGTCGACGACTGGACCTCCGGCGCATGGGCCGTACCGTCGACCTCCGCGGCGGCCGAGCCCGACCGGCCCGACGAGCAGCCGGTTGATCGGCACGCACCGCGTCCCGCGCCGTCGCCGAGCAGATCCGCGGCTCCGAACGCGACCGACGACGACCCCGACCCCACCACCGACGGCAGCCCGGCCGACATCGGCGCCCCCGGTCGCAACGCCTTCGACAGCGCCACCGAAAGCAGGGCCGCCGGCAGCAGCATCTTCGACAACACCACCGACAACAGGACCGACAACAGCAGCGCCTTCGGCAGCAGCAGCGTCTTCGACGGCGGCGCCACAAGCGACGGAGCCGACAGCAGCAGGAACACAGGCAACCTCGAGGACACCGACGGCGTCGAGCGCACCGGTGGCACCGACGGCGGCGGATTCGGCACTCCGGCCGACCCCTTGCCGAGACGCCGCCGGGCCCGGCACCGCTCCGACCCGGACACCGAGCAGGGCCTGGACGCGAGTGCGGTGGCACCGCCCGCCGAGCAGCCCACCGACGACGCGGCGCAGGCCCCCGGCCCCGAGTCGCCGGAAGGCGAACAGGACGACGACGCGATGTCGACGCTGAGCTACACCGAGCGTGAGCTGCTCCGCCAACTGCACGCCGAGCTGGCCGCACGCGAGCGTCCCCGTTCGCGTCGGCGCAGCATGTCGAACGGGTCGCACGGCGCAACCAACGGCGTCGCCCCGCCGGGTCGGCTCGACCCCCCCGACCTCGCCGGCTGACCGCCCGCAGCGCGGTCAGCGTCCCGCGGACCGCACCTGCTCGATGATCTCCTGCACGTGCAGGGCTCGGTCGGCGTCGCACGGGCTGCTGGTCCGGCCGCCGGCCACCGCGTCACAGAACTCGTCCAGCAGGACGCCGTAGCAGGCGCGGGCGTCCGCCGGCTTGCTCGTCACCACATGTCGACCGGCTCCGCCGAACACCGCGACCTCCACCTCGGACGGGTCCACCGGCAGCCGCAGCGACACCGTCGTGGTGCTTCGCGCACCACCCGCGTGCACGAGCCCGAACCGCCAGGTGTCCGGGTCCGTACGGTGCGCCCAGTCCACGCCCGTGACCGGTCCCAGCGCGGCATCGAGCAGGTCGATGACGTGCGGGCCGACATCCAGGAGCGCCCCGTGCTCGGCCCGCCACCCCGACCCGGCGTACGGTCCGCCGAGCAGGGCCCCCGACAGCCAGCGCGCCGACCCGATCGTGTCGGGGCCGGCCGGGCCGTCGGGGAGGCCGGCCAGCCAGCCACGGATCACCGGGTCGAACCGCAGGGTCAGCATGGTCGTCGAGCAGACGGACGCGGCGGCGACGGCGTCGGCCACCGCCCGCGCCCCGCCCAGGGAGTCGGCCAGCGGCTTCTCCAGGATCACGTGGCGGCCCGCCGCAGCGGCCACCGGCACCAGGTCGGCCTGCACCCGCGGCGGTACGGCGAACGCCACCGCGTCGACGTCGTCGAGCAGGTCGGCGACGCGGTCGTACACGCGCCCACCGGCCCTCGGGCCCAGGTCCTCCGCGCTGCTGCGTCGGCGGCTCCAGACACCGGCCAGGGTCGTCCCGGGATGAGCGGCGATCGCGGGGGCGTGCACCCGCCGGGCCCACGGTCCGGCTCCGACCAGGCCGATGCGCAGTCGCTCCACGGCTGCCATCCTTCCGAGACGGCCACCCGGCCCGCCGACGAGGCGACGTGGCGTCGGTCACCCGCGCGAGCCGCCGCCATGGCATATCGTCCGGCAGATGACCATCGGGGGAGCCGCCGAGCCCGGCGCTGTCGCTGTGCCACGGCTGGCCGCGACGGTAGTTATGCTGCGCGACTCGCCCGACCCCGCGCCCGGCCGCTCGCCACTGCAGGTCTTCCTGCAGCGCAGGGTGGCCGGCATGGCCTTCGCCGGCGGCATGACGGTCTTCCCCGGCGGCGGTGTCGACCCGGGGGACCGGCCCGATCCCGCGCACTGGAGCGGACCCGATCCGGCGTGGTGGGGCCGTCGGCTGGCCTGCGAGCCCGAGCTCGCGGGGGCGCTGGTGCAGGCCGCCGTCCGGGAGACGTTCGAGGAGTGCGGGGTGTTGCTGGCCGGCCCGCCCGAGGGCGGGGCCGCGCTCGGTCCGGATCTCGCCCCGGCCCTCGCCGCCGGCCGGGAGGATCTGGTCGCGCGGCGGCGCACGCTCGCCGATCTGCTCGCCGCGACCGGCCTGGTGCTGCGCTCCGACCTGCTGCGCGGCTGGGCCCGCTGGATCACCCCGCCCGCCAGCCCGCGCCGCTACGACACGGTCTTCTTCACCGCGATCGTCCCGGACGGGCAGCAGGCCGACGCCGCCACCACCGAGGCCGTCGAGGCAGCCTGGTGGCATCCGGCCGCGGCGCTGGAGCGGTGGCAGGCCGGTGAGATCGAGCTGATGGCGCCCACCCTGCGCACGCTGCAGCAGGTGGCCGCGTTCGCCGATGCGGCGAGCGCGCTCGCGGCAGCCGCCGAGCGGACGATCACCCCGGTCATCCCCAAGGTGCGCCGGCAGGGCGAGCAGGTCGTCGTCGTGGTGCCGGGTGACCCGGAGTACGCCACCGCGGTCGACCATCTGAGTCCGGGAGGACGACCGTGACGGATCCGCATCAGCCGCCCCCGCCGCTCACCGTGACAGAGCATCCCGCCTACGGCGTCCTCCGCGAGGTCACCCCGCTGGCATCGGTGTTGCTGGCCGAGAACCCGTCACCGATGACGCTGGAGGGCACCAACACCTGGGTGCTGCGCGCCCCCGGGGTCGAGGAATGCGTGGTCGTCGACCCGGGCGAGGACGACGAGCAGCACCTGCGGCGCATCGCCGAACACGGTCCGGTGACCCAGGTACTGCTGACCCACCACCACCACGACCACGCCGGCGGTGCCCGCCGGTTCGCCGAAATGGTCGGCGCCCCCGTGCGGGCGCTCGACGCGTCGCTGGTCCTGGGGTCCGAGGCACTCGCTCACGGTGACGTCGTCGCGGCGGCCGGGCTGGAGATCCGGGTCCTGGCGACGCCCGGGCACACCTCGGACTCGATCTCGTTCGTGCTCGACGGCCCCGGGAACACGACCTCCACCGTCCTCACCGGCGACACCATCCTGGGCCGGGGCACGACGGTCATCGCGCACCCGGACGGCTCGCTCGGGCCGTACCTGGATTCCCTGCGGCTGCTCGCGGAGCTGCCGCCGGGGACGGCGGTGCTCCCCGGGCACGGCCCCGAACTGGCCGACGCCCCGGCCGTCGCGACGGCCTACCTCGCGCACCGGGAGGAGCGGCTCGACCAGGTGCGCGCTGCGCTGGGCCGGCTGGGCCCGGACGCGACGCCGCGACAGGTCGTGGAGATCGTCTACGCCGATGTCGACCGGGTGCTGTGGCCCGCGGCCGAGTGGTCGGTCCGGGCCCAGCTGGACTACCTCCGGGCGTAGCCCACGCCGGCCGGGCGCGGGTCGCTCAGGCGGAGGCCAGAGCGGGCGGCGGGGAGGCCTCGGCGAGCGTGTGGCGGCACGCCCAGAGGACCACCGCCAGCAGCACCCCCATGGTCCCGCCGACCACGAACGCCGCCGGCGGCCCGGCCGCCTCGACGACCACTCCCGCGACGGACTGCCCCGCAGCCAGCCCGAGGGTCGCCGCGGTGACGACCCAGCCGAACGCCTCGGTCGCCGTGCCGGCGGGCGCCGCGACGTCCACCGCCATCGAGTGCGCCGTGATCTGCGGCGTGATGAGCGCACCCGCCGCCAGCATCGCGAGCAGCAGGACGAGCATCGAACCGGTCGGTCCGGTCAGGGCCATCGCGACGACGAGCACCCCGAAGCCGGCCAGCAGCACCGGCATGCGCAGGTGCAGCGGGCGGGGCCAGGGCCGCATCCCGTAGAGCACCCCGGCGAGTACCGAGGTGACCGACCACGCCGACAGCAGCACCCCACCCAGGGCGGGGGAGCCGGCCGCGGCCGCCACCGCGGGCACGCCGACCTCCACCGCGCCGACGACCAGCCCGAAGCCCAGCGAGGCGAGCGCGACCGTGCGCATCCCGGGCCGGGCAAGGGCGCCGAGCAGACCGGTGCGCGGAGCCGCAGGGTCGGAGGGTGCGGGACGCTGCGCCCGGACCGGCCCGCTCAGCGCGAATCCGATCGAGCCCACCACCATCGCCGCCGCAGCGGCGACCGCCCCGGTCCCCGGCCACGGCGCCGTGACGAGGAACGCCGCGAGCGCCGGGCCGAGGATGAAGAAGACCTCGAGACTGATCGCCTCGTAGCTGTACGCCGCCTCGCGGCGCGGCCCGGGCGGGACCAGCCGGGCCCACAGCGTCCGCGACGCACCCGGCATCGCCGGCATGCTCAGTCCGGTGAGCACGGCCGCGGGCACGAGCACGGCGAGCGGGCGGCCCGACTCGATCGCGAGCACCAGCACCGCGACGGCCAGCGCGAAGATGCCGGCCACGAGCAGCAACGGGCGGGTGGGCCCGAGCCGGTCCATCACCCGGCCCTGGATCACCGAGCCGACCGAGACCCCCGCCAGCGAGCCCGCCGACACCAGGCCGGCCACCGCGAAGGATCCCGTCTCACGCTGCACGTAGAGCAGCGTGGCCAGGCCGAACATCGCGATGGGCAACCGCCCGACAGCGGAGGCGAGCACGGGCACGGCCGCACCGGGGGCGCAGACCGCGGCGCGGTAGTCGGCGAGCGAGACGGACACGCCGTGAAGCCTCGCACGTTCTGGTACGCCCGTACCAGAAGTTTTCGGTCACTACCGCCCCGGCCGGCCCCGGGTGGGGCCGCCGGGGATCAGCGGGCGCGGCGGGCCAGGCGCTCGGGCTCCAGGATCAGCACGCTCTTGCCCTCGAGCCGCAGCCAGCCGCGGTGGGCAAAGTCGGCCAGCGCCTTGTTCACGGTCTCCCGCGACGCCCCGACCAGCTGCGCGATCTCCTCCTGGGTGAGGTCGTGTGTCACCCGGAGCAGGCCCGACTCCTGCGAGCCGAACTGACGAGCCAGCTGCAGCAGCGACTTCGCCACGCGGCCGGGAACGTCGGTGAAGATCAGGTCGGCCAGCATGTTGTTCGTGCGGCGCAACCGGCGGGCGAGCACCCGCAGCAACTGCTCGGCGATCTCCGGCCGCTTGCCGATCCACTCGCGCAGCGCCTGACGGTCCATCGTGTAAGCGCGGACCTCGGTCACCGCCGTCGCCGACGACGTGCGCGGGCCCGGGTCGAAGATCGAGAGCTCACCGAACATGTCCGAGGGCCCCGCAACCATCAGCAGGTTCTCACGACCGTCCGGCGACTTACGGCCGATCTTCACCTTGCCGCTGCCGATGATGTAGAGCCGGTCACCCGGCTCGCCCTCCGAGAAAATCACGTGCCCGCGCGGGAACTCGGCCGGCTCCAGCGCTTGGGCCAGTACCTCCGCAGCCTGCGGCTCCACGCCCTGGAAGATCCCTGCGCGGATCAGAACCTCGTCCACAACTCCGCTCCTCGTCCATCCGGCCGCGTCCACGCGACGGATCATCGGCGCGTCAGTCTAGGGGGTCGGCCCCACACCACGACGAGACGCCGTCCTCAAGGTCCGCCCGATCAGGGCGACACGATCGTGACCAGCGGTTGGAGGTCCGGGCCCCCGGTCCGTTGTCGCCGACCTTCCAGCTGCCTACGGGGAGACCTTGCTCCTTCTCGCCGCGCGCCGGGTACCCGCCCCCCGGCTCCGCAACCGGAACAGCTCCAGCGCCCGACTGGTGCCCTGCCGGAACAGCGCACGCACCTCGTCGGGCCGCGGCTGCTCGAGCAGCTCGTCGAGCTCTTCCTGACGGACGGTGGCCTCCCGCAGCCGGGATTCGACGCGCTCCATACCGAGCGCGAAGAACATCACCAACAGCGGCACGAGGACGGACAACCATGCAGTCATGTCGGGAGAAATGATTCCGCATCGCGGCCGGGGCCAGGCGGCGGGGGTGCGTGAACCGCCGTGGGCGATACCGATTCGTGACCCGCGCAGGACCGGTCTGTCCGGCTCCGTGCCCGGCCGGGCGGTTCGCCGGCGGCCCGGTCACGTCGGGTACCGCCCCGCGTGCCCGTACCCTCGTGCCCGTGAGTACCCCCACCCGGCGCAGCGCGGCCAAGCTGGCCGCCCGGGTCGCCGCCGGGGAGAGCAGCCTGGGTCGCGCCCGCCGCGTCGGGCGCACGCTCCGCGCCCTGGCCGCCGCCTACCCCGACGCACACTGCGAGCTCGACTTCACCACGCCGCTCGAGCTGGCCGTCGCCACCATCCTGTCCGCGCAGTGCACGGACAAGCGGGTCAACGAGGTCACCCCGGCGCTGTTCGCCCGCTATCCGACGGCGCTCGACTACGCCCGCGCCGACCGGACCGAACTCGAGGAGCTCATCCGGCCGACCGGCTTCTTCCGGAACAAGGCCGCCTCGCTGATCGGCCTGGGCGCGGCGGTCGTCGAGCGGCACGACGGCGTGCTGCCGGCGACCCTCGACGAGCTGGTGAAGCTGCCCGGCATCGGCCGCAAGACCGCGAACGTGATCCTCGGCAACGCGTTCGGCATCCCCGGCATCACCGTCGACACCCACTTCGGCCGGCTGGTCCGTCGCTGGGGGTGGACCGGCGAGGAGGACCCGGTCAAGATCGAGCACGCGGTCGGCGAGCTGGTCCCGAAGCGGGACTGGACGATCGTCTCGCACCACGTGATCTTCCATGGCCGGCGGGTGTGCCACGCCCGCAAACCGGCCTGCGGGGTGTGCACCCTGGCCCTCGACTGCCCGGCCTTCGGCACCGGCCCCACCGATCCGGCCCAGGCCGCCGCCCTGGTCAAGGGCCCGGAGGCGCCACACCTGCTGGCGTTGGCCGGCTTCGACCCGGCTCCGGCCGAGGGGTCGGGCGGAGCCGCGTGAGCGCGGGCGGTGGTCCCGCCCGCACAGCCTCGCGGGTGGGTCGGTTGCGCGCGTCCCGCTCCGAGATCGTCACCACGGTCGTGGTGGTGCTGCTCGCCGTCGTGGCCGTGGTCGCGCTGTGGCCGGGCGGCGGGTCCGGTTCGTCGACGGCCCCGGCACCGACAGCCGTGGTCCCCGTCGGCGACTCCGAACTCGCCCCGCTGCGGGCGGCGGCAGCGCTCGAGCCGTGCCCGACGGGGACGGGCCCGGCCGGCGGCCCGCTCGCCGGGGTGACCGTGCCGTGCCTCGGCGCCGCGGGCACCGTCGACCTGGGCGCAGCGCTCGCCGGCCGACCGGCGCTGCTCAACGTGTGGGCCTCCTGGTGCGAGCCGTGCCGGGCCGAACTCCCGGTGCTCGCCGAGTACGCCGCCCGTCCGGGTGCGATACCCGTCGTCGGGGTGGCCGTCCGGGACGACCCGCGCTCCGCGCTGCGGCTGCTCGCCGATCTCGGCGTGCGGCTGCCCTCGATCACCGACCCCGGCGACGCGCTGCGCGCCGCCCTGTCGCTGCCGCCGGCATTGCCGGTGAGCTACCTGGTGGCGGCCGACGGCAGCGTCACGATGGTCGATCCACCGGTGCCGTTCCGCTCGGCCGACGACGTCGCGGCCGCCGTCGCCCGCCTCGGCCCGGGAGCCGCCCGGTGACCGGTCTCGCACCCGATCGGGCGCCCGGCTGGATGCAGCCGCTGCTGGACGGCGTGGAGGGCGTCGACGCGGCCACCCTGAGCCGGCACCGGATCCCCCCGCCCGCCGGCGGCCGCCGCGCCGCTGTGCTCATGCTGTTCGGCGAGGGTCCGGACGGCCCCGACGTGCTGCTCATGGAGCGGGCGGCCGCGCTGCGCAACCACGCGGGCCAGGTCTCCTTCCCCGGCGGGGGCATCGACCGGACCGACGCGGGCCCGCTCGCGGCCGCACTGCGCGAGGCGGAGGAGGAGACCGGGCTGGACCCGTCGGGTGTGGTCCCGCTGACGCTGCTGCCGGAGCTGTTCATCCCGCCGTCGGGCTTCGTGGTCACCCCGGTGCTGGCGCACTGGGAGCGGCCGGTCCCGGTACGGGCGGTGGATCCTGGCGAAACGGCCCGGGTCGTGCGGGTTCCGGTCGCGGCGCTGGCCGATCCCGCCAACCGGTTGCAGGTGAGTCATCCCTCCGGCTACATCGGGCCCGCGTTCAGCGTGGCGGGTCTGCTGGTGTGGGGTTTCACCGGGGGCCTATTGTCCGCGCTGTTGCATCTGGGTGGATGGGAACGGCCCTGGGACAGGTCCCGGGTCGACGATCTGGGCACGGCGTGGTCCGCGGCCCGGGCCGCGAGGCAGGAGGTCGCAGGAAGATGACGGCGGTCTCCGCGTGAGCAGATCATGAGCTGGGTGGACGTCCTCGTCGTCCTGCTCGCGCTGGTCGCCGGTGTCTCCGGCTGGCGGCACGGCATGGCGGTCGCGTTGCTGTCGTTCGTCGGCGTGCTGGGCGGGGCGATCCTCGGCGTGCGGCTGGCACCGCTGCTGGTGGAGAACATCCAGGCGCCCGGCACCCGGATCATCGTCAGCATCGTCATCGTCGTGCTGCTGGTGGCCCTCGGCGAGACGACCGGGGTGTTCTTCGGTCGGCGGATCCGCGACCGGATCACCGGCGAGCGCTCCCTGCGGGTCGACTCCACGCTCGGTTCGGTGCTGCAGGCCGCGACGGTGGTGGTCGCGGCCTGGTTGGTCGCGCTGCCGCTGGCCTCGGCCAGCTTTCCGGGGCTGGCCTCCAGTGTGCGCGGCTCCGAGGTGTTGCAGACCGTCGACTCGATGATGCCTGCGGGAGCCCGCAAGCTGCCCGCGGAGCTTCGGCAACTGCTCGACAACTCCGGCTTCCCCGACGTGCTCAGCCCGTTCGCGCAGACCCCGATCACCGCGGTCGGCCCGCCGGACCCCGCACTGCTGGACAGCCCGGTGGTCCGGGACGTCCGCGGGAGCGTGCTGAAGATCCGCGGACGCGCGCCGTCGTGCTCCCGCCAGCTCGAGGGCACCGGGTTCGTGATCGGCCCGCAGCGGGTCATGACGAACGCCCACGTGGTCGCCGGCACGTCGGAGACCAGCGTCGAGGTGGTGGGTCGCAACGGACGGACCCGGGACCTGCGCGCCTCCGTCGTGTCGTACGACGCCGAGATCGACGTCGCGGTGCTCGCCGTGCCCGACCTGCAGGCGGAGCCGCTGCAGTTCGCGCCGAACCCGGCGCAGGTCGGCGACGACGCCATCGTGCTGGGCTACCCGCTCGACGGCCCGTACACGGCCACCGCAGCCAAGGTCCGGGACCGGATCCAGCTGCGCGGCCCGGACATCTACGACAGCGGCACCGTGACCCGTGACGTGTACACCGTGCGCGCAGTCGTGCGCTCCGGGAACTCCGGTGGGCCGATGATCTCCCCGGACGGTCAGGTCGTGGGTGTGGTGTTCGGCGCTGCGCTGGACGACTCCGAGACCGGCTTCGTGCTCACCGCCGATCAGGTGGCCGTCGCGCTGGCCGAATCGCAGGGTCTCTCCCGCCGGGTCGACACCGGTTCCTGCGCAGCCTGAGCAGACCACCCGCCCGGCTCGTATCAGGACCGGGCGGGCCGCGCTCCTCCCCCCGTGGTGTCGCGGCGGTGCACGGCCGCCGTGTCATCGCGCGGCGTGGTCGTGGGGGGCGCGCTGCTCACGGGGCGCCGCAGAGGTGCTCCCGGCGGGGATGCGGGCGCGCGAGGAGGACGCGGCGCACGCCGGTGAAGGACGTCGGCGGGCCGGCGCGCCGGGTCGGAGGGGTACCCGGCGCCCGGCTCGCCGGCACCGCCGTGACCGCGGGCCGGTCAGCGGCCCGCGGTCACGGCGGCAGGGGGCTCAGACCTCGCGGGTGATCGTCTGGTCCCGGCCGGGGCCGACCCCGATCGCCGAGACCGGCGCTCCCGTGAGCTCCTCGATCCGGTGCACGTAGGCGCGCGCGGCGGCCGGCAGTTCCTCGAACGTCCGGCACCCCGAGATGTCCTCGAACCAGCCGGGCAGCTCCTCGTAGACCGGCAGGGCGTGGTGCACGTCGGTCTGGGTCATCGGCATGTCGTGGGTGCGCTTGCCGTCGACGTCGTAGGCCACGCAGACCGGCACCTTCTCCAGCCCGGAGAGCACGTCGAGCTTGGTGAGGAAGTAGTCGGTGATGCCGTTGACCCGGACGGAGTAGCGACCGATCACGGCATCGAACCAGCCGGTGCGGCGCGACCGGCCGGTGGTCACCCCGAACTCGCCGCCGACCTTGCGCAGACGCTCGCCCATCTCGTCGAGCAGCTCCGTCGGGAACGGACCGGAGCCGACACGGGTGGTGTAGGCCTTGAGGATCCCGATCACGCGGGTGATCTTGTTGGGACCGATGCCCGACCCCACCGCCGCCCCACCGGCCGTCGGGTTCGACGAGGTGACGAACGGGTAGGTGCCGTGGTCGACGTCGAGCAGGGTGCCCTGCGAGCCCTCCAGCAGCACGGTCTCCCCGGCCTCGAGGGCCTGGTTGAGCAGCAGCCGGGTGTCGGCGATCCGGGACGCGAACTTCTGGCCGTGCTCGAGCACGGTGTCCACGACCTCCTCGACCTCGAGCGCGCGCCGGTTGTAGACCTTGACCAGCACCTGGTTCTTGTAGGCCAGCGCGGCCTCGACCTTCTGGTGCAGGATCTTCTCGTCCAGCACGTCGGCCACCCGGACACCGACCCGCGCGACCTTGTCCTGGTACGCCGGCCCGATGCCCCGCCCGGTGGTCCCGATCTTGGCCTTGCCGAGGAACCGCTCGGTGACCTTATCGATCGCGATGTGGTACGGCATGATCAAGTGCGCGTCGGCCGAGATCAGCAGGCCGCTGGTGTCGACACCGCGGGCCTCGAGACCGGACAGCTCCTCGAGGAGCACGCCCGGGTCGACCACCACCCCGTTGCCGATGACGTTCTTCGCGCCCGGCGTGAGGATGCCGGACGGGATGAGGTGCAGGGCGAAGTTCTCGCCGTTGGGTAGCACGACGGTGTGGCCGGCGTTGTTACCTCCTTGGTAACGCACCACCCACTGCACCTGACCGCCCAGAAGGTCGGTCGCTTTGCCTTTGCCCTCGTCGCCCCACTGGGCGCCGATCAGCACGATCGCCGGCATGTGAAACTCCACTCCTGGCTGCGGCGAGAGGTTAACCGATCAGGTGAGCTCGATCGATTCGGATGTGGTGCTGCTGACCTGCCATGGTGGCGGGTCGAGGCGCCGTTTCCCGTTCCACGGTATCCGCCCCGCGTCCCGGGTCGCCCGGGTGCCCGCCGTACTGGCTCATGTGCCGGCCGTCGAGCTACCCCCGGACCCGGGCCGCACCGACATCGACCCGGTGCTCGCCGAGCACCTCCCACGCCGGCTGATCGTGGCCGGACAGGACGCCGACCTGGGCGCGGTGCTGCTCAGGCTGCTGCGGACCGAGCGGCTGGAGACGGTCGAGGTGGCGTACCTGCCCGCCTCCCGATCGTCGGCCGCGGCGGCCGCGTGGGGCTTGCCCACCGATCCGGCGGCCGCGGCGGCGCTCGCACTCGACGGCGCCGCCTCGCCGGTCCCGTTGATCCGCGACGACGCCGGCGGGGTGCTGGTGGGTCGCGGCGAGATCCGCGGGCTCCAGGGCGAGGCCTACTGTGACAATTCCCTCGTGCTCCGCGGGCGGGCGCGCCGCCTCGTCGTCACCCCCGGGCCGGACGGGATCCGCGTGCAGGCCGGTCGCGGGGTGCGGGCGGCCACCGGCCGGGCGGTCCAGGTGGGCTGCGTGTCGGCCACGGCGGTCGTGGACGGCCGGGAGCACCCGCGGGCGGTGCCGCGCTGGACCTGGTACCGGCACCTGGTCGACTGGCGGCTGGTCCGGCCCTGACACCGCGTCAGGCAGCGGCACCCTCGCCGGGGCGGCGGTGGTACCGGTCGACGTACTCCTGCCCGGTGAGCCGCGCGATGGCGTCCATGATCTCGTCGGTGACCGCCCGGCGGATCACGGCGGAGTTCTCCAGGCCCTCGTAGCGGGAGAAGTCCAGCGGCTCGCCGAATCGCACCGTCACCGGGGCGACGCGCGGGATCCGCTTCCCGACCGGCTGGACCTTCTCGGTCCCGACCAGCCCGACGGGCACCACGACGGCGCCCGTCCCCAGCGCCAGGGCGGCGACCCCGGTGTGCCCGCGGTGCAACCGCCCGTCGAGTGATCGCGTGCCCTCCGGGTAGATGCCGAACACGCCGCCCGCCTGCAGCACGCCGCGCCCGGCGTCCAAGGCGGCGAGCCCGGCCTTCGCGTTGGCGCGGTCGACCGGGATGTACCCCAGGGCGGACAGGAACCGCGCCGCCAGCCGGCCCTTGAGCCCGGTGCCGGTGAAGTACTCGGCCTTGCCGAGGAACGACACGGGTCGCGGAGTGACGATCGGGATCACAGCGGTGTCCACGGCGGCACGGTGGTTGGCGGCGAGGATCACCGGCCCGGTGCGCGGCACGCGGTCCGCGCCGTGGACGGTCGGCCGGTAGATCAATCGCACGAGCGGGGCCAGGAACCACCTGATGAACAGGTGCATGCGCCACCTCCGGGTCCGAGCAAAGACGGTGTTCACAGCCTGGCACGGCCGGGTGCGGATGGCGTGTGATCCGTGATGCCGTTCGGGACCCGGCCGGTGTCGAGCGCGTTACCGCGGGCGCGGACGGGCAGGCAGGGGACAATTCGGTTGCGGTAGGTCCCGGCCGCCCGCCATGCTCACGCCGTCATGCGGATCTGATCACGCCCCCACCCGTGCCCGAGGCCGTCGCCCGGCGGGTGCCCTGCCGACCTCCGGTGGTGCGCGTTGTCGTCCCTGTCATGCCCGTCCACGGCGCTGATCGCGCGTGACCTGGTCAAGGTCTACCGCGACCGCCGTGTCCTCGACGGTGTCTCGCTGACCGCCGTGCCCGGGCGCCGGATCGGCCTGATCGGTGAGAACGGCGCCGGCAAGTCGACTCTGCTGCGGCTGCTGGCCGGCGTCGAGGAACCCGACGCGGGCACCGTCACCAGGCCGGACGGGCTCGGGTTCGGCCACCAGGAGTTGCCGTTCGCCGGTGACCGCACGGTCGCCGCAGTGCTCGACGACGCGCTGCGCGAGACCCGCGACGCGGTCCGTGAACTCGACCGGTTGGCCACCGCGCTGGCCGCCCGACCCGACGACCCGGACCTGCTCGCCGCGTACGGCGAGCGTCTCGAGTGGGCCCAGGGCCACGACGCGTGGGACGCCGACCGCCGGGCCGAGCTGGTCCTCGCCGGCCTCGGTCTCGCCGGGGTCGCGCGCACCCGCCGGCTGGAGACCCTCTCCGGGGGGCAGCGCAGCCGGCTGGCGCTCGCCGCCCAGCTGCTGCGCCGCCCCGCCGCGCTGCTGCTCGACGAACCCACCAACCACCTCGACGACGACGCCGCGGGCTTCCTCGAGCGGGAGCTGCGCAGGCTGCCCGGGGTGGTGGTCGTGGCGAGCCACGACCGCGCGTTCCTGGACGCGGTGTGCACCGACGTCGTCGACCTGGATCCCGCGCTCGACGGCCCGACCCGCTACGGCGGCACCTACACCGACTACCTGGCCGCCCGGCGCGCCGCGCGGGCTCGCTGGCAGCAGCGCTACGCCCGCGAGCAGGACGAGCTCGCCGCGCTCCGGCACGCGGTGGCGATCACCTCCCGGCGGGTCGCCCCCGGCCGGGGGCCGCGGGACAACGACAAGATGGGTTACGACTTCCTCGGTGGCCGGGTCCAGTCACAGGTCTCCCGACGCGTCCGCAATGCCGCGCAGCGGCTCGACTCGCTCACTCGTGAGCAGGTCCGCCGCCCACCCGAGCCGCTGCGCTTCCGGGCGCCGGTGCCCGCCGGCGCGGCCGACGGTGACGGCCCCGCGGTGGCATTGACCGGGGTCCGGGTGCCGGCCCGGCTGGCGCTCGACCGGCTCGACGTGGCCGCCGCCGACCGGTTGCTCGTCACCGGAGCGAACGGGGCCGGGAAGTCGACGCTGCTGGCGGTACTGGCCGGCGAGCTGACCCCGGCGGCCGGCGAGGTGCGGCGGCGCCGCGGCCTGCGAGCCGGGCTGCTGGCCCAGGACGTGGTGTTCCACCGGCCGGGTCGTACCGCCCAGGACGTCTACGCGACCCACCTCGGCGCCGAGCGCGCCGAGCGGATCCCGCTGGCCTCGCTCGGGTTGCTCGCCCCGCGCGACACCGGTCGCCCGGTCGGCGAGCTGTCGGTCGGTCAGCGCCGCCGGCTCGCGCTCGCCCTGCTCGTCGCGGACGCCCCGCACCTGCTGCTGCTCGACGAACCGACCAACCACCTCTCGCCCGTGCTCGCCGAGGAGCTGGAGGAGGCGCTGCGGACGTCCGCCGGGGCGATCGTGGTGGCCAGCCACGACCGCTGGCTACGCCACCGCTGGCCCGGCCGGGAACTGCGACTCCACAACGGCCACCCCGCGTGACCCACCGCCGGCGCGTCAAGGCTCCACAACGCGCTTCCGGGCCCGCTGGCAGCGCGTCAGGACTCCACGACGCGGTCGGGCGGGTTCGGGTCGGCGCGGAGGGCCTGGAGGGCTTCGTCGCGGGGCATGCCGGTGGCCTGCAGGAGGTCCAGGGCGATGGAGCGGGCCTGGGCCGCCATGACCTGTTCGGACGGCCCGAGCCGGGCCGCGGTCGCGTCGGACAGCACCGGGGAGTCGTGGACCGCGTCGAGCACGGGTTCGCGGGCGCGGGTCCGGTCGCCCTCGGCCCCCAGTTCGTCGCCCAGCCGGCCGACCGCCCTCGCGAGCGATGAGATCGCGTCGGGCAGCGCGTTGGCGGCCGGCTCGTCGTCGCCGAGGGCGGTGTACGCGCGACGGGCGAGCACCCGGGCGTTGCGCATCGCGTAGTCGGCCCGGTCGACGAGCTCGGCGTACCGGCCCATCGTGCGGCGCCGCGGCCGGTGCATCGGCGCCACCGTGGTGACCTCCCGGCCCGACCTCAGGGCCGCCCGCAGGCTGTCGATCAGCGGCTGGCTCCGCCGGGCGCGGCGCAGCGCCCGGCCCGCCGCCTCGACGTCGCGGTCGCGCAGCGCTTCCGCGGTCCCGGACAGGACCGCGGCCAGCTCGTCGAGGACCGCGCGGGCCTCGCGGCGCACCGGGCCGACCGGGTCCGACGGCAGCACCGCTGCCACGAGCAGACCGATCCCGCCGCCGATCAGCGCATCCACCCAGCGGTCCACGCCACCGGTCTCCCCGGGCGGCAGCAGCGTCGCGACCAGGACCGCGGACGACCCCGCCTGGGCGACGAACAGCGCCCCGCCGTCGGCGAACACCGCCACGGCCATGGCCAGCGCGACCACGATCACGAGCTGCCAGGCGCCGCTGCCGATCTGGGAGATGAGCAGGTCACCGACCAGGATCCCGACGCTGACCCCGACGACCAGCTCGACCACCCGGCGCAGCCGCTGCCCGAGCGACACCCCGAGGCTGATCACCGCGGCGATCGGGGCGAAGAAGGGCCGCTCGTGCCCGACCAGGTCGTGCGCCACCCACCAGGAGATCCCGGCGGCGAGGGCGCACTGCAGGATCGGCAGCGCCGACATCCCCAACCGGCGGGTCCGCCTCTGCAGCCCGGCGCGCAGGCGCCGCCGGCCGGACGGCGGGAGCCTGGCACTCACAGGGCGGTCCGAGCAGGGTCAGTTCACGCCGAGCGCGGCGGGGGCTTCCGGGTCGGACTCGGCCAGGAACGTCCGGATCCGCGCGACCTCGTCGGACTCCCCGATGGCCTCGGCCGCGCGCAGCAGTGCGGCCAGCGCGCGCAGGAACCCGCGGTTGGGCTCGTGCGCCCACGGGATCGGACCGAAGCCCTTCCAGCCCGCCCGACGCAGCTGGTCGAGACCGCGGTGGTATCCGGTGCGGGCGAAGGCGTAGCCGGCGATCGTCTGGCCGTCGGCCAGCGCCGCCTCGGCCAGCGTGGCCCACGCGATGCTGGACGTCGGGTTCGACGCCGCGACCTCGACGGGGTCGGCGCCGTCGTCGAGGGCCGCGGCCGCCGGGTCGACCGGCAGCAGCGTGGGCTCGGGGCCGAGAAGATTGCCGTGCAGAGACATGCGGTCATCCTGCCCCGGAACCCGCGGCCGCGCGCCGCGGGTTCCGGGACCGGGGCTCAGCCGGCCACCATCCGGCCGGCGGAACGCAGGTTCTCGCAGGCCTGCGCGACGCGGTCGGCCATCGACACCTCGGCGAGCTTGCCGTAGCTGCGCGGGTCGTAGGTCTTCTTGTTGCCGACCTCGCCGTCGATCTTCAGCACGCCGTCGTAGTTCTTGAACATGTGGTCCGCGATCGGTCGCGTGTACGCGTACTGGGTGTCGGTGTCCACGTTCATCTTCACCACGCCGTAGCTCAGCGCCTCGTGGATCTCCTCGAGCAGCGAGCCGGACCCGCCGTGGAAGACCAGGTCGAGCGGCTTGGCACCCGGCGCCAGGCCGAGCTTGCGGACCGCGACCTCCTGGCCGAGCTTGAGGATCTCCGGGCGGAGCTTGACGTTGCCGGGCTTGTAGACCCCGTGCACGTTGCCGAAGGTCGCCGCGAGCAGGTAGCGGCCCTTCTCCCCGGCGCCGAGCACCTCGACGGTGCGCGCGAAGTCGCCCTCGGTGGTGTAGAGCTTCTCGTTGATCTCGTGGGCGACGCCGTCCTCCTCGCCGCCGACGACGCCGATCTCCACCTCGAGGATGATCCGCGCCTTGTTCGCGAGCTCGAGCAGCTCGGCGGCGATCTCGAGGTTCTCCTCCAGCTCGACCGCGGAACCGTCCCACATGTGCGACTGGAACAGCGGGTTCTCCCCGCGCGCCACCCGCTCCTGGCTGATGCTCAGCAGCGGCCGGACGAAGTTGTCCAGCTTGTCCTTGGGGCAGTGGTCGGTGTGCAGCGCCACGTTGACCGGGTACTTGGCGGCGACCACGTGCGCGAACTCGGCGAACGCCACCGAGCCCGTCACCATGTCCTTGACCTTGGTCCCGGACAGGAACTCCGCACCTCCGGTGGAGACCTGGATGATCCCGTCGCTCTCCGCCTCGGCGAACCCGCGCAGCGCGGCGTTCAGCGTCTCCGAGCTGGTCACGTTGATCGCCGGGTAGGCGTACTCACCTGCCTTGGCGCTGTCCAGCATCTGGTTGTAGATCTCGGGGGTGGCGATCGGCATGTGTCGGCCTCCTCGATGTCCGCGGCTTTCGCCGGTCAGTATCCCGCACCCTGCTCCGGATACCCCGGTCGGCGGATACGGACGCCGATAGGGTGGATGGGTGGCCTTCGACGGGATCGAGAGTGCCGTCGAACAGACACTGGGTCGGTTGCGGCGGATCGACAGCCGACCCGACCCCACGGTGCCCGCCGCGGCCCCGGCCCGGGAGTCGGCGGGCGCCGTCGCGCCCCGCACCCTCGCCGACCTCTACCGCGACCACCGGGTGCGCCTGATCCGGCTGGCGGTTCTGCTGGTCGACGAGCCGGGCACCGCCGAGGACGTCGTGCAGGAGGCGTTCGCCGGGCTGCACCGGCACTGGAGCGGGTTGCGCGACGAGGCCGCGGCGGTCGGCTACCTGCGCACGGCGGTCGTCAACGGCTCGCGATCGGTGCTGCGCCGCCGCCGCACCGCGCGGGACTACGTGCCACCGCACCAGGTCAACGCCCGATCGGCGGAGTCGCTGGCGATGCTCTCGGCCGAGCACCAGGCGGTGGTCGACGCGCTCGGCACGCTGCCCCCGCGACAGCGCGAGGTGCTCGTGCTGCGCTACTACGGCGGGCTGTCGGAGGCGGAGATCGCCGAGGCCACCGGGATCAGCCGCGGCACCGTCAAGTCGACGGCCAGTCGGGCGCTCGACACGGTGGCCCGGGTGATGGCCGGGCGCGCCGGGGGAAGATGACGGGGCCGGAACACCCACGATGTCTGCGGGGAGCCCAATGGACGAGTCGGAGCAGCGTCTGAGCGAGGCGCTGCGGGCGCGCGCGACCCAGGCCGGTCGGCCGGGTGGCGCGCCCCCGCCGTACGCCCCGGCCCCGGCCCCGCGTCCCGTGTCACCGGGCGGCCGGACCGGGGCCGCCCGCCCCGCACCACCGCTCGCCCAGGCCGGCCGCGCCCTGGTCGTCGCGTTCCTGGCCGGTGCGGTGCTCGGATGCGCGCTGGCGCTGCTGTCGGTGCTCGTTCCGGGTTTGCTGCCACCGCTCGGGTGAGCGGCCGGGACCGGTACGGTCCTGTGCCGTGACACACCTCGCCGCCGGCACCCTTGCGCTCGGCCCGGAATGGCTCAAGCCCGACACGATCATCAGTTGGCTGGGCCCGTGGGCGCTGGTCGGCCTTGCTCTGATCGTGTTCGCCGAGTGCGGCCTGCTGCTCGGCTTCTTCCTGCCCGGTGACTCGCTGCTGTTCACCGCGGGGCTGTTCGTCGCCAACGGCGCGATCAGGACGCCGTTGTGGGCGGTCTGCGTGATCCTGGTCGTCGCCGCGTTCGTCGGCAACGTGACCGGTTACTGGATCGGCCGCAAGGCCGGACCGGCGATCTTCGACCGCCCGCAGTCGCGGTTGTTCAAGCCACAGCACGTGGTGAAGACCCAGGGCTTCTTCGACCGGTACGGGAACCGGGCGATCGTGCTCGGCCGCTTCGTGCCGATCGTGCGCACGTTCATCACCGTCATGGCCGGTGTCGGCCGGATGGACTCACGCCGCTACCTCACCTACTCGCTCCTCGGCGGGGTGGCCTGGGCCGCCGGGGTGACCGTGCTCGGTTTCTGGCTCGGCCAGTTCGCGTTCGTGCGGAACAACATCGAGGCGATGCTGATCCTGATCGTGCTGATCTCCCTGCTGCCGATCGTCGTCGAGCTCGTCCGGGCCCGCCGGCCGGGACACCGTCCCGCCTGAGCGGGTCGGCCCGCCCGTAACGCAGGAGCCGTACCCGGCGACGGACGAGGTACCTACCCTGGAGACCTGTGACCACGACGCCGGCCCTCGCGGCCGCCACCTCGAACCTCGCCGCGGGGCCGCTGCAGAGCGCCGGCCCCGTCACGGTGTGGCTCGTGGTGCTCACATTCGTGTTCCTGGAGTGCGCGTTCATCGTCGGGCTCTTCCTGCCGGGTGACTCGTTGCTCATCGCGGCCGGGGTGGTGCTCGCCCAGCACGGCCACGAGGCCGGGGCGTGGAGTCTCGCGATCAGCGCCGCGGTGGTGGCGGTCGTCGGCAACCAGGTCGGCTACCTGGTCGGGCGCTACACCGGGACGAAGATCCTCGCCCGCAAGGACGGCCGGATCCTCAACCGGGCCAACCTGGAGCGGGCCGGCAGGTTCTTCGAGCGCTGGGGCTTCTGGTCGATCGTCGTGGCCCGGTGGGTGCCGTGGGTGCGCACGCTGGCGCCGATGATCGCGGGGGCGGCCCGGATGGACAACCGCCGCTACATCCTGGCCAACGCGGTCGGCGCGGTGCTCTGGGTGCCGACGCTGATGATGCTCGGCTACTACGGAGCCGGGCTCCTCGACTCGATCCCGTGGCTCAAGACGGCCTCGGCGGTCGGCGCGATCGGATTCTTCGTGATCGGCACCGGGTACGGCCTGTTCCGCTACTGGCAGGAGATGCGCCGGCCGGTGGACACCGACGAGCCGCTGCCCGAGGACGAGCTGGTCGACCGGGGGGCCATGCGCGACGGCCGGCGCTGAGCGCCCGCCCGCTCAGCCGGCCGCGCGCTCCACGTCCGCGGCGGCCTCGAGCAGCATCCAACCCGAGAGCTGCACCGACAGGTCGGCCTCCGGGGTGCCCGGGCCGGGCCGGCGGGCGGGGCGCCGCCAGTCCTGGGCGAACACCGGACCGGATCCGTCGGTGGCCTTGGCCCGCCCGGCCCAGGCCGCGTCGGCGCTCGCCAGCACCAGCCGCTGGGCAGCGGGCGCGAGCTTCGGGAGCCGGCGGGCCGCGTCGGCGAGGTAGCGCGCGAGGATGCCGTTGAACAGCCCGCCGTCGCCGCCGTCGTCGTAACCGGGGATGACCCCGTCGGGCCCGGCCATCCTGGCCGTCACCGCGTCGAGCAGCGCGCCCGCCCGCTCCGCCCACCGCGGTGCGCCGTCCCGTTCGGCCAGCGCGACGCAGGCGCCCAGGTAGACGCCCTGACAGTAGGTGTACGTGGTGGACTCGACGGTCCGCACCGACCCGTCGGGATCGACCCGGATCCCGTCGCGGACCAGCCCGGTCGCCGGGTCGACCAGCGCCTCGGCCATCCAGTCGGTGATCGACGCCGCGAGCCCGACCTGGCCGTCGCGGGCCAGCAGGATCGCGGCGGGCCCGTTCGCGGGGGCGTTCTTGAAGTCGTCGCCCCGGCGCCACCAGATCCCGCCGCCGCCGTGGTGGGTCCACCCGGCGCGCAGCTGCGCGGACACCGCAGCCAGCGCCCGCGGACCGGACCGGCGGGCCAGCGCGCCCGCGCGCTGCACGGCGAGTCCGAACCAGGCGATGTCGTCGTAGTAGTCGTTGGTCCAGCGTCCGAGGTTGCGCAACCACACCGTCCGGGTCAGGGCCGCGATGTCCGACGCGCGGCGGGGCGACGGCGCGCGCAGCTGGGCGTCGACGAGGCAGTCGAGCAGGTGCGCCTGCCACCAGTAGTGCCACGGCCAGGGCCGGATCGGCGTCGGCCGCGGCCACCGGATCCGTCCGATCCGGGTCCCGGGCAGCACGCCGCAGAGGCGGCGCAGGTGCCGATCGGTGACGGCGCGCTCGGCGGCCGCCGCACGGTCCGCCCACGATTCCGTCACCGCCGGATCATCGCACCGATCGGTTCGGTCCTGCCCGGTTCATCCCGGTGGCCGGCTGCGGTGGCGCTCGGATGGCGCCGGACAGCGCTGGATGGCTGAATCCGAGGGATGCCCGTCGTTGACGCCATCACGCCGCCCGGCCACCGTGGACGCGTGCGCACCCACCGGGTCCTGATCCCGCTCTTCGACGGCGTTCAGCCGCTCGACGTGGTCGGCCCGCACGAGGTGCTCATGGGTGCCACCGCGCTGCTCGCCGGCCGGGCCGGGCCGGGCGCGCCGCCCGCCTACGAGGTCGAACTCGTCGCGGCGGAGCCCGGGACGGTGGTCGCCGAGAGCGGGCTGCACCTCACCGCCACGGCGGCGCTGCCGGCCGGCGGTGCCATCGGCACGCTGCTCGCACCCGGCGGTCCGGGCGCGCGGCGGGCCGGCGCACCGCTCGTCGACTGGATCCGGCAGGCGGCGGCCCGGGCCGACCGGGTGGTGTCGGTCTGCACCGGAGCGTTCCTGCTGGCCGCGGCCGGCTTGCTCGACGGGCACCCGGCCACCACGCACTGGCGCTTCACCGCCCGGCTGGCCGAGGCCTACCCGGACGTCGACGTCCGCCCCGATCCGATCTTCATCCGGTCCGGCCGGATCTGGACCGCGGCCGGGGTGACCGCCGGGATGGACCTCGCGCTCGCGCTCGTGGAGGCCGACCACGGCGCCGAGGTGGCCCAGCACATCGCCCGGGAGCTGGTGATGTTCGTCCGCCGGGCCGGCGGGCAGAGCCAGTTCGCCAGCCCGGTGTGGTCCCCGCCCGCGCCCCGGCCGTCCGTGCGCGCGGCGCAGGACCTGATCCACGCCGAGCCCACGTCCGACCTGCGGGTCCCGGTGCTGGCCGCGCGGGTCGGGATGAGTGCGCGGCACTTCAGTCGCGAGTTCACCCGGCTCGTCGGGACGCCGCCCGGGGACTACGTCGAGCGGGTCCGCGTCGAGGCCGCCCGCGGGCTGCTGGAGTCCGCGCCCGTCACCGTCACGGCCGCGGCCACCCGGTCCGGGTTCAGGTCCGCCGAGACGATGCGACGGGCCTTCCTGCGCCGGCTCGGTGTCGCCCCCGACCACTACCGCCGCCGCTTCACCCCACCGGCTCCGTAGAGAGGACATCCCTGTGCAGGTCGCCATCCCGCTGTTTCCCCGGCTCACCGCGCTCGACGCGATCGGGCCCTACGAGGTGCTGCAGCGCGTGCCGTCCATCGACGTCACCTTCGTCGGCGCGCAGCGGGGCGAGGTGCGTACCGAGAACGGCTTCCTGGGACTCACCGCGGACGCCGCCTTCGACGAGCTCCCGAGACCCGACGTGATCGTCGTGCCCGGCGGGGTCGGCACCCGGGCCTTCGCGCACGGCGGTGACGTCGTGGACTGGGTCCGGGCGGCGCACCCCACGACCCGGTTCACCACCTCGGTGTGCACCGGGTCGCTGGTGCTCGGCGCGGCCGGGCTGCTCGACGGGCTCGCCGCGACCACACACTGGGGCGCCACCGAGCTGCTCGCCCGGACCGGCGCCACCCCGGTCGAGACGCGCGTGGTGGAGCACCTCGAGCACCGGATCATCACCGCCGCCGGGGTCTCTGCCGGCATCGACATGGCGATCCGGCTGGTCGAACTGCTGGTCGACGACGTCGCCGCGCAGGCCGCCCAGGTCTTCATCGAGTACGACCCGCAGCCGCCGTTCGACGCCGGCCACCCGCGCAAGGTCTCCGCCGAGGTCATGGAGCGGGTGGCCGAGTACTGGACCTCGAGGTCCTGAGCCGGCCGGTCACCAGGCCCGGTGCAGGTCGGCGTGGCGGCGCACCCAGGCGTGCATCGCGATCCCGGCCGCGACCCCGGCGTTGATGGACCGGGTGGAGCCGAACTGGGCGATCGAGACGGTCAGCCCCGCGGCCGCGCGGGCCTCGGCGGTGAGCCCCGGCCCCTCCTGGCCGAACAGCAGCATGCAGTCCCGGGGCAGCGACGTGGTCTCCAACGGGACCGCCCCGGGCGTGTTGTCCACCGCGACGATCGTCAGGCCGAGACCGGCCGCGAACCCGGCGAGTTCGGAGATGTCGGCGTGGTGGTGCAGTTGCTGGTAACGGTCGGTGACCATCGCGCCGCGGCGGTTCCACCGGCGCCGCCCGACGATGTGCACGGCCGCCGCGGCGAACGCGTTGGCCGTGCGGACGACGGTGCCGATGTTGTGGTCGTGGCCGAAGTTCTCGATCGCCACGTGGAAGCCGTGCGCGCGGGCGGCGAGGTCGGCGGCGACGGCGTCGCGCCGCCAGTAGCGGTAGGCGTCGACGACGTTGCGCCGGTCGCCGTGTTCGAGCAGTTCGGGGTCGTACCGATCGTCGTCGGGCCACGCCGCCGGGCCGCCCGGCCAGGGCCCGACGCCGACCTGGCCGGGGACGGTCCACTCCGTGGGTCCGGCGGGGTCCGGATCGGTGGTCGTGCGCTGGTCGGTCACGTCCCGATGATGCCGTGACGTGAGCGGCGGCTCCGCGGCACGTGCTCCGCGAGTCCGCGGGATCACCCCGACTCGCCCGCGTGGATACCCCGACTCGCGGGTTATTGGGGGTGCTGGGCGGCGGCCGCCGTGGTGGCCTCCTCCCGGCGCACGCCGGGCAGGGTGAGCTGGACCGCGGTGTGCCCGTGGTGCGCCCCGACCGCCGCCGCGTGGTACTCCTCCAGCAGGTTCGCGAACTGCGGATCGGTGTAGATCCGGCCGTCGACGGCGGTCCCCGGCCTGCCCTCGAGCACCGCCTCGACGTCCTCGCCGGAGAGCGTCTTGTGCGTCTCCAGGGCGTGCGCGATGGCGAGCACCGCGGAGCGGTTGTCCCGCAGGATCGCCTCGGCCCGCTCCAGCAGCACCGAGAGCTGGTCCTCGATACGGTCGGCGAGTGCCGTGCGGACCACCGCCTCCGGGGTCTCGGCCTGCTTGCCGGCCCCACCGCGCCCGCCCGGGCTGCCCACCTCGAGCCGCCGTGCCGTCGAGTACGACGACACGGTCGAACCCATCCCCCAGAACCCCTCCATGAACGAGGCCAGGGTGGTGGCCGACTCGAGGTCGCCGGACACACCCGACGACGAGTCGCCGTCGAAGAACATCCGTTCCCCGGCCAGCGACGCGAGCGAGACGAGGATGTCGGCCTCGAACTCCGAGCGCCACCGGGTGAACTGGTCCTCGGGCGGGATGCTGGCGACCATGCCGAGGTAGTCGCTGCCCTTCTCGATGGTCGCGAGATCGATCTCCATGTGCTGGCGCACCCGGAACGCGACGACGGCATGGCAGCCCTCGTGCATCGCGACGGCGTGCCGCTCCCGCTCGATGTACTCGACGTCCTCGGGCGGGCCGAGGTCCTTGAGCTGCTTGGCCCGGATCACGTCGCGCCAGGTGATGACGTCGCGGCCGTCGCGGATGGCGATGATCAGTGCCTCGTTGACCAGGTCCTTGATCGTCGCGCCGGTTGCATAGGGCGTGATCGTGGCCAGCTTGTCGAGCTGGTCGGCGGTGATCTCGTGCGGCACCTGGTCGAAGTAGCCCTGGTAGGTGCGGATCCGGCCGGCCTTGCTCGGATAGCCCACCTTGTAGATGCGATCGATGCGCCCCGGCCGCAGCAGCGCCTCGTCGAGGGCCTCCGGCATGTTGGTCGCCATCATGACCAGGATCCGGTACTGCGGCGGTGGTTTGGGCCGCATGCCCAGCGCCCGGCGTCCCCAGCGGTTGATCAGCCCGCGCGGCTTCTTCAACCCCGACAGTTCGGTGAGCAGGGCCTGCAAGGTGCCCGATCCCGCCCCGCCGCCGGCCAGCCCGCCCATCATGAAGCGACTCCGGCGGGTGTCCGGTTCCTCGGACGGGGCGCTGCTGAGCGCCTCGCGGGCGAGCAGCCACCGGGTCTGCCCGGACAGGTAGGTGTGGCCGTGGCAGCCGGTCGGCTGGAACGGGGGCCGGTGCCCGATGCCGCGTCCCCCACCCGGCCCGACCTGGGCCAGCGTGCCGCGGTTGCCCAGCGCGTCCGCCTCGTCGAAGAAGACGATGACCCCGCCGTAGCGCAGGGCGAGCTTGCGCAGCTTCCGGAACAGCACCTTGACCTTCAGGATCCCGATGCCCATGAACATGTTGATGAACGCGCCGGGATCGACGAACACGTACGGTCGGCCCGTCTCGCCGGCCACCGCCTCGGCCATCAGCGTCTTGCCGGTGCCGGGCGGTCCCCACAGCAGGATGCCGCCGGGAACGTAGCCGCCCTTGCGCTCGATCTCGTCGGGCTTCTCCAGGAACAGGATGTTCTCCTTGATCCGTTCGACGACGTGGTCCTGGCCCCAGACGCCGCGGAAGCGGGTCTTGATGTCGTCGGGGTAGTAGGTGTCGATGCCGCCGCGCGACAGCAGCCAGAACAGGCCGATGAACTGGAACGCGATGAAGAAGAACGCGAACGCCAGCTGCAGGATCAACGGCATCGCCGACCACACCAACGCCGGCAGCTGGAACAGGGCGAGCACCGGCGAGGTGCCCAGGATCTGCGCCGCGACCAGGGCGAACACCGCGAGGAAGGCCGCGATCTTGAGCAGCCGGCCCAGGCGGAACCGGGTCCAGTCGGACAACCGCCTGCGCAGCAGCCGGTCGATACCGCCGAACACCCGCTCGCTCCAGAACCGGTGGTAGCCCGACCAGTGCTCGCAGACGAGGAAGTGCAGCTGGCGGAGCAGCTCGAGGCCCGCCAGCCACAGCAGCCACCGGGTCTCGACGGCCTCGATGCGCACGGAGTCGGCGAACGGCAGCAGCGGGTTGTCCGCCATCGCCGCCCACACCACGACCAGGAAGGCGACGACGAACAGCAGCAGGAGCCGGATGCGGTCCCACGGTGACATCTTCTTGCGGGTCGGCCGGGGCCGGGACGGACCCGGCTCGTGGGGGTCCGGAGGGCTCAGGCCCTCCGGTTGCGGTGCTGCCGGAGCGGTCATGGGGTCTCCCGGACGGTGAATGAGGACACCACGTTCTGGATCTCCTGCTGACGCTGCTGGTAGCACTCACTGGAGCAGCGCACGAACGCGACGTAGAGCTTGCTGGCGTCGTCGTTGAGGTAGCCGGTCTGATCGACGATCTGCGCGGGCCCGGTGGCCTGCCGGTAGCGGTAGACGACGTGCACCCCGCGCAACCCGTGCCCGGGGGTGAGCACCTCGTCCGCGAGCAGCGCGAAGTCCGTCTTCGTGGACGTGGCCCTCATGCCGAGCTGCTGGCGCGCCGTCGGTGACACGGGGTAGAAGATGTCGCGCAGCGTGTCCAGCGAGAGCTGGCCGCGGGCGGCGGGCGGGATCGCCTTCACGCCGACGAAGACCGCGGGCGCCGGGGTGTGCGGACCGAACAGGTGCACCGGCGACGGGCTGATGTCGGCGTCGTAGCCGACCATCCAGAGGCCCGCCTGGCCGCCGGAGGAGGGGTCCACGCCGATCGCCCGGGCGAGCTCCTGGCTGTCGATCTGCTGCCAGCTGGCCGGAACCTTGAGATAGGTGCGGTCGCCGGAGTTGGTCACGTAGGTGAACGCAGGCGCTCCGCAGCCGACGAGCCCGAATCCGGCCAGGATCACGAAGACCACGACGGACAGTCCAGACCACCCGCGCATAGCGCTCTTACCAGTCAGGATAGCCATCGGACCTCCCGCCGTGACCCATCCGTGACCTGAAGTATGCGCCACGAAACCGCTGCGGGACTGCACCGATCAGGCTGCGATCATCCGCGCTCCGAACCCACCGTTCGGCCCATGGAGGACCTGTCGGAGCCGACAGGTACGACGGGCAGCGGGAGCGGCTGAGGTTGCCTCGACTGCGCCGGCGGTGATCGTTCCGTCGACGAACGGTCGGCTCGCTGAGAAGATCCACGGCCAACCTGAGGGTGTTACAGAGCGAACGGCGCAATTGCCACGACGTTCGGAGCAATCGGGCGCCGCTCGTCGACGGTGACCCGGAACGTGGGCGACCACGGGCCGCTGATCTCTCAGCTTCGGCTCGGATCGCCGGGGCGTTGCATACGGTCCCCCGCTGTGAGTCGGACGACGGCCCAGGCTGGGTGGACCGCGGTGTTGCTGGCCGTGCTGCTCGGTCCGGTGCTGCTGTGGCTCCCCCGAGCCGAGCCCATGGGCCTCTGGCGCCAGCTCTCGATCATCACCGGGCTGCTGGCGCTCTCCGCGCTGATCTGCACGGCGGCGCTGCCGTCGCGGATGCGGTCGCTGACCCGGGCGTTCGGCATCGAGAACGTGATCGGCATCCACCGCTATCTCGGCGTCCTGACGGCCGTGCTCATCGCCACGCACCTGGCCTTCGTGATCGCGGCCGATCCGGCGAAGATCGCCCTGCTCAACATCTTCACGGCACCGCCCCGGGCGCAGGCGGCCACGGCCGCCTCGCTGGCGCTGGCCGCGCTGGTGCCCCTGACCGCCCGACGGGAGCGCCTCGGCCTGCCCTACGAGACCTGGCGATGGCTGCACCTCGTGCTGGCCACGGCCGTGCTCGGGTTCTCGGCGCTGCACGTCTGGTGGCTCGAGCATCTCGTCCTCGACGGCGTGATCGGCCCGGTGCTGGTCCTGCTCGGCATGCTCCTGCTCGGGGTGTTCACGATGCGCTGGGTGTGGCGGTCCATGCTCGACCCGGCGTCGGAGTTCCTGGTCCGCGAGGTCCGCCCGGAGAACCCGTCGATCAGCACCCTCGTGCTCGAACCCCGGCGGCGCGCCGGGACCGCCCCGGCCCTCCAGTTCGCGCCCGGCCAGTTCGCCTGGTTACGGCTGGAGCGCACCGCCGCGGAGGAGCACCCGTTCACGATCGCCTCCGGCGCCCACCAGCACCAGTCCGTGGAGTTCACCATCCGGCACGCGGGCGACTTCACCGAGCAGATCCGGGCGCTGCAGCCCGGCAGCTCGGTGTGGGTGGACGGCCCGTACGGCTCGTTCACCGCCGACTTCGTCACCTCCAGCGGGCTGGTGCTGATCGCCGGCGGGGTGGGCGTGACGCCGATGATGAGCATGATGCGCACCCTGGCCCATCGCCGGGACCGGCGCCCGCACAAGTTCATCGTCGTCGCCGGTACGCCCGCCGACCTGCTGTTCCGCAGCGAGCTCGCGGAGATGCGCCGCAAGATCGACCTCGAGGTCATCGAGGTGCTGCGCCGGCCCCCGGCCGGCTGGGAGGGCGAGACCGGCGGCATCGACGGCGCGCTGCTCGCAACCGTGCTCCCGGGCGACTTCCGCCGTGATCATCTCGACTACTTCATCTGCGGGCCGCCGTCACTGGTCGAGTCCGCCCTGGACGCCCTCGATGCGTTGGGCGTTCCCGCCGAGCGGATCCACACCGAGCTGTTCGGAATGGTCTGACATCACCTGCAGGAAGGCAGTCCCATGTTGCGGCGCATCCCCCGAGCCGTCCGCTGGAGCGTCCTGGCCGCGATCATCGTCGCCGTGGCGGCGTCGGTGTTCCAGTCCTGGACCTTCGGGCCTGGTTCCGGCTTCTCGGATCGCCGGGTACAGACCGAGACCGGTGTACTCGGCCCGGCCGACCGCGAGCTGCTGGTCAAGGTCCGGCAGGCCGGGCTCTGGGAGATCCCGACCGGTCAGCAGATGCAGCAGCAGGCCACGAGCGAGGACGTCCGCGAGCTCGGCGGCATCCTCGCCGCCGAGCACACCGAGCTGGACGGCATCGTGCGGGCGACGGCAGGACAGCTCGGGGTGGTCCTGCCCAGCCTGCCCAGCGACCAGCAGCAGGGGTGGATGGCCGAGATCGCGGCTCAGACCGGGTCGCAGTACGACCGGGTCGCCGTCAACCGGCTCCGCCAGGCCCACGGAACGGTCCTGCCGGTGATCGCCCAGGTCCGCACCGGGACCCGCAACCAGGCCATCCGCGACTTCGCCGACATCGCCCAGGTCTTCGTCGCCCGGCACATCGAGCACCTGGAGAGCACCGGGCTGGTCGACTACGAGGCACTGCCCGAACCGCAGCTCGAGACGACACCCGCGCCGCTGGCCAACCGCGATGTCAGCGATCTGGTCGTGCCGGGGATCGTCTTCCTGGGGCTGGTCGGGACCGTCATCGGGCTGCTCCGGACCCTGCGCGGGCGCCAGGGTGAGCGCCGCAGCGACCGCCGCGACGGCCGCCGCACCAGCTCGGAGGTGGTGCTGCCCGCCCCCCGGCTCGCGCCCGAGCAGGGGCCTCGGCACTCGATCGGCCGCAACGCGACATCGCAGTACCCGCTGGGCAGATCGGTCGACCCGCTGCGGTCCCTCGACCAGGACGAGGCGATGTCGGGCCGGCGGCGGTCCTGACCCCGGATCCACCGCCGGCCGCTGCTCACAGGCCGATGTCGGCCAGCCCGAGCAACGCGCGGTAGGGGACGTCCTCGGCCTCGATCGCCTCCTTGGCCCCGGTGTCGCGGTCGACGACGGTCACGACACCGACCACGGTCGCGCCGGTCTCCCGGGCCGCCTTCACCGCAGTGAGCACGGATCCGCCGGTGGTCGAGGTGTCCTCGACGACGAGCACCCGGCGACCGGCGATGTCGGGGCCCTCCACCTGGCGCTGCATGCCGTGCTGCTTGGTCGCCTTGCGGACGACGAAGGCGTCGATCGGTGGCGTCTCGGGCGCCGCGGCCCGTTCGGCGGCCGTGGCGTGCAGGATGGCGGTGGCGACCGGATCGGCGCCGAGGGTGAGCCCGCCGACGGCGTCGTAGTCCCAGTCCGCGGTGAGCACCCGCAGCAACCGGCCGATCAGCGGCGCGGCCTCGTGGTGCAGGGTCACCCGGCGCAGATCCACGTAGTAGTCGGCCTCGGCTCCGGAGGACAGCGTGACCCGCTCGTGGATCACTCCCAGCTCACGGACCAGTGCCGCCAGCCGTTCACGCTCGGTGTCATCGATGCTCATGGTTCCTCTTTCTCGACGGCGGGCGGCGCGGCCGGGCTCGCTCATGTGCGGTCCCGGTCGAACCGGGCGGTGAGCCGACGCAGCAGCGCCCGTGGCAGCACGTCGACGAGGCCGACGATCGCCTTGTACTGCGGGCTGGGCACGGAGAGCACCCGGCCCCGGGCCAGGTCGGCCAGGCATTCGTCCACGACCCGGTCGGCGTCGAGCCAGAGCGGGCCGGTCCGCTCGCCGACGTCGATACCGGCCCGGGAGTGGAACTCGGTACGCACGAATCCCGGACAGAGCACCAGCGCACGCACCCCGGTACCCGCCACCGACGCCGCGACACCCTCGGTGAACGTGGTGACCCACGCCTTGTCCGCGCTGTAGGTGGAGCCGCGCCCGGCCAGGAAGCCGGCCACGCTCGACACGTTGACCACCGCGCCGCGGCGGCGGTCGACCATCCCGGGCAGCGCCGCCCGGGTCAGCTCCAGCACGCTCGTCACGTTGACCGCGAGCTGACGGGCCAGGGCGTCCGCGTCCGCTTCGAGGAAGCCGGTGCTGAGCGCGAACCCGGCGTTGTTGATCAGCAGGTCGACCGGGGCGACGTCGGGGTCGGTGAGCCGTGCGGCCACCCGCTCGCGTCCGGCCCGATCGGCGAGGTCGGCGGGCAGCACCTGCACCGTGACCCCGCGGGCACGCAGGCGGACGGCGGTGGCCTCGAGCCGCTCGACGTCACGCGCGACCAGGACAAGGTCATGGCCGTCGGCGGCCAGCCGGGCCGCGAACGCGGCTCCGATGCCGGCCGTGGCTCCGGTGATGAGGGCGGTGGGCACGCCCGGGACACTAGCCGCCGCGCTGCACGGCGCGGCCGGTGATCTCCCTCCGCCCCGGCCGACCGGCCCTTCGAGCGGCGACGGCGCAGGTCAGCGGCCCATGCGGTGCCGGGCGCCCTGCCCCTGCTCGAGTGCGGTGGCCACCTCGGCCATGTCGGCGAGCAGGTCCTGCAGGCGTTCGGGGCTGGAGTCCGCCGGGGCGGCCGCGAGGACCCAGGAGTCCTCGGCCCACAGCAGCTCGACGTCGTCGCCGATCGCGTTGCCGGCGTCGGCGAGACGGTTGGTCAGCAGCGGCTTGACCGCCTCGGCGTCGGAGACGAAGGCGTAGCGGTCCCCGACCGGCTCCAGCAGGTCGAGGCCGGCGTCGTCGGGCAGGGGGGCCGACGGCAGCCGCAGCTCCACCGCGGCGGGCAGCTGTGTCTGGACCTGCACGGCGGCGAGAACCGAGCCGATCCGGCCGGCCTGCTCGTGGTCGAAGACGTAGGCCTGGCGCGGTCCGTCGGGGGTGGGCACCGAGCCGCTGACCAGGTTGCGGGCGACCCCGGGCCCGCCCTGGTGGATCGTGCCGTAGCGCCAGCGGCTGGGCAGCACCGGATCGCTGTCCAGGTACTCCCACCCGCGCAACGCGGCCCAGCGCTTGCGATCGCGCATGCCGTCGCTGCCCCGGGCCCGATCGGCCAGCAGCAGGCCGCCGCCGACCAGCAGCGCGACCAGGGCGATGAGGAACCACACCGACGCCGGAATTCCCACGTCACGGAGCCTAGACCCGTGGTCCTGCGACGTGCGGTAGCGCCACGATCACCCAGATGGGGTCTACCGGGTGATCACCCCGCGAGTCGCGGTGATCCCGCGCGCGAGTCGCGGTGATCCCGCGCGCGAGTCGCGGTGATCCCGCGCGCGAATCGCGGTGGTTCCGCGCGCGAGTCGCGGTGGTTCCGCGCGAGTCGCGGTGATCCCATGCGCGAGGCTGGGTGATGGCGCGTGTGTCGGGGTGCCGACCGCGCTGCAAGTCCGGTGCCGACGCCGGCCTGCCGACGACGACTCGAAACTCGCGCGCAGGAGCACCCCGACACGCGCCCGGCGACACCCCGACTCGCGAGCGACGACACCCCGACTCGCGGGCGTAGATACCGCGACTCGCGGGCGGCGATACCGCGACTCGCGGGGTTACTGGGTGGCGGCGATACCGCGACTCGCGGGGTTACTGGGTGGCGGCGACGGGCAGTGCCGGGCCGACGGTCAGGCCGCCGGTGCCGCCGCCGGCCGACGGGTCGAGGTCGACCTGCACGGTGTCGCCCTCGCGGACGGATCCGGAGAGCAGCTCCTTCGCCAGCTGGTCACCGATCGCCGACTGCACGAGCCGGCGCAGCGGCCGAGCCCCGTACACGGGGTCGAACCCGTTCATCGCCAGCCACTCGCGGGCCGCGTCGGTCACATCGAGGGTGAGCCGGCGCTTGGCCAGTCGACGCTCGAGGACACCGAGCTGGATGTCCACGATGTACGTGAGCTCCTCGGTGGACAGCGCGTGGAAGACCACGACGTCGTCGAGCCGGTTGAGGAACTCCGGCTTGAAGTGGCGCTGCACCACCGCCATCACCGCGTCCTTGCGGCCCTGCTCGTCGAGCGCGGGATCGGCGATCGCCTGCGACCCGAGGTTCGAGGTGAGCACCAGGATGGTGTTGCGGAAGTCGACGGTGCGGCCCTGGCCGTCGGTGAGCCGTCCGTCGTCGAGCACCTGCAGCAGCGTGTCGAACACGTCCGGGTGGGCCTTCTCCACCTCGTCGAACAGCACGACCGTGTACGGACGGCGGCGCACGGCCTCGGTGAGCTGCCCGCCCTGGTCGTAGCCGACGTAGCCGGGCGGGGCGCCGACGAGCCGGGCCACGCTGTGCTTCTCGGAGTACTCGCTCATGTCGATGCGGACCATGGCCCGCTCGTCGTCGAACAGGAACTCCGCGAGCGCCTTCGCCAGCTCGGTCTTGCCGACGCCGGTGGGGCCGAGGAACAGGAACGAGCCGGTCGGACGGTCCTCGTCCGCGATCCCGGCCCGGGCCCGGCGCACGGCGTCGGACACCGCGCGCACGGCGTCGGCCTGGCCGACGACCCGCTTGCGCAGCTCGTCCTCCATCCGCAGCAGCTTGGCCGTCTCACCCTCCAGCATCCGGCCGGCCGGGATCCCGGTCCAGGCGGAGACGACGTCGGCCACGTCGTCCGGGCCGACCTCCTCCTTGAGCATCACGTCGCCCGAGGCGGGCGCCCCGGCCGCGGTCAGCTCGTCGAGCCGCTTCTCGATCCCCGGGATCTTTCCGTAGCGCAGCTCGGCGGCCCGGCCGAGATCGCCGTCGCGCTCGGCCCGCTCGGACTCCCCGCGCAGCGCCTCGAGCTGCTCCTTGAGCTCGCGCACCGACTCGATCGCGCCGCGCTCGTTCTGCCAGCGCGCGGTCAGGGCGGCGAGCTCCTCCTTCTTCTCGGCGAGCTCGGCACGCAGCGCGGCCAGCCGGTCGACGGAGGCGGCGTCGGACTCCTTCTCCAGCGCCATCTCCTCGATCTCGAGCCGGCGCACGGCCCGCTCCACGGTGTCGATCTCGACGGGCCGGGAGTCGATCTCCATCCGGAGCCGCGAGGCGGCCTCGTCGACGAGGTCGATCGCCTTGTCCGGGAGGAACCGCGCGGTGATGTAGCGGTCGGACAGGGTCGCGGCAGCCACCAGCGCGGCGTCGGTGATCCGCACGCCGTGGTGCACCTCGTAGCGCTCCTTGAGACCGCGCAGGATGCCGACGGTGTCCTCGACGGACGGTTCGCCGACCAGCACCTGCTGGAACCGGCGCTCCAGGGCCGGGTCCTTCTCGATGTGCTGGCGGTACTCGTCCAATGTGGTCGCGCCGACCATCCGCAGCTCACCGCGGGCCAGCATCGGCTTGATCATGTTGCCGGCGTCCATCGCGCCCTCGCCGGTCGCGCCCGCACCGACGATGGTGTGCAGCTCGTCGATGAAGGTGATGACCTGGCCCGCGGAGTCGGTGATCTCCTTGAGGACGGCCTTGAGCCGCTCCTCGAACTCGCCGCGGTACTTCGCGCCGGCGACCATCGAGCCGAGGTCCAGCGCGACGACCCGCTTGCCGCGCAGCGACTCCGGGACGTCGCCCGCCACGATCCGCTGGGCCAGGCCCTCGACGATCGCGGTCTTGCCGACGCCCGGCTCGCCGATCAGCACCGGGTTGTTCTTGGTCCGCCGGGACAGCACCTGGACGACGCGGCGGATCTCGGTGTCGCGGCCGATCACGGGGTCGAGCTCGCCGGAGCGCGCCCGCCCGGTCAGGTCGACGCCGTACTTCTCCAGCGCCTGGTAGGTGCCCTCGGGGTCCGGGCTGGTCACCCGGGACGAGCCGCGCACCGTGGTGAACGCGTCGCGCAGCGCCTCGGGGGTGGCCCCGTTGCGGCGCAGCAGCTCGGCGACCGGGCCGCCGCTCGAAGCGAGCCCGACGAGCAGGTGCTCGGTGGAGACGTACTCGTCACCCATCTCGGTGGCCAGCTGCTGGGCGGCGGTGATAGCGGCCAGCGCATCGCGGCTGAGCTGGGGGGCACTCACGGTGGAACCGGCGGCCGAGGGCAGCCGGTTGCCGAGCTTGGTCAGCTCGGCGCGCACGGCCGCGGCGTCGGCTCCGACGGCGGCGAGCAGCGGCGCGGCGATGCCGTCGCCCTGGGCGAGCAGCGCGCCGAGCAGGTGCGTGGGGCCGACGTCGGGGTTGCCGGCGAGAGTGGCTGCCTGCACCGCCGCCGAGATCGCCTGCTGTGTCTTCGTGGTGGGGTTGAAGGAGTCCATCCCCCGTCCTCCTGCGTCGTCATGTCGCTGGGCACCATCGTGCCCCTCGCCCGGTGTGATCCTCTACCGGACCAACGTCAGGAAAGTTGAGTCTGTTCCGCTCAGGTACGAGTTTCGTGATCAGTACACCCGATCCGGTCAGCCCGGCAGGACGCGCCGAGCCGGTTCGGCGGGACGGGGTCGCAGTGCCCGGGCGGAGCCACTGCTCAGGTGCGTGGTGCTGGGGAACCGCCGGCGCAGCGGCGGGTAGGACCGCCGCTCGGAGCCGGGCGCGACCGCGGCCGTGCCCTTGGCGTGGAAGTAGTCCCCGCCCTTGCGCGCGGGGTCGTCGGTGCCCCACTCGCGGCGTTGCGAGAGCCGCTCCATCCGCGGGATGTGCTTGCGGCAGTGGATGTAGGCCTCCTCGACGCCGACCACCACCCAGCGCTCGGCCCGCCGTCCCGGCACCTGCTCACCGTGCACCTCGGGGAACTCGGCACGGAAGGTCGCGTCCTCGACGATCCGGGCGGTGCCGTTGACGTGCAGCCCGATCAGGTCGGAGACGAAGTCGACCATCAGCAGACCCACGTGGGCGTTCTCACTGATGTTGCCGAGACTGGCGTGCACGCCGTTGCCGCGGTACTCGGGGTAGGCCAGCGTCCGGTCGTCGAGCACCCGGATGAACCCGGGCGGACCGGCGCGCAGCGAGGCATCGCACTCACCCTGCGTATCCGAAGACGCGACGAAGAGCATGTCCATTCGGGTGATGAACTCGACCATGCGCGGCAGCAGTCGGTCGCGCAACTGTTCGGCGTAGAACCGGTCGGCGCGGTCCTGGGTCCCGAAGGCGCACTGCAGCAGATGCTCTCCTGCGGACCCTGGGCGCACGTCGACAGGGCCTTCTACCTGCCCTTCCAGGGTGATCGACGGTGGCGGGACGGCGGCGACGGAGATGCCACGGCGCCGCGTCGAGACGGGGCGCAGAAGGGCGGATGTTCGGAACGGCACGTCCTCACCGTGCCAGTCCGTACCCAGGGAGTCATCCCCGGCATCTCCAGGCGCTACGCTTGATTGCTGATACCACTAGCGGTATCACTCCGCGTGACCGCCGTCCCCGAACGGATGAACATGACCGGTGTAGTGCCGCGCGCGCCGAAGGCCCTGGGCCCGGCCGCCGTCCGGCGCGGGTCGCCATCCCGAGGGAGCACTATCGAGGAGGGTGTCGGCCACCGATGACCGCCGAACAGCTGCTCGCCGCCGACCTCCCCGCGGCCTTCTTCCCGGCGACCGAGGCATCGAGAACGGTCAAGACCATCCGGGCCAGCTGGGCCGGGATGGAGGAGCGGGCCGACGAGATCGGTCGCCACTTCTACGCGACGCTCTTCTCCACCGCGCCCGACACCCGGGACCTCTTCCCGGTCAACATGGAGGTGCAGCGCAGCCGGCTGCTGCGGGCCCTGGTGCACGTCGTGCAGATGGTCGACCAGCCCGACGAGCTGATCCCCTTCCTGCAGCAGCTCGGGCGGGACCATCGCAAGTTCGGGGTCCTCGCCGAGCACTACGGGGCGGTGGGCGACGCGCTGCTCAGCGCGGTCGAGACCTTCGCGGGTGACGCCTGGACCCCTCCGGTGGCCAAGGCGTGGCGTGACGCCTACGACCTGTCCGCCGAGGCGATGAGCGTCGCGGCCGATGCCGAGCGTGGCCCCGCGTCCTGGATGGGCCGCGTGGTCGACCACCGGCGCGTCGGCTGGGACCTCGCCGTGATCACCGTCCAGACCAGCGAGCCCATCCCGTACCGCGCCGGCCAGTACCTCAGCGTGGAGACCCCGCAGCGTCCCCGGCTGTGGCGCTACCTGTCGCCGGCCAACGCGCCGCGGGAGGACGGGACCCTCGAGTTCCACGTGCGCGCGGTGACCAACGGCTGGGTCAGCCGGGCCATCGTGGCGCACTCCCGGATCGGCGACACCTGGCGGATCGGCCCGCCGATGGGCCGCATGAGCATCAACCAGGGCACCGGGCGCGAGTTGCTCATGGTCGCCGGGGGTACCGGGATGGCCCCGATCAAGGCGCTGCTCGACGACCTCGGCCGGCAGGCGGACCAGCCCCGCACCCAGGTCTTCTTGGGCGGCCGCACCTGGGAGGACCTGTACGACTTCGGCGCGCTGCGCAAGCTCTCGTACAGCAACCCGTGGCTGGACGTCATCCCCGTCGTCGAGAAGGACGACGGCGCGTCGGGTGCGGAGCACGGAACCCTCGCCGACGTGGTCACGCGCTACGGCGCGTGGGCCGACCACGACGTGCTGGTGTGCGGGTCGCCATCGATGATCCGGGCCACGGTGTCGCGGATGCTGGTCGCGGGCACGCCGCTCGACCGCATCACGTACGACCCGTTCACCATTGACTGACCCCGACCACGACGAACAGCCTCGCCCCGCCCATCGGAAGCCGATGAGCGGGGCGAGGCTGTCGGGTGTCTATTCGGGGCGGGGCTTGGGCCGCCAGACCACCAGCGCGGAGCGCCGGTCGACCGGCACGAGGTCGCGCCGGTAGGACTGGTGGACCATGGCCGCGGCGTGCTCGGCCGCCGCCTGGGCGGCGGCGAGCTCCTCGGTGAGCTCCTCGACGCGGCTCCGCAGCTCGTCGACCATCTGCTCGAGCTCGATGATCCGCTTGATGCCGGCCAGGTTCACACCGTCGATCTGCGACAGCCGCTGCACCTCGCGGAGCAGCGCGATGTCGCGCGCCGAGTAGCGACGCCCGCCTCCCGCGGACCGGCCCGGGCTGACGAGCCCCAGCCGGTCGTAGCTGCGCAGGGTCTGGGCGTGCAGCCCGGCCAGCTCCGCCGCCACCGAGATGACGAACACCGGGCTGTCGGGGCTGGCGCCCGGCGGCAGGACGGTGGACTCGTCCGGCGCGCCGCCCGCGGGGGGCCGCATGCTCATCGCACCGATCACCTCCCGCCGAGCAGCTCGGCCCGGGGGTCGAAGGACTTCGTCGCGTCCGCGTAGGCCTGCAGGGCCTCCGTGGCCGCGTCGTCGAGCCTGGCCGGGACCGCCACCTCGACCGTGACCAGCAGGTCACCGGTCTTGCCGTTGCGCCGCTGCACACCGCGCCCGCGGACCCGCAGCGTCCGGCCGCTGGCCGTGCCCGGTGGGACCTTGAGCGACACCGTCCCGTCCAGCGTCGGGACGGTCAGCGTGGCGCCCAGCGCCAGCTCCGGGAAGGTCACCGGGACCTTCAGGGTCAGGTCGTCGGCGTTCTTGGCGGACCGGCCGAAGATCCGGTGCGGGGTGACGTGGACCTTGACGTACAGGTCTCCCGCCGGGGCGCCGCCGCGGCCCGGCTCCCCCTGACCGGCCAGCCGGATCTTCTGCCCGTCGTCGACGCCGGCCGGCACCCGGACGGTCAGGGTCCGGGTCCGGGTCGCCACACCGTCGCCGCCGCACTCCGCGCACGGGTCGTCGATGATGCGGCCGGTGCCGCGGCAGTCGCGGCACGGCTCGGAGAACGCGAACGCCCCCTGGCTGGTGCTGACGAGCCCGACGCCGTTGCAGGTCGGGCACGTCCGCGGCGTGCTGCCCGGCCGGGCCCCGGTCCCGCCGCAGCGATCGCAGCGGCCGGGGGAGGACAGCCGGATCTGCACCTCGGCACCGCGAACGGCGTCGATGAAGTCGATGCGCAGCTCGCTCTCCACATCGGCGCCGCGCTGCGGCCGGTTCGCGGTGGTGCGGGCGCCCGTGGCCCCGCCCCGGTTGCCGAACAGCCCGCCGAACAGGTCGCCGAGCCCACCGGCGCCACCCGGGCCGGCGGCACCGGACCGGGCGAACAGGTCTCCGAGGTCGAAGCTCTGTGCACCGGTGCCGAAGCCGCCGCCGGGGAAGCCGCCGGCGCCCGGGCCGCCCGAGAAGGCTCCGCCGGCGAACAGCGCCCGCGTCTCGTCGTACTCGCGGCGCTTCTTGTCGTCGGAGAGCACGCCGTAGGCCTCGGACACGGACTTGAACCGCGCCTCGGCCCTGGCGTCGCCCGGGTTGGCGTCCGGGTGCAGCTCACGGGCGAGCTTCCGGTAGGCCTTCTTGATCTCGTCCGCAGACGCGCCAGAGTCGACGCCCAGCTCGCGGTAGAAGTCCTTCTCGATCCAGTCGCGCTGGGTCACTCCGCCTCCTCTCGCGATGTCAGATCAGCTCAGGCCGGGTCGGTGGGTGGCTGCTCGGCCGCCGCGGTGCCCTCGGTGCCGGTCGCGGGTGCGGTGCCGGGCTGCTCGGCCCGGTCCACCACCGTGACCATCGCGGGACGCAGCACCCGGTCGGCCATCCGGTAGCCCCGGCGAAGCACCGTCGAGATGACGGTGACCGTCGGGCCGGTGCCGGCGTCGGCGGCGGTCTCGTGCTGGACGGCCTCGTGCAGGGACGGGTCGAACGGCTCGCCCTCCTCGCCGAAGGCCTCCAGGCCGAGCTTGGTGACCACGCCGACGACCTTGTCCCCGACCGACTTGAAGGGGCCGGTCAGGTCGCCGTGCGCCTCCGCGCGGTCGAGGTCGTCGAGCACGGTGAGCAGCTCGGACACGAAGTGCACGCGAGCGCCCACGAGAACGCCCTCCCGGTCCCGGTCGACCCGGCGCCGGTAGTTGGCGTACTCGGCCGTGACGCGCTGCAGGTCGGACGTGCGCTCGGCGACCTGCGCCGCGAGCTCGGCGAGCTCGGGGTTCGCCTCGGGGGCCGGCGCGGCGTCCGCAGAGGACTCGGCCGGGCCGGAGGGCCCGGGCGGCGTCTCGCCGCCCGGGGTGCGGACCTCTCCGGTCACCGGGTCGATCCGGCGCCGGTCGCGCACGACGATCCGCTCGCCCTCACCGTCGACCCCCGCGTTTCCGTTGGGACCGTCGTAGGGGGAGGTCACTTCTTGGCTCCGTCGCTCTTGTCGTCCTCGTCCACGATCTCGGCGTCGACGACGTCGTCGGCCTGCTGGCTCGACGCGCCGGCGTCACCGGGAGCACCCGCGGCAGCGGCACCGTCGGCGCCCTGCTGCTGGTAGAGCGCGGCGCCGAGCTTCTGCGACTCGGTGGCGAGCTTCTCCATGGCGGCCTTGATGGCGTCGGTGTCGGTGCCCTTCAAGGCCTCCTGGGCCTCGCCGAGGGCGGCGTTCACTCCGTCCTTGACGTCACCGGGGAGCTTCTCGTCGTTCTCCTTGACGAACTTCTCCGTCTGGTAGACGAGCGACTCGGCCTGGTTGCGGACCTCGGCCTCCTCGCGGCGGCGCTTGTCCTCCTCGGCGTGCTGCTCGGCCTCGCGCATCATCCGGTCGATCTCGTCCTTGCCCAGGGCGGATCCGCCGGTGATGGTCATGGCCTGGCTCTTGCCGGTGCCCAGGTCCTTCGCGGAGACGTTCACGATGCCGTTGGCGTCGATGTCGAAGGAGACCTCGATCTGCGGCACGCCCCGCGGGGCCGGCGGCAGACCGGTCAGCTCGAACATGCCGAGCTTCTTGTTGTACGCCGCGATCTCGCGCTCGCCCTGGAACACCTGGATCTGGACGGACGGCTGGTTGTCGTCGGCCGTCGTGAAGATCTCCGAACGCTTGGTCGGGATCGTGGTGTTGCGCTCGATGAGCTTGGTCATCACGCCGCCCTTGGTCTCGATGCCCAGGGACAGCGGGGTGACGTCGAGCAGCAGGACGTCCTTGACCTCACCGCGCAGCACACCAGCCTGCAGGGCGGCGCCGACGGCGACGACCTCGTCCGGGTTCACGCCCTTGTTGGGCTCCTTGCCGCCGGTCAGCTCCTTGACCAGGTCGGTGACGGCGGGCATGCGGGTGGAGCCACCGACGAGCACCACGTGGTCGATCTCGCCGACGGAGATGCCGGCGTCCTTGACCACCTGGTTGAACGGGGCGCGGGTGCGGTCGAGCAGGTCGGAGGTGATCCGCTGGAACTCCGCACGCGACAGCGTCTCGTCCAGGAACAGCGGGTTCTTGTCCGCGTCGACCGTGATGTACGGCAGGTTGATCGTGGCGCTCGAGCTGCTGGACAGCTCGATCTTGGCCTTCTCCGCGGCCTCACGCAGCCGCTGCATGGCCATCTTGTCCTTGGTCAGGTCGATGCCCTGCGCGGACTTGAACTTGTCGACGAGCCAGCTGATGATCCGCTCGTCCCAGTCGTCGCCACCGAGGTGGTTGTCGCCGTTGGTCGCCTTGACCTCGACGACGCCCTCGCCGATCTCCAGCAGCGAGACGTCGAAGGTGCCGCCACCCAGGTCGAAGACCAGGATGGTCTGCTCCTTCTCGCCCTTGTCCAGGCCGTAGGCCAGCGCGGCGGCGGTGGGCTCGTTGACGATCCGCAGCACGTTGAGGCCCGCGATCTGGCCGGCCTCCTTGGTGGCCTGGCGCTGCGCGTCCTCGAAGTAGGCCGGGACCGTGATCACCGCGTCGGTGATCTCCTCACCCAGGTAGGACTCGGCGTCACGCTTGAGCTTCTGCAGCACGCGCGCGCTGATCTCCTGCGCGGAGTACTTCTTGCTGTCGATCTCGTCCGTCGACCAGCCCGTGCCCATGTGACGCTTGACCGAACGGATCGTCCGGTCGACGTTCGTCACGGCCTGGTTCTTCGCCGACTGCCCGACGAGGACCTCGCCGTTGCGCGCGAACGCCACGACCGAGGGGGTGGTGCGCGAACCCTCGGAGTTCGCGATCACCGTCGGCTCGCCACCCTCCAGGACGGCGACGACGGAGTTGGTGGTCCCGAGGTCGATACCGACCGCACGAGCCATGGTGGTTGCCTCCGTGTGTTACTGCTGATGTGAAGTTGCTGCGGCGTTCTTGAGTTGCCTTGACTCAAGTCTCTACAAGATCCTGCCCCCGCCGTCAAACCCGGCTTGAGTCGGCCTCGCTCAACTTGATCCCGATTCGCCCAACGACCCGGAAGGCGACCTTGTTCCCACCACACTCAACTTCCCCGCGAGTCGGGGTCTGCGCGAGCGCGAGTCGGGGTCTGCGCGAGCGCGAGTCGGGGTCTGCGCGAGCGCGAGTCGGGGTTCCGGGG
>NZ_JAAXKZ010000043.1 GCF_012911875.1 Pseudonocardia bannensis | reverse complement strand
TTCCACCCCACCCCATGCGAGGCAAGGTCCTATCCGGTATTAGACCCGGTTTCCCAGGCTTATCCCAGAGCTGAGGGCAGGTCACCCACGTGTTACTCACCCGTTCGCCGCTCGTGTACCCCCGAAGGAGCCTTACCGCTCGACTTGCATGTGTTAAGCACGCCGCCAGCGTTCGTCCTGAGCCAGGATCAAACTCTCCAACAAAAACTGGCTCTCACAACCGCACCACCCACGGACGGGACCGCGATGGCGCGTCAAACAAACTGGCACAAAAACCAATTCATAAACAAGCTCGACACACTGTTGAGTTCTCAAAAGACACCCGCACACCATCGCGATCCTCGCGGACCGGGCCGGGGCAACTTTTCCAACCTACATGGTCCTGTTCGCGGTGTCAACCGCCAGTCCCATGTTCCGGCGGTCACATCCTTGCGGACGTTCCTGCCGGGGGCGGCCGCCGTATTCGGGGGCCGACTCTGGGCCGGTGAAACCGTCCCGGTCTGTCGTACTACCCGCCGTGGCGACGAGGAGAAAGCTACCCAAGCCGCTGCAGCGCAGTCAAATCGGGGTCGCCTTCTCGTTGTGCATGCAGGTCAACGGCCTCGCGCCGCGGGGTATTCCCACCCGGCGCTGCGGCCCGTGAACCCGGACGTACAGAGGGGTCAACCGACCCGCGGGCCGGAGTATTCCGACCGCGGCTCGGACCGCTGAACGCTCCGCCCGGCCGGCCGGCCGGCCGGTCAGGAACGAACCACCTGGACCCCGGCCAGGTTCCGCTTCCCGCGACGCAGTACCAACCACCGGCCGTGCAGCAGGTCGCTCTCCGACGGATGCCAGGCCTCGTCACTGATCTTGGTGTTGTTCACGTACGCACCGCCTTCGTTCACCGTGCGGCGAGCGGCGCCACGGCTGTCGGTGAGGCCGGAGTTCACCAGGAGGTCCACGATCGTCGGCTGTTCGGTGAGCCGAGCGGTCACCGTCGGGATCTCCGCCAGGGCGGCGTCGAGCGTGGCGGCATCGAGCTCACGCAGCTCGCCGCGCCCGAACAGCGCCTGACTGGCCGCGACGACCTGCCGGGTGTGGTGCTCGCCGTGCACGAGCGTGGTGAGCTCCTCCGCGAGCCGCTTCTGCCCGGCGCGCAGGTGCGGCCGCTCGGCGATGTCCTTCTCCAGTGCCTCGATCTCGTCGAGCGACAGGAACGTGAACAGTCGCAGGTACCGGCCGACGTCGGCGTCCGCGACGTTGACGAAGTACTGGTACCAGGCGTACGGCGAGGTCATCTCGGGGTCGAGCCAGATGTTGCCGCCCCCGGTGGACTTGCCGAACTTGCGGCCCTCGGAGTCGGTGACCAGCGGCACGGTGAGCGCGTGTGCGGTGCCGCCCTCGACCCGTCGGATCAGCTCCACCCCGCCGACGATGTTCCCCCACTGGTCGGAGCCGCCGATCTGCAACCGGCAGCCGTGCTCGCGGTAGAGCCGCAGGTAGTCCTGGGACTGCAACAGCAGGTAGCTGAACTCGGTGTAGGACATGCCTTCGGCCGCGAGGCGGCGCTTGACGGTCTCCCGGCCGAGCATGACGTTGACGGAGAAGTGCTTGCCGACGTCACGCAGGAACTCCAGGACCCCCTGTCCCCCGGTCCAGTCCAGGTTGTCGACCACCAGGGCACCGGTCGGCGAGGAGTCGAACTCCACGAACCGCTCCAGCTGTCCGCGGATCCGGCTCGCCCACTCGGCGACGACGTCGGCCGTCTGCAACGTGCGCTCACCGGTGTCGCGGGGATCACCGATCATCCCGGTGGCCCCGCCGGCGAGCACGATCGGGCGCGCTCCGGCCTGCTGGAAGCGCCGAAGGGTGAGCAACGGCACCAGGTTCCCCGCGTGCAGGCTGGGGGCGGTCGGGTCGAAGCCGCAGTAGAGCGTCAGCGGGTCCGGCCCGTCGAGTTCGGACCGCAAGGCGTTCCGGTCGGTGCTCTGCGCGATCAGGCCGCGCCACTCCAGCTCGTCGAGGATGTTCGTGCTCACGTGTTCGATCCTCCCCCAATGCGAACGGCCGGCGCCCCGGGGTGGGGGCACCGGCCGTCGATCGTCCGGGCCGAGTCAGGCGGCGAGCCGCCCCGCGATCTCCCGCGGCAGCGAGTCGAGCAGCGACGGCAGGCTCAGCACGCTGCCGAACGACAGCGCGACGCCCTGTTCCTCGGTCAGCGTGATGACCCGGCCTTCCCGGCCGACCCGCAGTGCCGGGTACCCAGGTTGCCGCTCGATCTCCGACCCCTCGGTGCCGGGAATGGTGATCCACACGACGAGGTCGCTCTGGTCCAGGAGGTTCAGCCGCTCCGCGCTGATGTCGGCATAGAACCGGTCTCCCGCCAGCTGGTCGAACTCCGGCGGGATCTGGAAGCCGAGCGAGGACAGGAACCGGCCGCGCGAGTCCTGCGAGCTCCAGACGAAGTAGTTCGCGGCGTCGAGCGAGCTGCGGGCGGCCACCACCGCCTTCTTGCCGGCGAACTCCGCGTTGTCGGACCGGACCGCCGCGAACCGGCTCTCCAGGTCCGTGACCAGCTTCTCCGCCTCGTTGCTCTTGCCCAGCGCGGCGCCGATCAGCCGGGTTGCGTCCTGCCACGGGGCGCCGTAGTCGACGAACCCCTCCGGTTGCGCGATCGTCGGCGCGATACGGGAGTAGGTGTCGTACTGCTCGCGGGTCATCCCGGCACTCACGCCGACGATCAGATCGGGACGCAGCGCGGCGAGGGTCTCGAGGTTGATCTCACCGTTGAGTACCTGGGGCTGCTGACCCTGCAGTTCGTCCTGGGCCCACGGCCACGTCGCCGACGGCCGGTTCCCCGTGAACTCACGGATCGCGACCGGGACGACGCCGAGCGCGAGGATCGCGTCCTGGTCGGTGTAGCCCAGTGAGACCACCCGCTGCGGGGCGGACGGGACGACGGTGGTGCCGAACTTGTGCGTGACCGAGGCGGGGAAGGTACTCCCCGCATTCGGCACGGTCGACGCGGCCGTGGCGGAGCTCGGGGCCCCCGACGAGCCACAGGCCGCGGCCGCGAGCAGCGCGGTGCAGATCAGCGCGAGGAACCGCAGGCTACGGAGAGCCCGGGACGGTGAAGGAGGGGAGGCGGACACGAATGAAGGTTAGGCATCCCTACTTCGATCGGGAAGTCACAGAACGGTCACGAGCTTTCGCCGGCCGGTAGACGCTCACGGCGGGCGAGCCGTCCAACCAGAACCGCCACGGCAGCTCCGCCGCGGCCACCACCCCGACCCGCGGCCCGCTCCGGATCGCCGCCGGATCGACCGGTGGGCCGGCCAGCAACCGCACCGGCGACGCCGGGTCCGTGACGTCGACGCCGTTGTGCTCCCGCCCCAGCCCGAGCAGCGAGGCCAACCGGGCCGGGCCGCGCGCCAGGTCGGGGTCCCGGCGGGCGGTCGGACGCCGCGCCCGCGCCACACCCAGGTCCGACGTCACCTCTCCTGCGCGCAGCAGCACCGCGCCCGCGTCACCGTCGTCGAGGCAGGTGACGTTGGCGCAGAAGTGCATGCCGTAGACGAAGTAGACGTACAGGAACCCGGGCGGGCCGAACATCACCTCGTTGCGCGGGGTGCGGCCGCGGAAACTGTGCGACGCGGGGTCGTCCGCGCCGCGGTACGCCTCCACCTCGACGAGCCGGACGGCGACGGGGCCGTCGGGGGTGTCGGCCTCGATCGTGCACCCCAGCAACCGCGCGGCGGCCGGCAACACATCGGTCGCCAGCTCGCCACGCGGGAGGAGTCGCTGGTCGGGCGTGCGCGTCATCCGACCCAGGACCGGGCCCCGTCGATCGCCGCGCGCAGCCCGTCGAGCTGCTCGGCCACCTGCACGCCGGCCGTCCCGCCGCGTGCGTTGCGCGACGCGATGGACCCCTCGACGGTCAGCACCTCCCGGACGGCCGGGGTCAGGGCCGGGTGCACCCCGGCCAGCTCGGCGTCGGTCAGGTCCTCGAGGCCGACTCCCCGCGCCTCGGCCGCCCGGACGCACCCACCGGCCGCCTCGTGGGCGACCCGGAACGGCACGCCGGCACGCACGAGCCACTCGGCGATGTCGGTGGCCAGCGTGAACCCGGCCGGGGCGAGCTCGGCGAGCCGGTCGGTGTGGAACACCAGCGTGCCGACCATCCCCGCGACCGCGGGCAGCAGGAGTTCGAGCTGCTCGACGGAGTCGAACAGCGGCTCCTTGTCCTCCTGCAGATCCCGGTTGTAGGCCAGCGGCTGCGCCTTGAGCGTGGCCAGCAGCCCGGTCAGGTTGCCGATCAGCCGGCCGGCCTTTCCGCGGGTCAGCTCGGCGACGTCCGGGTTCTTCTTCTGCGGCATGATCGAGCTGCCGGTGGAGAACGCGTCGTCGAGGGTGATGTAGGAGAACTCCGCCGTCGCCCAGACGATCACCTCCTCGGCCAGCCGGGACAGGTCGACCGCGATCATGGCCAGCACGAAGGCGGCCTCGGCGGCGAAGTCCCGCGACGCGGTGCCGTCGATCGAGTTCGCGCTCGACGAGTCGAAGCCCAGCTCCGCGGCCACCGCCTCCGGGTCCAGCCCGAGGGAGGATCCCGCCAGCGCGCCCGACCCGTACGGCGAGACCGCCGCGCGGGCGTCCCAGTCGCGCAGCCGGTCGACGTCGCGCAGCAGCGCGTGCGCGTGCGCCGCCAGGTGGTGCGCCAGCAGGACGGGTTGGGCGTGCTGCAGGTGCGTGCGCCCGGGCATCGGGGCCTCCGGGTGCGCTCCCGCCTGCGCGACCAGTGCGTCGACGACGTCGAGCACGCCGGCACCGACCCGGCGGGCCGCGTCACGCAGCCACATCCGGAACAACGTGGCGACCTGATCGTTGCGCGACCGGCCGGCGCGCAGCTTGCCGCCCAGCTCCGGGCCGGCCCGCTCGATCAGCCCGCGCTCGAGCGCGGTGTGCACGTCCTCATCGGACTCCGCGGGCCCGAACGCGCCGGCGGCCACATCGGCCTCCAGCTTGTCCAACGCGGCCAGCATGCCGGTGAGCTCGTCGTCGGTGAGGAGCCCGGCGCGGTGCAGCACCCGGGCGTGCGCCTTCGAGCCGCGGATGTCGTAGGGCGCCAGCCGCCAGTCGAAGTGGGTGGACTTCGACAAGGCGGCCAGCGCGTCGGCCGGTCCGGAGGCGAACCGGCCGCCCCACAAGGCGGTCACGAGCCGGAGCCCCCCAGCCGCTGGTCCCGGCGGGCGGCGATCTTCGACGGCAGGCCCCACAGCTGCACGAAGCCCTTGGCCAGCGACTGGTCGAAGGCGTCGCCCTCGTCGTAGGTGGCCAGGTTGAAGTCGTACAGCGACGCGTCGGAACGCCGGCCCGTCGGGACGGCCCGGCCACCGTGCAGGGTCATCCGGACCTCACCGGAGACGAACTCCTGGGTCTGCGCGACGAACGCGTCCAGCGCGTACTTCAGCGGCGAGAACCACAGGCCGTCGTAGACCAGCTCGGTCCAGCGCTGCTCGACGGTCCGCTTGAAGCGGGCGAGGTCGCGCTCGACGGTGACGTTCTCCAATTCCTGGTGCGCGGTGATCAGCGCGATCGCGCCGGGGGCCTCGTAGACCTCACGGCTCTTGATGCCGACCAGCCGGTCCTCGACCATGTCGAGCCGGCCGACGCCCTGCGCGCCCGCCCGCCGGTTGAGCTCCTGGATGGCCTGCAGCACCGAGACGGGCTTGTCGTCGATCGCGACCGGCACACCTCTCTCGAACCGGATCACCACCTCGTCGGCCTCGCGGGGCTCGGCCGGGTTCGACGTGTAGGAGTAGACGTCCTCGATCGGGGCGTTCCAGATGTCCTCGAGGAAACCGGTCTCGACGGCCCGGCCCCACACGTTCTGGTCGATCGAGTACGGCGACTTCTTCGACACGTCGATCGGCAGGTTGCGGTCCTCGGCCCAGGCGATCGCCTTCTCCCGGGTCCATGCGAAGTCCCGGACCGGGGCGATCACCTTCAGGTCCGGGGCGAGCGCGCCGATGCCGACCTCGAAGCGGACCTGGTCGTTGCCCTTGCCGGTGCAGCCGTGCGCGACCGTCGACGCGCCGTGGTACTTCGCGGCCTCGACCAGGTGCTTGACGATCAGCGGCCGGGACAGCGCCGAGACCAGCGGGTAGCGGTCCATGTAGAGCGAGTTGGCCTGCAGCGCGGGCAAGCAGTAACCGTCGGCGTACTCGTCGCGCGCGTCGGCGACGACGGCCTCGACGGCGCCGCACGCCAGTGCCCGCTTGCGGATCTCCTCGAGGTCCTCGCCGCCCTGGCCGACGTCGACGGCCACGGCCACCACCTCGGCACCGGTCTCCTCGGCGATCCACCCGATGCCCACCGAGGTGTCCAGCCCACCCGAGTAGGCCAGTACGACCCGGTCCGTCATGTCAGTTCTCCTTCGTCGGTAGCGCTTGTAGTCGCTCTGCGAGCTCGGCGCCGGTGAGGGGCTCGCGGGCGACCACGAGGATCGTGTCGTCGCCGGCGATGGTGCCGACGACATCGTGCAATGCGGCCCGGTCCAGCGCGCTGGCCAGGTAGTGCGCGGCCCCGGGTGGGGTCCGGAGCACGGCAAGGTTCCCACTCGCGTCCGCCGACACGAGCAGCTCCCCCATCAGCCGGGCCAGGCGGGTGGTGCCGCCCTCGGGCGGGTGGGTCAGGCCGAAGCCCGGATTGCCGTCCTCCGGGATCACGTAAACCGGTGCTCCCCCGTCGGCACCGCGCAGCTTCACCGCACCGAGTTCGTCGAGATCACGAGACAGCGTCGCCTGGGTGGTGTCGATGCCCTCCGCGCCGAGCAGGGTGAGCAGTTCACTCTGGCTCCGCACGGCGCGTTGCGTGATCAGCTTGACGATACGGGCCTGGCGCGCCACCCGGCTCGCGGCGCCGGGCCGGGCCGCCCCGCCGTCGGGCCGGGCGGCTGTCATCGCCGGAGCAGCCAGGTCAGCAGCGCCTTCTGGGCGTGCAACCGGTTCTCCGCCTCGTCCCACACCGCGCTGGCCGGGCCGTCGATGACCTCGTCGGTGATCTCGTCGCCGCGGTGTGCGGGCAGGCAGTGCAGCACGATCGCGCCCTCGGCGGCCCGGGCCAGCAGGCCGGCGTTGAGCTGCAGCGGGCGGAACGGTGCGGAGCGGTCCAGGCCGTCGCTCTCCTGGCCCATCGACACCCAGGTGTCGGTGACCAGCACGTCGGCGCCGTCCACCGCGGCGTCCGGGTCGGCGATCAGCTCGACGCCGCTACCGGTCTCCGCCGCACGGGTCTTGGCGTCCCGCAGCACGTCGGGGTGCGGGGTGAAGCCCTCGGGCGCGGCGATGCGCACGTCCATGCCCGCGGTCGCGCCGCCCAGCAGCAGCGAGTGCGCCATGTTGTTGGCACCGTCGCCGAGGTAGGTCAGCGTGAGCCCGGCGAGCCGGCCGAAGCGCTCCCGGACCGTCTGCAGGTCCGCGAGCACCTGGCAGGGGTGGAACTCGTCGGTCAAGGCGTTGACCACCGGCACCCGGGAGACACTGGCCATCGCCTCGATGCGGGCCTGCCCGGAGGTCCGCCAGACCACCGCGTCGACGTAGCGTGAGAGCACCCGGGAGGTGTCCTCGATCGTCTCGCCGCGGCCGAGCTGGCTGGCCCCCGCGTCGATGATCAGCGGGTTGCCGCCGAGTTCGGCGATCCCGACCTCGAACGAGATCCGGGTCCGGGTCGAGGACTTGTCGAAGATCACCGCGACGGACTTCGGCCCGGCCAGCGGCCGGTGCGCGAAGCGGTCGGCCTTCATGGCGTCGGCGAGGTCGAGGATCTCGCGCTGCTCGTCGGGGGTCAGGTCGTCGTCGCGGAGCAGGTGCCTAGGCACTGGTCTCACCCGCCTTGTCGAGGATGCCCGGCAGGTCGGCCAGGAACTCCGCGGCCTGGGCCTCGGTGAGCACCAGCGGCGGAGCCAGCCGGACCCGGTCCGGAACGGCGTTGTTGATCAGGTAGCCCGCGTCACGGGCGGCGTTCGCCACGGCGGCCGAGACGGGTGCGCGGAGCCCGACGCCGATCAACAGCCCCGCGCCGCTGATCTCGCGGACCAGCGGATGGCCGAGTGCGGCGATGCCGGTCGCGATCTCCTTGCCCACCAGGTTCACCTGCTCGAGCAGGCCGTCGGCGAGCGTGCGCAGCACCGCGAGCGCGGCCGCGCAGCTGATCGGGTTCCCGCCGAACGTGGTCCCGTGGTGGCCGGGTTCGAGGAGCCCGCCGGCCGCCCCGATACCGATGCAGGCACCGATCGGCAGCCCACCGCCCAACCCCTTGGCGAGCGTCACCACGTCCGGGACGACCCCGGTGCTCTGGTGGGCGCACCATGCGCCGGTGCGGCCGATACCGGTCTGCACCTCGTCGAGCACCAGCAGCGCCCCGCGCTGTTCGGTGATCTCGCGGGCGGCCCGGAGGTAACCCTGCGGTGGCACGATGACGCCGGCCTCACCCATGATCGGCTCCAGGAACACCGCCGCGGTGTCGCCGTCGACGGCCGCGTCGAGGGCCGCGACGTCGCCGTAGGGCACGTGCGAGACGCCCGGCGGCATCGGCTCGAACGGGGACCGCTTGGCCTGCTGGCCGGTCAGGGCGAGCGCGCCCATGGTGCGGCCGTGGAAGGCGTTCTCGGCCGCGACGATGTTGGGGCGCCCGGTCCGCCGCGCGATCTTGAAAGCGGCCTCGTTGGCCTCGGCACCGGAGTTGCAGAACACCACCCGCGCCTGCGGAACGCCGAGCAGCTCGAGGAGCTTCTCGGCCAGCGCCACCGGCGGCTCGCTGATGTAGAGGTTCGAGACGTGGCCCAGCGTGGAGATCTGCGCCGTCACCGCCTCGACGACCGCGGGGTGCGCGTGGCCGAGGGCGTTGACGGCGATGCCGCCGAGCAGGTCGAGGTACCGGCGGCCGTCGGCGTCCCACACCTCGGCACCGTCGCCGCGCACGAGGGCCAGCGGCGGGGTGCCGTAGTTGTTCATCATCACGGCCTGCCACCGCGCCGTCAGGTTCTCGCCCGGCGCCGATGATTCGCTCGTGAACTCGCTCCGCGCCGATGATTCGCTCGTGAACTCGCTCATGGGATCACCATCGTTCCGACTCCCTCGCTGGTGAAGACCTCGAGCAGTACCGAGTGCGGTACCCGCCCGTCGATCACGTGCGCCCGCCCGACCCCGCCGCGTACCGCGCGCAGGCAGGCCTCCATCTTCGGCGCCATGCCGCTCTCCAGGTCGGGGAGCATGGGCTCGAGCTGGTCGGCGGTCAGCTCGCTGATCACCGACTCGGGGTCCGGGTAGTTCGCGTACAGGCCCTCGACGTCGGTGAGCACCACGAGCTTCGCCGCACCGAGGGCGCCCGCGAGCGCGGCCGCCGCGCTGTCGGCGTTGATGTTGTAGACGGTGCCGTCGACGTCCGGGGCGACGCCGGCGACGACCGGGATGCGTCCGGCCCGGACGATGTCGAGCACGGCATCGGGGTTGACCTGCACGACGTCGCCGACCAGGCCGATGTCCACCGTCTCGCCGTCGACCAGCGCGGTGCGCTTCTCCGCGGTGAACAGCCCCGCGTCCTCGCCCGAGAGCCCGACCGCGTACGGCCCGTGCTGGTTGATCAGCCCGACCAGCTCCCGGCCGACCTGGCCGACCAGCACCATGCGCACCACGTCGATGGTCTCCGGGGTGGTCACCCGCAGGCCGCCGCGGAACTCCCCCGGCAACCCGAGCCGGTCGAGCATGGCGGTGATCTGCGGCCCGCCGCCGTGCACGACGACCGGGTGGATGCCGGCCAGGCGCAGGAACACCATGTCCTGCGCGAAGGCCTGCTTGAGCTCGTCGTCGACCATGGCGTTGCCGCCGTACTTGACCACGACGATCTGGTCGTGGAAGCGCTGCAGCCAGGGCAGCGCCTCGGCCAGCACGCCCGCCTTCTCACCCGCGCGCTTGAGCCGCAGCGCGGACCCCGTCAGTTCGGGCTCAGGAGGGGTAGGCACTGTTCTCCTCCACGTAGGCGTGCGACAGGTCGGTGGTGAGGATCTCCGCGGCACCGTCGCCGAGGCCGAGCCCGATCTCGATGACGATCTCCTTGCCGGACAGGTCCGCGTCCGTGCGGCCGCCGGCGGCCACCCCGCCCCGGCACAGCAGCACGCCGTTGATCGTGACGTCGAGCGTGTCGGGGTCGACGGCGGCGTCGGAGTAGCCGACCGCGGCCGCGATCCGGCCCCAGTTCGCGTCCGAGCCGAACATCGCGGTCTTGACCAGGCTGTCCCGAGCCACCGTGCGGGCGACGGTCACCGCGTCGTCCTCGGTGGCCGCGCCCGTCACCTGGACGGCGATCCGCTTGGTGACGCCCTCCGCATCGGCCTGCATCTGCTGCGCCAGGTCCTTGCAGACAGCGGTGAGCGCGGCGGTGAGGGCCGCCGGGTCGGGGGTGACACCGGAGGCGCCGGAGGCGAGCGCCACCACCGTGTCGTTGGTGGACATCGAGCCATCCACGTCGAGCCGGTCGAAGCTGACCCGGACCGCGGCGCGCAGCGCCTGCTCGAGTACGGGCGCGTCGACCACCGCGTCGGTGGTGAGCACCGAGAGCATCGTGGCCATCGACGGGGCGATCATGCCGGCACCCTTGGTGAGGCCGCCGACGCTCCAGCCCGCCTCGTCGGTGTGCGCGGCCTGCTTGGCCATGGTGTCCGTGGTCATGATCGCGGTGGCCGCCGCGAGCCCGGCGTCCGGCGTGGCGGCGAGTTCGCCCGCGGCGGTCTCGACGCCGGCGAGCACGGTGTCACGCGGCAACTGCGCGCCGATCAGCCCGGTCGAGCAGACCGCGACCTCGATCGCGCCGCAGCCGAGCATCTCGGCCGCCTTCTCCGCGGTGGCGTGCGCGGTCTGGAAGCCCTCCGGACCGGTGCACGCGTTGGCGCCGCCGGAGTTGAGCACGACCGCCCGCAGCCGTCCGGTGGTGAGCACCTGCTGCGACCACAGCACCGGCGCGGCCTTGACCTTGTTGCGGGTGAAGACCCCGGCCGCGACCTGCTCCGGGCCGTCGTTGACGACCAGCGCGAGATCGGGGTTGCCGTTGGCCTTGATCCCCGCGGCGATGCCCGCCGCCCGGAAGCCCTTGGGCGTCACGACACTCACGGGGCCACCCCCGTGACGGGCAGGCCCGTGGTCTCCGGCAGCCCGAGGGCCAGGTTCATGCACTGCACAGCGCCTCCGGCGGTGCCCTTGGTGAGGTTGTCGATGGCGGCGACGGCGATCAGCCGGCGCGCGTCGGGGTCGACCGTGACCTGCAGGTGCACGGTGTTGGAGCCGAGGGTGGCCGCGGTGGTGGGCCAGGTGCCCTCGGGCAGCAGGTGGACGAACGGCTCGTCGGCGTAGGCCTTCGCGTAGGCCTCCCGGGCCGCGGCGCCGTCGCCGATCAACGGCGCCGAGCAGGACGCCAGGATGCCGCGCGGCAACGGGGCGAGAACCGGGGTGAAGCTCACGGTGACGGGCGTACCGGCGGCCACCGACAGGTTCTGCGCGATCTCCGGGGTGTGCCGGTGCCCGCCACCGACGCCGTAGGCGCTCAGCGAACCCATCACCTCGGCCCCGAGCAGGTGCGGCTTGAGCGACTTGCCCGCGCCGGAGGTCCCGGTGACCGCGGTGATCACGACGTTCGGTTCGGCGAGGCCGGCGGCCAGCGCCGGGAACAGGGCGAGGCTGATCGCGGTCGGGTAGCAGCCGGGGACCGCGACCCGCTTCGTCCCGCGCAACGCCTCGCGCGCGCCGGGCAGCTCGGGCAGCCCGTAGGGCCAGCTCCCGGCGTGCTCGCCGCCGTACCAGCGGGTCCAGGCGTCGGCGTCGGTCAGCCTGTGGTCGGCCCCGCAGTCGATGACGACGGTGCCGGGGCCGAGTTCGGCGGCCAGTTCGGCGGACCTGCCGTGCGGCAGCGCGAGGAAGACGACGTCGTGCCCGGCGAGGGTCTCGGCCGTGGTGTCGGCGAGGACGCGGTCGGCGAGGGGCAGCAGGTGCGGCTGGTGCTGACCCAGCGGCGTGCCTGCGCTCCCCCCGGCCGTCAACGCACCGATCTCCACCTCGGGATGCGCGAGGAGCAGCCGCAGCAGCTCCCCTCCGGCATACCCGCTCGCTCCCGCCACCGCGATCCGCACCACGTGGATGATTATGCAGAGCTACGCAAGATGATGCAAACCGATTCCGTCACAGCGGTTCGCCGTCCCCGTCGTTCAGCATCCCACCCGGAGCATCAGGACCGGCGCGGACGGGGGTGGTCAGGCACCCGTGGTCGGTGGGCGGCCGCACTCGTGCCGGTCCAGCAGGTCGAGCAGGCCCTCGGGGTAGACCGCGCGGTGCCGTCGCGGAACGCCGCGCGCGGCTGCCAGCTGACCGGACCGCCCTCGTCGAGCACGACCCCGACGACGTCGCGCTCGTAGAGCGACCGGTCCGTCAGGTCGGCGGTGCGGGCCAGGACGATCTCGTGCCCCGGGACAGCCGGCGTAGGTGACGATGTTCTCGAGCACCCCCACCGGCTCGATCCCGTCGAGCTCGACGGCGAGCTCCTCGCGCATCTCACGGCGCAGCGCATCCGCGACGGGCTCCCCGAACTCGACGCCGCCGCCGAGCGGCCGGTAGAACGCCTGGCCCTCGATCGGGTCGTGGCCCTCGGAGACGAGCAGATCCGCACCCCGCCCCACGATGGCGAGCGCGAGCGTGCGGATGCGGGGCGTGGTCGTGGCCTCAGACCGTAGCCGGGAATGATCGAGCAGCCCCGCGGCTTGGATCAAGCGTGGAGATCGGTGTGTACACGTTCGCGGACGTCGATCCGGAACCCGGCGGCATCGGCCCGGCCCAGCGGGTGCGCGAGGTCGTCGAGGAGATCGCGCTGGCCGACGAGGTCGGGTTGGACGTGTTCGGCGTCGGGGAGCACCACCGCGCCGACTACGCCGCGTCGGCGCCGGCGATGATCCTGGCCGCGGCGGCCGAGCGGACGAGCCGCATCCGGCTGACCAGCGCCGTCAGTGTGCTGAGCTCGGACGATCCGGTGCGCGTGTTCCAGCAGTTCGCCACCCTGGACCTGCTCTCCGGGGGACGCGCGGAGATCATGGCCGGGCGCGGGTCGTTCATCGAGTCGTTCCCGCTGTTCGGTCACGACCTGTCCGACTACGACGAGCTGTTCGCCGAGAAGCTCGACCTGCTGCTCGCGCTCCGCTCCCACGAGCGCGTGACGTGGTCGGGCCGGCACTGCCCCGCGCTGACCGACCAGCCCGTGCACCCACGCCCCATCCAGGACCCGCTGCCGGTGTGGGTGGCCGTCGGGGGCAACCCGCAGTCGGTGGTCCGCGCCGGCGCACTCGGACTTCCGCTGGCCGTGGCCATCATCGGCGGGCAACCCGAGCGGTTCGCTCCGCTCGTCGAGCTGTACCGCGAGGCCGCGCGCCGGTCCGGGCACACCGACCTGCCGGTCAGCCTCAACACCCACGGCTTCGTCGCCGAGACCCGCGAGGCCGCGATCGCGCAGTACCACCCCGGTCACGCCGAGGTGATGAACCGGATCGGTCGCGAGCGCGGCTGGCCACCGAGCACCCGGGCCGACTTCGTGGCGCAGACCGGGCTGCGCGGCGCAATGGCGGTGGGCAGCCCGGAGGAGGTGGCCGAGAAGATCCTGTTCCAGCACGAGATCTTCGGCCACCAGCGCTCGCTCACCCAGCTCGCGCTCGGCACCGTCGCGCACCGCGACGTCATGCGGGCGATCGAGCTGCTGGGGACCGAGGTCGCTCCGATCGTGCGGGCGGAGGTCGCCCGCCGGGAGACCGCGCCCGCAGCGACGGGCTGAACCGCCCCGGGGGGCTCTCAGGCTGCCGTCCCCCGGCGCTTCATCAGCGCCCGCGGAATGTAGACCCCGAGCCGCGCTGCCCGGCTGATGAGCAGCGCCCGGTCGGTGACGCCCAGCCTGGCGGCGATGTGCGGGATCCGTCCGGTCACGGTGCCCTCGGCCAGTTGCAGCCAGGCGGCGATGCGCCAGTCGGGCCGGCCCTCGATGAGCAGTCCGAGGATGGTGAGGTCGAACGGGGTCAGGCCGTGCAGGTCTGCGGGCGGGGAGAGCAGGACGACGGCCCACAGGTGGTGCGGGGGCTGGGGCGGGCACCTCAACGCCGTGACCTGCAGCAGGCGGTTGCCTTCGTCCGGCGTCAGGAACCGGGCGCGGTCGGCCCCGTCGTCGAGGTGCCGGGCGGCAGTGAGAACCACGGCCGAACGGGCCCGCAGCAGCGGGTGGCCGGGCATGTCGCCGAGCGGCGACACCTGCCCGGAGCGGGTGACCACCACTCCGGCCACCGCGCCGCGAACGGTCCGGGCCAAGGTGGTGACCTCGCGCATCGGGTCGACCGCATGGGCGATCGCGGGCGCCAGTCGTCCGGCGAGCTCACGCGCCCCGTCGGTGGCGTACGCCGCGGTGTCGGTGTGCAGGACCAGCAACCCCCGATAGGTGCCGCGTGGTGAATAGAGGCCGACTCCCATGGCCTCGCGGAACCCGGCGGGCGCGAGATGCTCGACCCAGACGAGGAACTCCTCCGGAGGGATCGGGCAGTCCTGCAGCCGCATCGGTGGACACGGCCGACCGAGACCGGCTCGTTCCACGTCCTCGAGCAGCGCCCGGCCGGTGAGGTAGCGCTGTGTCGCCACGTCGTAGCCGTTCATGACGAGGGTGCGGTGTTCCGCTTGCTCGGGATCGAGCAACGCCAGGAAGCCGGCCTGGAACGGCATCACCCGGTGCAGCGGCTCCAGCAGGGCCTCGGCCCGTTGCTGGATGCCGGCCGGCGCCGCGGCGATCCCTGCGACCTCGGCTGCGATCGCGGCGGCCGTCGGCCCGAACCCGCCTGCTCCGACCATCTCGGCCTCCTGTCATGCCGGGTCGCCGAGACCGGGCGGGATGTCGAGGCCCCGGGTGAACGCGCGGATCAGGGCGACCCCGCGGTGCGGAGTACCGAGCCTCGACGCCGCGTGGTCGATGTAACCGGTGAGCTCCCGCTCGGAGACATCGAGCGCGGCGGCGACACGCCCGTCGGGCCATTCGGCCAGGAGCATCCCCAGCAGTTCCAGTTGGGTGACGGTCAGCCCGCGCCGCTCCCCGACATCGGACACGACGATCGCCGCACACAGGAAGTGCGGCGGCTCGTCGGCGCAGCCCAGCACCGTGATCCGCCGTAGGGCCAGCACCGAACGGTTGAGGTACGGGCACAGGAACGACGCGTACTGCGACCCGCCCTCGGCCAGCCCGGCGACCACGGGGAGCAGCGTCGAGCCCGGGCTCAGCAACGGGTGATCGGGCAGACCTGTCAACGGCAGGACACTGCCGGCGCGGGTGAGCACGCCGCCGCCCGGGGCGCCGCGCACCGCCCGGGCGGCCACCGTCACTGTGCGGGCCGGGTCCAGCGCGGCCGCGATCGTCGACGCCAGCAGCCCGATCAGGTCGCGCGCCTCGTCGGTGGGATGGGCGATCGTGTCCGTGTTCAGCCCGAGCACCCCCACATGGCGGTCGTCGGCGGTGAACAGCCCCACGCCCAGAGCCTCCCGGAACCCTGCGGGCCACAGGTAGTCCGCCCGGGACCGCACCTCGTGGGCGGGAACCGGCAGGGCCCGGATGCGGCGCGCCGGACATGTCGGATCCAGACCCGCGAGCTCCACCTCGGCGACGGCGTCCGGCCCTCCCAGGCGCCGATGGATCCGCTCGTCGTACCCGTCGATGACCAACGGGACGAACGTCCTCGAGTCCGGGTCCAGCAGCGCGAGCCAGCTGGCTTCGAACGGCACCAGCCGGCGCAGAGGCTCCGGCAACGCCTTCGCCCGATGCGCCACCGAGCAGGCCGACGCCGTCGCGATCTGCTGCACCTCGAGGGCTACGCCGAGCGCGTCCTCCGCGAGCTGCGGCATCCGGCCCACCTCGATCCCGCTCGGGCCTCCAGCCGGCCACGCCGACGACGCGCACTGCACGGATGGAGCTTCCTCATGCGCTGCCCGCTCGCCGTCACGGCAGCCTTCACCGCCGGCCAGGCCACCGCATCACCCCGGCAGGGCGAGTCGACCGGCCCCGGTGGGCGGCACCGGTCGCGCGACGTCAGCGGAGTCCGGCCGACAACTCCCGCAGGTCACCGCGCGGGTCGTCGACGGTCTCCGCCGTGGTGCCGAAGCTCCGCACCGTCCGCGCGTCCCCGTACGCCGGCCGCCCCGGGTCGCCGGTCGTCGCGAACGCCACCCACGCCCGGTGCATCGCGTCGGCGAGCGCCTGGGGCGGGGCGGCGCCGACCAGGGCCCGGGCGCCCGGGACGTCCGGGGTGTCGAAGACGAACGGCAGCTCGAGAGCGTGGCACTCCCGAGCCGGCCGCCGTAGGCCGGCGAGTCCCGGTGGAACTCGTAGACGTGCGCGCCGCGATGCGCCTCGGCGAGCCGGACGGCCGGAAGTCGATAGCAGAAATCGGTCATCACGTCGGCCAGCAGCACGCCGGGGGTGGCGTCCGGGCGGGCCGCGCAGTAGCGGTCGAGCGTGCCGGGCGGCAGCCGGTAGCCCGCCGCGACGGCGGCGAGGGCACCGTCGGTGATCGCGTCGGCGACCCCGGTCGGGACCAGGAACAAGCGTTTGCGGCGATCTCACCCCACTTCGCCGGATCCGGGGCGGCCTGGAACTGCGCGGCCGGCGCCCGCTGGGCGCGCACCAGCTCAGCCGGTGGGATCGCGGCCGGCGACTCCCGGGCGGCCGGGGCCCCGAGCTGCTCGGCGAGGTACCCGGTGACCCGCGAGGCGGTGGCGGAGGTCAGCACGTGGTGTGCGGCGCCGCTCTGCAGGATTGCCCGGCCGGGCCGCACTACCCGCAAACGGCCGCGCGAGCGATGTCCCCCCGCTACCGTCCGGGCGATGGGACGGGGAACGGCGAGCACGCTGTACGGGATGGCGGTCCTGGCCGCCCTGGTCACGCCGGGCTGCACCCACACCGTCGACGGCGTTCCCGCGGCAGCCGCCGGGCCGCCGTCCGCGACCACCCGTGGAGTCGCACCGGCCGGGCCGCGCACCGGGCTGGACGCCGACGTGGTCTCCGACGAGTGCCTGCTCGACGCAACCCAGTTCGCCGCCCTGCTCGGCGAGCCTGTGCTCGAGCCGGAGAACCTGACCGTCCACCGCGGCGACGGTTCCAGCGGCACGAGTTGCTGGGCGCACGCCGCGGAGGGCTTTCCCACGCCGATCGGCGCGATCAACGTCTACACCGTCCGGACCGGCACCCCTGCGGACTTCGTCCGGGCCGCGCCCGCGGGTCGGCGCCGTGACCTGCCCGGCGCGGGCGAGGCGGCGGCGCTGGTCGACACCGGGAGCGGGCCGACGCTGCAGCTCGCGAGCCCCCGGTACCTGGTGACGATCATCGTGCTGCGGGACCGCGGCCCGGCCGACGAGGTGTGGCGCGCCGCGGCCCGGCAGGCGCTGGCCCGCCTCGACCGCTGACGCCGGTCGTACGCGGAACAGTCGCCGGAACAGCGCCGCCCGCTCACCGGCAGGTCAGCCGCGCAGGACGGCTCCGTGGCGCTCGGCGGCCACCGCGACCGCCGCGTCGCGAGCCGCGTTGGCCTCCTCGTTGGTCAGCGTCCGGTCGTCGGCACGGAACCGCAGCGAGAACGCCAGCGACTTGCGTCCCTCGCCGACCTGCTCACCCGTGTAGACGTCGAACAACCGGACCTCTTCGAGCAGCTCGCCACCGCCGTCGGTCAGTGCGTCGGCCACCTCGGCGGCCGGCACGTCCCCGGCCGTCACCAGCGCGACGTCGACCGAGATCGGCGGGTACGGCGACACCCGCGGAACCGGCCGGCGCTCGTCCAGCGGCAGGGCGTCGAGATCGATCTCCATGGCGGAGGTCCGCGGCGGCAGCCCGAGCGCCTCGATCACCTTGGGGTGCAGCTCACCGGCGTGCCCGACGACCCAGTCACCGACCCGCAGCGCGGCCACCCGCCCCGGGTGGAACGGCGCCAGCTCGGCCCGGGTCACCCGCAGCTCGACCCCGGCCGCCTGGCCGACCAGCCGGGCGGCCTCGATGGCGTCGGCCCAGCTCGCGGGGCGGCCCGGCCCCCACCAGCCGCGCGGCTCCCGGTCGCCGGCCAGTACCACGCCGACGTGCACCGGCTGGGCCGGCAGCGCGGCGTTGATCTGCGCGATCTCGGCGTCGGACGGCCGCTCGGTCACCCCGGGATCGGGCATCGGCACCGACTCCGCGTGCGGCAGCACGACCTGGCCGATCTGGTACAGGGCGAGGTCCTCCAGCCCGCGGGCCCGGTTGCGCACCAGGGTGTCGAGCAGCCCGGGCAGCAGCGTCGTCGTCAGCCGCGGCCGCTCGGCGTCGATCGGGTTGAGCACCTGCACGGTGCGGCGACGCACGTCGTCGGCGTCGAGGCCGAACGCGTCCCACACCGCGTCGCCGACGAACGGGAACGGCTCCACCTCGACGTGCCCGGCCTCGGCCAACGCCCGCGACACGGCGCGCCGGCGGCGCTGGGCCGGGGTGAGACCCCGGCCGGCCGGGGCGGCCGGCAGTGTCGACGGGATGGTCTCGTAGCCCTCCAGCCTCAGCACCTCCTCGACCAGGTCGGCCGGGGCGGTCAGATCGGGCCGCCAGGACGGCGGCGACGCCACCACCAGGCCGTGCCCGTCGGGGCCGGTGTCCAGCTCGACCGCGCAGCCGATCTGCGCGAGCCGGCGCACGGTCGCGCCGCGCTCGTAGCTGACACCGGCGGTGCGGTCGGGCAGCTCCAGCGGCATCCGGACCGGGGCGAGCCTCGGCGCGGCGCCGACATCGGTGCGGCCGGGGACGATCGTGCCCCCGCCGTGCTCGACGAGCAGCCGGGCGGCGCGCTCGGCCGCGATCGGCGGCAGCTGCGGGTCGACCGACCGCTCGAACCGCTTCGACGCCTCACTGGGCAGCTTGTGCCGGCGCGCGGCGCGCGCGATCACGGCCGGGTCGAAGTGCGCGGCCTCGATGAGGACGTCGACGGTGGCGCCAGGCCCGTGCACGGCGGGGATCTCGGTCGACGCCCCGCCCATCACACCTGCCAGTGCGATCGGCCCGGAGTCGTCGGTGATCAGCAGGTCGTCCGGGTCGAGGGCGCGCTCCACGTCGTCGAGCGTGGTGAGCTTCTCCCCCTCCTTCGCCCGCCGCACCACGATGTCCCCGGACAGCCGGGTCGCGTCGAACGCGTGCAGCGGCTGCCCGAGCTCGAGCATCACGTAGTTGGTGACGTCGACGGTCAGCGAGATCGGCCGCATCCCGGCTGCCAGCAACCGGCGGGCCATCCACCACGGCGTCGGCGCCGACGGATCGACCCCCGACACCCGGCGCGCGACGTAGCGCGGGGCACCGACCTCGTCCTCGATGCGTACCGGCCAGGACGACGCGTCCTCCCGCGGCACCTCGACCCGGGTGGCCGGGTCGGTGAAGTCCACGTCGAGCGACGCGGCGAGCTCACGGGCCAGGCCGCGCACCGCGAAGCAGTACCCGCGGTCGGGTGTGACAGCCAGCTCGATGACCGCGTCGTCGAGCCCCAGCAGCGGGATCGCGTCGTCACCGGGCTGCGCCGTGCCGGGCGGCAGCACCAGGATTCCGGTGTGGTCGGCGCCGATGCCCAGCTCCCGGGCTGAGGCGATCATGCCGTCGGAGACGTGGCCGTAGGTCTTGCGCGCCGAGATCGCGAACCCGCCGGGCAGCACCGCACCGGGCTGCGCGACCACGACGAGGTCCCCGACGGCGAAGTTCTGCGCGCCGCAGACGATGCCGCGCCGCTCGGGCGTGCCGTCCAGGCCCGGGCCGAACTCGACCTGGCAGTAGCGGATCGGCTTCTTGAACTCGGTGAGCTCCTCGATCTCGGCCACCCGGCCGACCACCAGCGGGCCGGTCAGCTCGGGGCCGCGGTGGATGTCCTCGACCTCCAGGCCGACCCGGACGAACGCCTCGGCGACCTCGTCCGGGTCGCTGGGCAGCTCGGTCGGGTCAGCAACCCTCACGTGGTCGGCCAACCACGACACCGGAACGCGCACGACGTACTCCTGACTGGGAAAGAGAGGAAGGGCTTCAGACGCCGAAGGCGCGGCTGAACCGGACGTCACCCTCGACCATGTCCCGCATGTCGGGCAGACCGTTGCGGAACTGCAGGGTCCGCTCCAGGCCCATGCCGAACGCGAAGCCCGAGTAGACCTCTGGGTCGATGCCGGCGGCACGCAGCACGTTCGGGTTGACCATGCCGCAGCCACCCCACTCGACCCAGCCGGGGCCGCCCTTCTTCTCCGGGAACCACACGTCCACCTCGGCAGACGGCTCGGTGAAGGGGAAGAACGACGGGCGCAGCCGGGTGCGGGAGTCCTCGCCGAACATGGCCCGGGCGAACGCGTCGAGGGTGCCCTTGAGGTGAGCCATGGTGATGCCCTTGTCGACGGCGAGACCCTCGACCTGGTGGAACACCGGGGTGTGGGTGGCATCGAGCTCGTCGGTGCGGAACGTGCGGCCCGGGCACACCACGTAGACCGGCAGCTCACGGTCGAGCAGCGCGCGCACCTGCACCGGGGAGGTGTGGGTGCGCAGCACCATGCCCGAGTCCTGGCCCTTCTCCGGGTCGCCCAGGTAGAAGGTGTCCTGCATGGTGCGGGCCGGGTGGTCCTTGCCGAAGTTCAGCGCGTCGAAGTTCAGCCAGGACGCCTCGACCTCCGGGCCCTCGGCCACCTCGTAGCCCATCGCCACGAAGACGTCGGCGATCTGCTCGGAGATCTGCGTGAGGGGGTGCCGGGCGCCGCGGGGGCGGCGGTCCCAGGGCAGCGTGACGTCGACGGCCTCCTCGGCGAGCACCTTCGCGTCGCGCTCGGCGGTCAGCACCTCACGGCGGGCGTCGAAGGCCTCCTGGACCCGGACCCGGGCCGCGTTGACGCGCTTGCCGGCGTCGGCCCGCTCAGGGCCGGGAAGCGAGCCGAGCTCGCGACGGGCCAGCTGCAACGGGGCCTTGTCGCCCAGGTGGGCGGGCTTGATCGCGGCGAGGGCAGCAAGGTCCTCGGCTCCGGCGAAGGCCTGTTCGGCGGCCTGCACGGCCTGCTGCAGGGCGGACTCGGCGAGCAGGGCGGGCGGCCGATCGTGGTCGGCGGGCGCGGACGACATCGAAATGGGGGGTCTTCTCCTCGACGGGCGGGACGCCCGCGATCGTAGAGCAGCGCGAACGACGACGTCGTTGCGGTTGCGCGGCGGGCCTCCGTACCAATGCTTCGGCCCTCGACCGCCGGGCCTCAGGGCGCGAGTCGTGGTGAGCCGGAACACGTTCTCCGGGTCGTAGCACCCCTGTGGCCGCCAGCAGCCGCGCGTAGTCACCACGGTAGTCGGCCTGCGCCCGGTCCGTGTCCTCGGCTGCGGCGACGTTCACGTAACCGCCCGCCATGGGGTGCGGCCGAAGCGCCTCGTAGTAGGCCCGGCCCCGGGCGTGCGCGCGGCAGTGTCCGCCGGATCGGTCCAGCCCGGCCGTCGCGTCCAGCAGCGCGGAGTCGGACCCGGCGGCGACGCCGTCGAGGTCCGCGCTCGACGCGCGTGCCCGGTCCAGATCCCGGGCGGCCGGCGCGACCTCGACGTCGGCGGCCAGCAGCTTGGCCCGCGCTACCGGGAGATACCGTCGACGGCGCTGGTCAGCCGGTTCGAGCAGGGGTGCAGCGTCGGGCGCCCGCACTCGCATACAGGCAGATCGCGGCCGCGGTGGCCAGGTTGAGGCTCTCCGCGCGCCCGTAGAGGGGTACCCGGACGCGGTGATCAGCCGCCTCGGCCACGGTGGCGGGCAGCCCGTGCGCCTCACCACCGAAGATCCACGCGGTGGGGCCGGTGAGCACCGCGGCGGCGTCCGGGGAGTGCAGGTCGAGCTCACCGTGGCCGTCGGCGGCCAGCAGGGTGAGCCCGGCGTCGCGGCAGGCCTGCAGCGCCGCGAGCGGGTCGCGCTCCCGGGCCAGCGGCAGGTGGAAGACACTGCCGGTGGAGGCGCGGACGGCCTTGCCGTTGTGCGGGTCGACGGTGTCGCCCGCGAGCAGTACCGCGTCGGCACCGGCGGCGTCGGCCGCCCGGACGACGGTGCCGGCGTTGCCCGGGTCGGCGACCCCGGCGAGCACCGCGACCAGATCCGGGGTACCGCGCAGCGCGGTGGCGAGGGGGACGTCCAGCAGCGAGCAGACGGCGACGAGACCCTGCGGGGTGACCGTGTCGGACAGCCCCTCGGCGGCCTTGTCGGTGATCTCCGAGACCGGCACGCCGGCGCTGCGCGCCGCATCGACCAGTTCCGGGTTGCGCTCCGCGGCAACCGGGGTCACGAACAGCTCGTACACCCGCCCGCCCCCGTTCAGGGCCTCGCGGACGGCCTGGGCGCCCTCGGCGAGGAAGCGCCCGGCCTTGTCACGCCCCGCGCGTCGCAGCAGCTTGCGAGCAGCTACGACGCGCGGAGTTCGCTCAGTACCAAGCACAGTGCCGGGACTGATCAGGCGGCGGTCCCGTCCTGGGACGAAGCCTGGGCGGGCACGTTGGCCCGGGCCAGCTCGACCAGCGCGGCGAACGCGGCCGGGTCGCTGATCGCGAGCTCCGACAGGTTCTTGCGGTCCACCTCGACGCCCGCGGCCTTGAGGCCCTGGACGAAGCGGTTGTAGGTCATGCCGTTCGCGCGCGCGGCGGCGTTGATCCGGGTGATCCACAGCTGCCGGAAGTCGCCCTTCTTGGCGCGACGGTCGCGGTAGGCGTAGTTCAGCGAGTGGAGCATCTGCTCCTTCGCCTTGCGGTACAGCCGCGAACGCTGCCCGCGGTAGCCGCTGGCCAGCTCCAGGGTTGTCCGGCGCTTCTTCTGGGCGTTGACCGCGCGCTTCACGCGTGCCATGGGTATGTCCTGTCTCTCGTACGACCGGTCGGCGGTCGGGGGCGCCGCCCGGTCGGGTCAGCGGGAAGGGTGAGCGCGGAGCGTCAGAGGCCGAGGAGCTTCTTGACCCGCTTGACGTCGGCCTTGGAGACCGGAACCTTGCCGGACAGCCGGCGGGTCATGGTGCTGGGCTTGACCTCGAGGCGGTGGCGCAGGCCGGCCTGCTGCCGCATGATCTTGCCACTGCCGGTCACCTTGACCCGCTTGGACATCCCGCTGTGCGACTTGTTCTTGGGCATGACTGTTCCGTTCACCAGTGACGTCCCGGGGTGGACGTCTGCGTCTTGTGTGGTGCGTTCCGTGCAGACCGTCAGGCCTGCGGCTCCTCGGCGGGCGCTTCCGCCGGGGTCTCGGCGCTCGCCCCCGCAGCAGGCTTCGGCTTGGCCGGCTTCTTCAGCGGAGCGATCACCATCGTCATGTTGCGGCCGTCCTGCTTCGGCGCGGCCTCGACGACACCCAGATCCACCACGTCCTCGGCGAGCCGCTGCAGGAGCCGGAACCCCAGCTCGGGGCGGGACTGCTCGCGACCACGAAACATGATCGTGACCTTGACCTTGTTGCCACCCTCGAGGAAGCGCACGACGTTGCGCTTCTTGGTCTCGTAGTCGTGGGTGTCGATCTTCGGCCGGAGCTTCTGCTCCTTGATCGTGGTGAGCTGCTGGTTTCGCCGGGACTCGCGGGCCTTCTGCGCGCTCTCGTACTTGAACTTGCCGTAGTCCATGAGCTTGCAGACGGGCGGGCGGGCCTGAGCAGCGACCTCGACGAGGTCCAGCTCGGCCTCCTGCGCCAGCCGCAGGGCGTCCTCGATACGCACGATGCCGACCTGCTCGCCGTTCGGGCCCACGAGTCGGACCTCGGGAACGCGGATGCGGTCGTTGATGCGCGTCTCTGTGCTGATGGGGTCTCCTTGATATCGACGTCGTTGCGGTGCGACGACAGCGAAGACCCGTCGATCATGCGACGAGCATCGTGACTCGTCGCCGGACCGGACCCGGGCACTTCGAGTGCACGGGTGGGAGCGGGGCTCCACTTGATCGCCCTGACGTAGATACCAACGCACGACAGGGTGGTCGCATTCCGAAGGGTACCAGCACCCCCCGCCGGCGCCGAACAGGGCCGGCCCGCCGAGCGCACGGGGCGTCGAGGTTCCGCCGACCGAGGACGGCTTCTCCCGGCCTCCACCGCCTGGTGTGAGATGACGGTCATGGCTCCGGCGCATGCGAACAAGGCCGCGGCCGGCTGGGAACAGCTGGCCGGGCGCACCTACGACCCGTTCCTCTGGCTCGGCGAGCGCCGGGGCATGCGCGACCGGCGGTCCTCACTACTCGCCGGGGCCCGGGGCCGGGTCCTGGAGATCGGGGCCGGCACGGGCCTGAACCTGACCCACTACCCCGACGACGTGACCGACCTGCTGCTCACCGAGCCGTCCGCGCCGATGGTGGCGGCGCTGCGCCGGCGGGTGGGCACCTCCGGCCGGCGTGGTGTCCGGGTCCTCGCTGCTCCTGCTGACGCGCTGCCGGTCCCGGACGCCTCGGTCGACACCGTCGTCTCCACGATGGTCCTCTGCACGGTGCCGGACCCGGGGGCCGCGCTCGCGGAGATCGTCCGGGTGCTGGCGCCGGGTGGCCGCCTGCTGTTCTGCGAGCACGTGCTGGCGGACGGGCCGCGGCTGCGGCGCTGGCAGCAGCGCCTCGCCGGCCCGTGGGCGGCGTTCGCCCTCGGCTGCCGGTGCGACCGGCCGGTCCTGGCCGACATCGCCGAGATGCTCCACGTGGAGCGGGTGGAGCGCGACCGCTGGCGCGGAATGCCCGTGCTCGTGGCGCCGCTGGTGATCGGCTCGGCCGTCCGTTAACGGTCCGCCGCCCGGCCCGCGTGAGGCGACAACGGATGAGACCGGGCGCGCCGCCGCGATCCGGGCGGCGGCGCCGGGCGGTATCCGCGCCGCCGTGACCGACGAATTGCTCCCCGTGTCCGGACCGGCCCGCCACCCGGTCGCAATCCGGCTCCCGGTGCGTTGTCCCCGGTCACCGCGGGTGGGAGCCTGGGTCCTCCAATTCGTCACCGGTGGACGGGAGGAACGTGGTGACGCTCAAGATCGGTGACACCGCCCCTGACTTCGAGGCCGAGACGACAGAGGGCCGCATGCGGTTCCATGACTGGATCGGCGACTCCTGGGCCGTGCTGTTCTCGCACCCGAGGGACTTCACTCCCGTCTGCACGACCGAGCTGGGGTACATGGCCAAGATCAAACCGGACTTCGACCGGAGGAACGTCAAGATCGTCGGGCTCTCTGTGGACCCGGTCGACAACCACGCCAAGTGGGCCGCCGACATCGCGGAGACGCAGGGATACGCGCCGAACTACCCGATGATCGGCGACTCCGACTTCACCGTGTCGAAGCTCTACGGGATGCTGCCGGCCGACACCACGGGCGAGGCGGTCGAGCGCACGCCGGCCGACAACCAGACGGTGCGCAACGTCTTCGTCATCGGCCCGGACAAGAAGATCAAGCTGGTCCTCGTCTACCCGATGACCACGGGCCGCAACTTCGACGAGGTGCTCCGGGTCATCGACTCGCTGCAGCTGACCGCGGAGCACAAGGTCGCGACGCCGGTGAACTGGCGCAACGGCGAGGACGTGATCATCGCCGGCTCGGTCTCCGACGAGGATGCGCGAAAGACCTACCCGCAGGGGTGGGAGTCGCCGCGCCCCTACATCCGGATCGTGCCCCAGCCGAGCTGACGCGGGCCCCGGAGCTGCCGGTGCGGGGGTCGGCGCCCACCCTCTGCCAGGAGGCACCGGCTCTGATGCCGGAGCCGTCGCACCTGCCCGGTCGGTCACGGACGCAGGCGCCGGCGTGTCGACCACGCCGGCGCCCGTCTCGGATCAGCTCGCGGCCGCCGCCTTGCGGCGCCGCGCCGGCTTGCGCAGGGCGACCGGAGGCTCCGCCTCCGGCGTCACCAGATGCTTCAGGAACTGCCCGGTGTAGCTGATCGGGTGCGCCGCGATCTGCTCGGGCGTCCCCTGGGCCACCACCGTGCCACCCCCGGAGCCGCCCTCCGGGCCCATGTCGATGATCCAGTCGGAGGTCTTGATGACATCGAGGTTGTGCTCGATGACGACCACCGAGTTGCCCTTCTCGACCAGACCGTTGATGACGAGCAGCAACTTGCGGATGTCCTCGAAGTGCAGGCCGGTGGTCGGCTCGTCGAGGATGTAGATCGTCCGGCCGTTGGAGCGCTTCTGCAGCTCGCTGGCCAGCTTCACCCGCTGCGCCTCACCGCCGGACAGCGTCGGCGCCGGCTGCCCGAGCCGCACGTACCCGAGCCCGACGTCGACCAGCGTGCGCAGATACCGGCTGATCGAGTTGATCGGGCCGAAGAACTCCGCGGCCTCCTCGATCGGCATGTCCAGCACGTCGGCGACCGTTTTGCCCTTGTAGTGCACCTCCAGGGTCTCCCGGTTGTACCGGGCCCCCTTGCACACCTCGCACGGGACGTAGACGTCGGGCAGGAAGTTCATCTCGATCTTGATCGTGCCGTCGCCGGAGCACGCCTCACAGCGGCCGCCCTTGACGTTGAACGAGAACCGGCCGGGCTGGTACCCACGCACCTTCGCCTCGGTGGTGGCGGCGAACAGCTTGCGAACGTGGTCCCACACCCCGGTGTAGGTGGCCGGGTTGGACCGCGGGGTCCGCCCGATCGGCGACTGGTCGACCCGGACGAGCTTGTCGAGGTTGTCGATCCCCGTGATGCGGGTGTGCCGGCCGGGTACCTGGCGGGCACCGTTGAGCTTGTTCGCCAGCACCGTCGCGAGGATGTCGTTGACCAGCGTCGACTTGCCCGATCCGGAGACCCCGGTGACCGACACCAGCCCGCCGAGCGGGATGTCGACGTCGATGCCGCGCAGGTTGTGCTCGCGGGCCCCGACCACGGTCAGCATCCGGTCGGGGTCGACCGGGCGGCGCTTCTCGGGCACCGGGATGGACCGGCGTCCGGACAGATAGGCCCCGGTCAGCGACGTGTCGTGGGACTCGAGGCCGGCGACCGGGCCGCTGTGGACGATGTGCCCGCCGTGCTCACCGGCCCCGGGGCCGATGTCGACCGCCCAGTCCGCGGCCCGGATCGTGTCCTCGTCGTGCTCGACGACGATCAGCGTGTTGCCCAGATCGCGCAGCCGGGTCAGCGTGTCGATGAGCCGGCGGTTGTCGCGCTGGTGCAGGCCGATCGACGGCTCGTCGAGCACGTACAGCACGCCGACCAGACCGGACCCGATCTGGGTGGCGAGCCGGATCCGCTGCGCCTCGCCCCCGGACAGCGTTCCCGCCGCCCGATCGAGCGAGAGGTAGTCGAGCCCGACGTCGAGGAGGAATCCGAGGCGGGCCTGCACCTCCTTGAGCACCCGTCCCGCGATCATGGCCTGCCGGGAGTCGAGCTCCATGCCGTCGAGGAAGGCCGAGCACTCGGCGACCGACATCGCGGACACCTCGGCGATCGACCGGTCGCCCTGGTCGCGGTGCTTGAGCGTCACGGCCAGCACCTCGGGCTTGAGCCGGGCGCCCTTGCACGCGGGGCACGGCACGTCGCGCATGTAGCCCTCGTACCGCTCCCGCTGCGACTCCGACTCGGTCTGGTCGAGCCGGCGCTCCAGGAACGGCACCACACCCTCGAAGTTCGCGTAGTACGAGCGCTCGCGGCCGTACCGGTTGCGGTAGCGCACGTGCACCTGGTCGTCGGTGCCGTGCAACACCGCCTTCTGCGCGGCGGCGGGGAGCTTGCGCCACGGGGTGTCCATCCGGAAGCCGACGGCGCCCGCCAGCCCGGCGAGCAATCGCCCGAAGTACTCGGAGGTCTGCCCGCCGGCCCACGGCGCGATCGCCCCGTCCTCGAGGCTCAGCTCCGGATCGGGGACCACCAGCTCCGGGTCGACCTCCTTCTTGATCCCGATGCCGTGGCAATCGGGACACGCACCGTAGGGCGAGTTGAACGAGAAGGTCCGCGGTTCGAGATCGTCGAGGCTCAGCGGGTGCCCGTTCGGGCACGCCATGCGCTCGGAGAACCGCCGCTCGCGGTGCGGGTCGTCATCCGGCAGGTCGACGAAGTCGAGCACCACCAGGCCGTCGGCGAGCTGTAACGCGGTCTCCACCGAGTCGGTGAGCCGCTGCTTGGCCGACTCCCGCACGGCCAGCCGGTCGACCACGACCGCGATGTCGTGCTTCTCCTGCTTCTTCAACTTCGGCGGGTCGGTGAGCGGGTGGACGGTTCCGTCGACCAGCACCCGGGAGTAGCCCTGGGACTGCAGCGTGGCGAACAGGTCGACGAACTCGCCCTTGCGGGTCCGCACGACCGGGGCGAGCACCTGGAAGCGGGTGCCCTCGTCCATGGCCAGGACCTGATCGACGATCTGCTGCGGCGTCTGCTTCTCGATCACGTGCCCGCAGGCCGGGCAGTGCGGCACACCGGCGCGCGCATAGAGCAGGCGCAGGTAGTCGTACACCTCGGTGATCGTGCCGACGGTGGAGCGCGGGTTGCGGTTCGTGGACTTCTGGTCGATCGAGACCGCCGGGGACAGGCCCTCGATGAAGTCGACGTCGGGCTTGTCCATCTGCCCGAGGAACTGACGCGCGTAGGCCGACAACGACTCGACGTAGCGCCGCTGGCCCTCGGCGAAGATCGTGTCGAAGGCCAGGCTGGACTTGCCCGAGCCGGACAGTCCGGTGAACACGACGAGGCTGTCCCGCGGCAGGTCGAGATCGACCCCGCGCAGGTTGTGCTCGCGCGCGCCACGCACGACGAGACGGTCGGCCACGGTGTGCGCCTCCTGAGGATCTGCTGACTGCTGCCGACCGGCAGGGACCCGACCTGCCGATCTGTGGGTCACGGCCATGCTAGGCGGGGGGTCCGACAAGGACATCCCGACCGACGGGCGCTCGGTGGACGACATCCGGCGCGCGCCGGACGCCCGGGTGGGGCCGTCCTGATGGTCAACGCGGTACCCGGTGCGCCCCATTCCCGAACCACCGTGCCCGCTCCCGGGACCAGGGTCGCACACATGTTCGATGCGCCCCGACCCGACCCCGGCGATGTCGCGGTCCCGAACGGGCCGCCCGAGGGCATGGCGACGTGCGAAAGGGCGAGGAAGGGCGTGGAAGAGCGCCGACACCGATAGGCTGCGCCCGTGGACGTCCTCGACGAGTACAGCGGGCACACCGACCCCGGCGGCGCCGCCATCCGCCGCGACCTGGACGCGCTGACGATCACCAAGGTGTCGGTCGGCCCGATGGACAACAATGCCTACCTGCTGGTCTGCAAGGCCAGTAACGAGGCGCTGCTCATCGACGCGGCGAACGAGCCCGACCGGCTCGCCGACCTGGTCGGCGCCGATGACACGCGTCCGGAGCTCAAGCACCTCGTCACCACGCACCGCCACTTCGACCACTGGCAGGCTCTCGGGGCGGTCGCCGGGATGTTCCAGACCCGGCAGATCGCGCACCCGCTCGACGCCCCAGAGCTGCCGATCCCGATGGACGAGCTCGTCGACCAGGGCGACACCGTGCGCTTCGGAGAGATCGAACTCGAGGTCGTCCACCTGCGCGGGCACACGCCCGGCTCGATCGCGCTGGTCTACCGCGGCGCCGACCGCCCGCACATCTTCACCGGGGACTCGCTGTTCCCCGGCGGCCCGGGCAAGACCGCGGGCCCGAAGGAGTTCAACTCCCTGATCAGCGACCTGGAGACGCGCGTCTTCGGCGAGCTGCCCGACGAGACGTGGGTGTACCCCGGCCACGGCGACGACACCACGCTCGGGAAGGAGCGGCCGTCGCTTCCGGAGTGGAAGGCACGCGGCTGGTGAGCTGAGCCCGACCCGCCCGGGGCCGTCTCCGTCAACGGAGGCGGCCCCGTCGTCTGCCCTGCGCAGTGCACGTGGCGGTCCTCCGGCCGCTCCCCTGTCCGTGCGCAGACCGGTGGCGGCGCGTCGGAGGTACTGGTGGCCGGCGAAGGCCCTGATCCGACCGCGGGACCGGGGCAGGTGGTGGTCGACGTCGCCGTCGCGGACCGCGCGCGGCGGGCGCAAGCTCGATCTCGTTCGCGCCCTCGGAGCCACCGCGGTCGTCGACCACTCCGAACCGGGCCCGGCGGGCGCGAACCGCGCTCGGCGCTGGTCCCTCGGTCGTGTTCGACGGCGCCGGCGGGCGGATCGACCCGAGCGGCGTTCGAGATCACGGCCCGCGACGGCTGGTTCTCCGCGCACCGTATCGGTCGAGACCGTGACCGGTCCGGGCGACCGGTACGGGACCGCCCCGATACGGGAGGCGGCCCCGTACCGCTCAGACCAGTCCGAGCGACAGCATGGCCTCCGCGACCCGGGTGAAGGCGGAGATGTTGGCGCCGGCCACGTAGTTGCCGGGCATCCCGTGCTGCTCGGCCGCCTCGCTGCACCGGGCGTGGATACTGCGCATGATCTCGCGCAGCCGCTCCTCGGAGTGCTCGAACGTCCACGAGTCCCGGGACGCGTTCTGCTGCATCTCCAGTGCGGAGGCGGCGACGCCACCGGCGTTGGCGGCCTTTCCGGGCCCGAACGCCACCCCGGCGTCGAGGAACACCCGGACCCCCTCGGGCGTGGTGGGCATGTTCGCCCCCTCGCCGACGGCGATGCAGCCGTTGCGGACCAGGGTGACGGCGTCGTCGGCCGTGAGCTCGTTCTGCGTCGCCGACGGCATGGCGACCTCGCAGGGCACCTCCCACACCGAGCGGCCCGACACGAAGTCGGCGTCCGGCTTGGCCTCGGCGTAGGTGCTGATCCGCTCGCGGCGGACCTCCTTGATGTCCTTGAGCAGCTCGAGGTCGATGCCCTTCGGGTCGCGCACGTAGCCGGTCGAGTCCGAGCAGGCCACCACGCGTCCGCCCAGCTCGTGGACCTTCTCGATGGTGTAGATCGCGACGTTGCCGGAGCCGGAGACCACGACGTCCTTGCCCTCGAAGGACTTCCCGCGCGCGGCCAGCATCTCCTCAACGAAGAACGTGCAGCCGTAACCGGTGGCCTCACGGCGCACCTGCGCCCCGCCGTAGGTCAGGCCCTTGCCGGTGAGCACGCCCGACTCGTAGCGGTTGGTGATGCGCTTGTACTGGCCGAAGAGGTAACCGATCTCCCGGCCGCCGACGCCGATGTCACCGGCGGGGACGTCGGTGTGCTCGCCGATGTGGCGGTGGAGCTCGGTCATGAACGCCTGGCAGAACCGCATCACCTCGCGGTCCGAGCGCCCCTTCGGGTCGAAGTCCGACCCACCCTTGCCACCACCGATCGGCAGACCGGTCAGGGCGTTCTTGAAGATCTGCTCGAACCCGAGGAACTTCACGGTGCCGAGGTACACCGACGGGTGGAAGCGCAGCCCGCCCTTGTACGGCCCCAGGGCGCTGTTGAACTCCACACGGAACCCGCGGTTGATGTGGATCTCGCCGCGGTCGTCCTCCCACGGCACCCGGAAGACGATCTGACGCTCGGGCTCACAGATCCGCTCGATGATCTTCGCGTCGGCGAACTCCGGGCGCCTCTCGAGCACGGGGCCGATGCTCTCCAGGACCTCGCTGACGGCTTGGTGGAACTCCGCTTCACCCGCGTTGCGTGCCAGGACATCCGCGTAAATCGATTCGAGCTTTCCCTGCAACGGCACGTAAACCTCGTCTCTCGTTCCGATGGTCATGCCGTCGGCCTCGGCCGTCTTCGCTGCCGAGACGGGAGGTTGCGGGCATTCAGAACGACGGCGCTGCCCGCTTCGTTCCCGATCGTCTCTCCACGGCACGATCCAGTTCAAACGTTGAGAGAGTAATCACCACCGCCAGAGGCAGATCATCACCGACTCGTGTGGTGACCCCTCGATCGGCGGGTCCACGCAGCGTCTCGTAGGCTTTTGCCCCGCGGTCGCCGCCGGCGGCCGATGTCTTCTGGTCGGTCGCGACGCCGGGACGCAGCAGCAGGCGTCGCGTTGACGGAAGCGAGACCGGATGGACGGCAGCGCGAGCGGGGAGGTCCGGCCGGGTCGGTTGCGCGGGGTGCTGCGTGGCGTGGCCCGCGGTGGCGTGGCCCTGGTGTCCGTGCTGGTCCTGGCCGTGACCGGCGTCGCGTGGTCGACCTACACCCGGCTGGGAGACATCGCCACCAGCGATGTGATCGTCGGAGCGACGGATGCCCGCCCCGCCGCAGGCGCACCCGGCCGGCCGGCCACCGCGTTGCTCGTCGGCCTGGACAGCCGTACCGACGTGCAGGGCGACCCGCTGCCCGCCGAGATCATCGAGCGGCTGCACGCCGGGGCCGACGACGGCCAGCTCAACACCGACACGATCGTCCTGCTGCGCATCCCGGCCGATCCGGCCGACCCGATCGTCGCGGTCTCGACCCCCCGTGACTCCTACGTCGACATCGCCGGCGGCCGCGGACGTCACAAGATCAACTCGGCGTACCGGCGGGCCCTGGAGGAGACCGAGCTGCGGCTCACCGCGCAGGGCGTCGGCGGCACCGAGCTGCGCCGACGGGGACGGGAGGCCGGCCGCAGGGCCCTCGTCCAGACCGTCCAGCAGCTCACCGGCGTGCGGATCGACCACTACGCCGAGATCAACCTGGCCGGGTTCGTGGAGCTCACCGACGCGATCGGCGGCGTACCCGTCTGCCTCAACGCCCCCGTCGGCGACGGCCCCTACTCCGGAGTCGACCTCCCCGCCGGCCCGCAGACCGTCCAGGGCAGGACCGCGCTGGCCTTCGTGCGTCAGCGGCACGGGCTGACCGACGGCGACTTCGACCGGATCGCTCGCCAGCAGGCCTACATGGCGGGTCTGGCGCACCGGCTCATCACGGCCGGGACGCTGTCCGACCCGGCCACGATGCAGCGGATCGTCGAGGTCGTGACGCGCTACGTGGTGATCGACCGGGGGTGGGACCTCGACGCGGTGATCGCCCAGTTGCAGCGCCTCTCCGGCGATGACCTCGTGTTCCGCACGGTCCCGACGCTGCGCCCCGACCTGCACACCCCGGCGGACGGGATCGCCGTGGAGATCGACGCCAGGGAGGTCCGCTACTTCGTGCAGGCGGTGCTCACCGGGGACGCCCTTGCCGACGTCCGCACCACGACGAACCCGGCACCCGGCACCCGGACGGCCGCCCCGGCGGGCCATCCCACGGCGCCGGCGTCGGCGACCACCACCGCGCCGCCCACGCAGCCGATCACCGCGGAGGGAGTGCCCTGCGTGGACTGACGGCGTGCCGCGCAGCGGCCGGCCGGAACGGTGGAAGTGCCCCGGGCGGCCGTCCTCGCGGTGGCGGCGAGGATCCGGTCTCGTCGCTGTCCGGCGTGTCCAGCGGTCAGCGCCGGATGGTCGCCGGATCGGCCACCAGAGCGACGAGGAAGAGGACAGCAGCGGCGACGGCGAGCATCGGAACCTCCCTGGGTGGGGAAGAAGGCCGGCCCGGCCAGGTCACGGGAACGCGGGGCCGAAGAGCAACGAGGACGCACCACCTGCGGCGGGAGACAACGGCGCCGGCACTTGCCGACCCCCGCGGATCCGCAGTCACTGGTCCCGTCCCGGACGCAGAACGGTGCGCCGGCTGCCGGGATGAGTTGTCGATGCGCTCACCGGGAACGCCGGATCCGACAGCGACCCGCGGCACGGTGAAGGGGACAGCGTGAGCCAGGACCAGTTCACCCAGCAGGACCCGACCGAGCAGCACGCCGCGCCGGGCAGCGGCGACCGGACGGTGGCGTACCCGGGGCGCACCGACGACATGGACGTGCGGCCCGACCACGGGGAGCGGACCTACCGGGGGACCGGGCGGCTGGAGGGCCGGAAGGCTCTGATCACCGGCGGTGACTCGGGCATCGGCCGGGCGGTGGCGATCGCATTCGCCCGCGAGGGCGCGGACGTCCTGATCACCCATCTGGAGGCCGAGACGCAGGACGCCGAGGACACCGCGTTCTACGCGCTGTTCTGGTTGTGCCAGGCGGCGGTGCCGCACATGCAGCCCGGGTCCTCGATCATCACCAGTTCCTCGGTCCAGGCGTTCCAGCCCTCGCCGCACCTGCTGGACTACGCGACGTCCAAGGCCGCGATCGTGAACTTCACCAAGGGATTGGGCCACGAACTGGCCGAGCGGGGCATCCGGGTCAACTCGGTGGCACCGGGCCCGGTGTGGACCCCGCTGATCCCGGCCACGATGTCGGAGGACAAGCTGACGTCGTTCGGCGCGCAGGCGCCGATGGGGAGGGCGGCGCAGCCGGCCGAACTCGCCCCGTTCTACGTCTTCCTCGCCTCCCAGGAGTCGAGCTACATGACCTCGGAGGTGCTCGGGGTGACCGGCGGATCCCCCATCACCTGAGGACGGTCCGTTCCGACGACGGTCCACGGCGGTGCGGCCCCGCCCTCCCCCGACACCCGGGCCGACGAGCAGGGCACCGGCGCTGTGGGCGGCTCACGGGCCCGTGGCGTCGTGCCGACCGGGCCACCCGGTTCGTTCACCGCAGGGCGTGCTGCGCCCCGACCGTGCGGGGGCGAACGCTGCGGCCCGGCCCCGGCCGCGGTGAAGCGAGCCCGGGCGCTCACGCACGGGGCGACCGGGCCCACCGCCGCTCGAAGTCCTCGGCCGCCCTGGCGAGTGCCCGGGAGGCGTGGCGCTCGTTGCGGACCCGCTGCGTGGTACCGCTGGGATAGCCGGCTTTGGCTGCCCGGCCCGCGGTGGCCTCGTGGAGGAAGACGAAGGAGTACATGAGACCGATCAGCGATCCGGCCACCACGCTCATCACCCGGACCCCCAACGGGCCCGGGATCAGCACCAGCAGGACGACGGCGACCGGTGCGAGCTGGGCCAACAACCGGGCGAGGTGGCGGAGTGGCCACGTGCGGCAGGTGAGGTCGTGCAGGACCCATTCCCGGTAGCGCCTCGGTAGCCGCCCGCCGGCGGCGTACCACAGCCACCGGACCGGGCCTGGGCGGCGCGGCGGCGCCGGTTGAGAACGGCTCATGACGCAGTTCCTCGTGCGCGCGGTCCGGCCATCGCGCACTCCCGGCCCCGGGACCGGGACGGTGTGGGCCAGGGCCGAGGACCGTGTGCGTGCTGGCACGGGAAGTGTCTCCAGCGCTCCGATGCTACGCCGCGGCGGGCGTGCCTCCACCCTCCGCGACAAGACGGCAGGTCGCGGTGCCGGGCTCCGCCGGGATGGGCCCTCCTCGGGCTCGGGGCGCGCGCACCGGCGGAGCAGGACTCACGGGCCGGACGCGCGGCGGCGTGCCCCTGCCGGATGCCGGCGCGCCGTCGGAGACCCCAGCGCCCGCGAGATGCCGCGGGCCGCGGTACGCACCGCAGGCGCCAGCGTGTGCGGCGACGCCCCGTCCGCGTGCACCACGAGGGACAGGGCGGCGACCACGCAGTCATCGGGCCCGACGACGGGCGCGGCCACCGACAGCGCGTCCATGGTCACCTGCCGGTCACTGATCGCGACGCCGGTGCGGCGGACGTCGGCGAGCATCCGGCGCAGCTGCCCCTGATCGGTGATGGTGCGCTCCGTCCAGCGCTCGAGCGATCCCGACAGCACCTGTTCCTGGACCTCGGGCGGGGCGAAGGCCAGCAGCGCGAGCCCGACCCCGGTGGCGTGCAGCGAGAACCGGCCGCCGACCCGGGTCAGCACCCGGACCGCGTCCCGGCCGGTGATCCGCTCCAGGAACACGAGCTCGAGGCCCTCGCGCACCGCGAGCTGCACGTTCTCGTGCGTCGCCTCGTACAGGTCCTCCAGGTAGGGCAGGGCGACCTCGCGCAGCTGCGGGCCCCGCGGCGCCAACGACGCGACCTCGAACAATCGCAGGCCGATGCGGTACGGACCGCGGCCCTGGCGCTCGAGCGCGCCCCACTCGCTGAGCTCGCGGACGATGCGGTGCGTGGTGCTCAGCGACAGCCCGGTCCGGCGGCTGATGTCGGACAGGGTGAGCTCCGGGGCGTCGGCGGAGAACGCGTCGAGAACGTCGAGCACCTTTCCCGACAACGAGCGCGGAGCCGCGTCTGCCGCCATCGGCACCCCCTCGTCACGCCGGTGCAGGCATCTTCTCCCGCACCAGCGCGTACAGCACAGCGGAGGCGAACATCAGCGCGGCCGCGACGAACACCCCGGGTGCCCAGCTACCGGTGGCGTCGCGCAGCAGCCCGCTGACCACCGGGCTCGCGACGGCGCCCACCTCCGCGATCAGGTTGAACAGCCCGAACATCGAGCCACGCTGGTCGGGCGGCACCAGGTCGCCGGTCATGCCGTGCTGGACCGGCTGCAGGGCGTTGAACAGCACGCCGGAGCTGAACAGCAGCAGGCCGAGCACCAGCAGCGACGGCTGCTCGCCGCGCATCACGCTGAGCCCGAACAGCACGACGAGCACCGCGTAGCCCAGGGTCAACCCGATCAGCAGCGGCTTGCGGCCCTTGCCCCGGCGCACCCGACGGTCGGCCAACCAGCCACCGGCCGGGAAGCCGATGATGCCCGCGACCGCGTTGAACGCCGCGGTGAGCGCGGCCGCGGTCAGGCTGCTCTGGGCGGTCTCACGCACGATGAGCACGGACCAGAACGAGAAGAACCACAGGTTCCACAGCACCGCGATGAAACCGATGTACATCAGCAGCGCGTCCCGGCTGAGCAGGGTCGACGCCCGTCCGGCGCGGATCTCGTTGCGCACGATCACCGCGATGTAGACGCCGGCGAGCAGCAGCGCCACCCCTGCGGTCGCCCACTCCGGCCAGCCCAGCCGGTCGGCCACCCAGAACAGGGTGAGCACCGCGGCGAACGTCGGTGCCGAGTACGCGATCAGCCGCAGGAACGGGGCACGCAGCCGCAGCGGGCCGCCCAGCCTGTTCCGGAAGAACCAGGCGGCGAGCGCGGCGACCACCAGGGTGACGGCGCCGAGCACGTAGAACGGGACCCGCCACGCCTCCTCCCCCATGCCGAGGGACCGACCCCAGTCGATCAGCAGCGGCGTCGCGACGATCCCGACGGTGAGCCCGATCGAGAGACCGGTGATCACGACGCCGAGGCCCAGGGTGCGCTTCTGGACCGGGGTGTGCGCCATGACCAGGGTGCGGTCGTTGGAGTAGAAGACCCCTTCGCCGAGTCCGGTCAGCACCCGCGCGGCGACGAACGCGATGAGTCCCGCGACCAGCCCGGACACGATCGTCATGACACCGGCCCACAGCAGCGAGACGACGATCATCTCGCGGTGCCCGAAGCGGTCGCCGAGCTTCCCGCCGGGGTACTGGGTCAGCATGTAGCCGACGAAGAACAGCGAGCCGATCAGCCCACCGAGCGTCGCCGGGTTCGCCGAGTCGCCGATGAAACCGGCCTTGTTCTGGATCATCCAGGCGATCACCGGGCCGGTGACCGTGCGGTCGGCGTAGCTCACCAGCCAGCCCAGCAGCAGCACCGCCCAGAGCGGCTTGTAGGGCACTCTCGGTGGCACCGCGGCGTCGGGCGGTCCCGGGTGGCTGCGCAGGGGCTCGCTCATCACGTCCTCCTCGACGGGTGCGCGGCTGTTGTTCGCTAGAGGTCGAGCACGAGACGGGGCGACCAGCACCGGGACACGCAGATGAACATCGTGTCGCCGGCCGCCCGCTCCTCGGCGGTGAGCAACGAGTCGCGGTGGTCGGGCCTGCCCCCGAGTACCCCGGTCTCGCAGGTCCCGCACGTGCCTTCCTGGCACGACGAGAGGACGCTGATCCCGGCGTCTTCGACGGTGTGCAGGATCGAGCGGTCCGGGAGCACCGTGAGGGTGAGCCCGGACCGGGCGAGCTCCACCTCGAACCCGTCCGCACGGACGGGTTCGCCCACGCTCCTGGGCGCGAACCGCTCGACGTGCAGCTGCCCCGCCGGGGCCCGCTCCTCGACCGCGGTGAGCAGCGGCTCCGGCCCGCAGCAGTAGACGAGCGTGCCGGGCTCGAGGCCACCGAGCAGCCCGTCCAGGTCGAGCGGCCCGGTCTCGTCCTGCGGCCGGACCTCGACACGCTCGGCGTACCGGTCGGTCAGCTCCGCGAGGAAGGCCATCGAGGTGCGGGTGCGCCCGCCGTAGACCAGGCGCCAGTCGCCGCCGGCCGCGTCCGCCGCCGCGAGCATCGGCAGGATCGGGGTGATCCCGATGCCGCCGGCGATGAACAGGTGGCGCGGCGCGTCGGCCAGGGCGAAGTGGTTGCGCGGGCCGCGGGCCCGGACCTTCGTCCCCTCGGCCAGCTCGTCGTGCACGAACGCCGAGCCGCCCCGGCCGTCCGGCTCGCGCAGGACCCCGAGCCGCCAGCGGGTGCGGTCGGCGGGGTCGCCGCACAGCGAGTACTGCCGGACCAGGTCGGGACGCAGCTCCAGGTCGACGTGCGCACCGGGTTTCCACGCGGGCAGGTCGGCGCCGTCGGCGGCGCGCAGGGTCAGCTCGACGACCCCGTCGGCCGCTGGGACGGCGCGGTCGACGAGCAGGTCGAGTTCGGCTTCTTCAGCCATGACGGAACCCTTCTGCGGGTGGCGGCAGCGGCCATGGCCGCTGCCGTCGCTCACGGAGGTCAGATGGAGGCGAGCTCGCGCGGGGCCGGCCGGGTCGGGACGGCGGGGGTACCGCCGTGGTCGGGATGGGCGAGCAGCCACTCCCACAGCTCCACCGGGTCCTCCGCGTCCCGCTCGGCGCCGCAGAAGCAGGTGCCGCGCAGCAGGTCGGTGCCCGGGAGCCACACCACGCGGCGCACGTGCTCGCCACGCAGCATCCGGGTCGGCGCCCCGGGGCCGGTCACGAGCCGACCTTCGTGGGGTCACCCGCCCGCGCCATCCGGGCCAGGATGCGGCGCGCGGCCAGCCCACCGGTGTCGATGTTGATGCTGAGCTCCTGGTAACCGGCCGGCTCGTCGGCGATGACCTTCTCCAGGACGTTGAGCGCGTCGACGTCCTGGAGCACCACGGTCCGGTTGGACTCGCGCAGGTAGTCCGAGACCTCCGCGTCGTCCTGGGCGAAGTCGCGCGCCACGGCCCAGAAGTCGTAGGTGCTGTTCTCCGTCGACGGCGTGATGGCGTAGACGACCTCGACGTGGAAGGCGTCCGGGTCGGTTCCGTCGGCGTTCGGCAGCACGCCGACCGGGGCGACGCGGCTGTGCAGCAGGTACAGGCACGGCGGGTGGAACTCGATGTCCTGCCAGCGCGTGATCCGCCCGGCGAGGCCGGTGGACTCGGCGTAGAACGGCGGGCACTCGGTGTCGTCCATGTGCCGGCTGACGTAGACCACGCCGGCCTCGTCGTCGACCTCGGTGGTGATCGGGGTCTCGGCGACCTCCGGGGTGCCGATGTAGCCGCCGTGGAGGTAGGTCTCGTGGGAGAGGTCCATCAGGTTGTCGACCAGCAGTGACGCCCGGGCGTTCAGCGGCTCCATCCCGCAGACGGTCGCGTAGCCGGGGTCGGCCAGCCACGGTGCCCGCGGCACCGGCGTGGTCGCGGCCTTCCCGGCGTCGCCGATCCAGACCCAGACGAAGGAGTCCTGCTCGACGACGGGGTAGGAGGGGACCCGGGCGGTGCGCGGGATGCGCTTCTGCCCGGGGACGGCGACGCACGCACCGTCGGTACCGTAGGTGAAGCCGTGGTAGCCGCAGACGATGGTGTCGTCGACGAGCTTGCTCTCCGAGAGCGGGAAGCGGCGGTGCACGCAGCGGTCGGCCAGGGCGACGGCGGTGCCGTCGCCGGTGCGGTAGAGCACGATCGGCTCGCCGAGGATGGTGCGGGCCAGCAGCTCGCGGCCCACCTCGGACCCGTACGCCGCGACGTACCACTGGTCCCGGACGAATTCGGACATCGGTGTCTCCCTGCGTGGTGGCGGGGTCGGATCGGGTGCTGCGCGCCAGGTCACCACGCCCACCGCCGGCTCCGGCACCCGACTTTCAGCTACTGAAAGACCGGCTGCTCCGACCACCGGTCCCGGCCGGATCAGGGACCTCGCTCCGGGTCGGGCGGCGTCCGAGGTGTGACCCCCGCGACGCCCCGCCCGGCCCGGCGCGCAGACTGATCCACCGTGACGGACAGCTTCCCGCGCCGGCAGGCCCGGACCCGGCGGTTCACCCTGGGCGCCCCGCGCGGCATCACGGTCTCCCCCGACGGCCAGCGGGTCGTGTTCCTGCGCAGCAAGGGCGGGACCGACCCGGTGAACTGTCTGTGGACCCTCGACGTCGCGACCGCCGAGGAGCGCCTGGTCGTCGATCCGCGCGCCCTGGACAACGGCGGTGACCTCACCGACGAGGACCTGCCGCCCGAGGAGCGCGCACGCCGCGAACGCAGCCGGGAGCAGGCAGGCGGCATCGTCGGCTACGCGACCGACCGACCGATGACGATGGCCGCCTTCACCCTGTCCGGACGGCTGTACGTCGTCGCCTTCGTGGCGGGGCTGACCCCGCGCCTCGTCGACTCCCCCGGTGGCGTGATCGACCCGCGGCCGGACCCGACGGGCGCCCGCGTCGCCTACGTCGCCGGGGGCGCGCTGCACGTGTACGAGCTCGCCGCCCGCACGACGACCACGCTGGCCGAGCCGGAGGAGGCGCACATCACCTACGGGCTGGCCGACTTCGTGGCCGCCGAGGAGATGGGCCGGATGCGGGGCTTCTGGTGGTCCCCGTTCGGCGACTCGCTGCTCGTCGCCCGGGTGGACGACTCCCCCGTGCAGCGCTGGCACATCGCCGACCCGGCCAACCCCGACCGCGAGCCGGCCACCGTCGCCTATCCCGCCGCCGGGACCCCCAACGCCCGGGTCACGCTGCACCTCATCGGTCTGAACCGGGCCCGGATCCCGGTCCGGTGGGATACGGCCGCGTTCGAGTACCTCGTCGATGCGACCTGGGACTACACCGGCCTGCTCATCACGGTGCAGAGCCGCGACCAGCGGACCCTGCAGGTACTGCGGGTGGACCCCGCGACCGGCGCCACCACCCCGGTCGCGGTCGGCACCGACCCCCGCTGGGTCGACATCCTCCCCGGGGTACCCGCCCGGCTGGCCGGGGGCGAGCTGGTCTGGACCGCGGACAGCGAGGGCGCGCACCGGCTGCTCGTCGACGGTGAACCGGTGACGCCGCCGTCGCTGCAGTTCCGCGGGGTACTCGACGTGGACGGCGACACGGTGCTGTTCAGCGCCTCGCAGGACCCGGTCTCGATCGGGCTGTGGTCCTGGTCGCGGAAGGCCGGGCTGCAGTCGTTGACCCCGGACACCGGCGTGTACAGCGGCCGGATGGGCGGCGGGACGCTGGTCGTCAGCGGGCAGGACCTCACCCACGACGGGCCGTCGGTCCGGGTCCGCCCGGCGACCGGCCGCGAACTGACGATCACCTCGTACGCCGAGCCGCCCGGCCTGGAGCCTCGGGTGGAGCTGTTCGCCGCGGGAGAGCGGGAGGTGCGCACCGCCGTGCTGCTGCCGTCGTGGCACCGGCCCGGGCAGAAGCTGCCGGTACTGATGGATCCCTACGGCGGGCCGCACTCCCAGCGGGTGCTCGCCGCGCGCGGCGCGTACCTGACCAGCCAGTGGTTCGCCGAGCAGGGCTTCGCGGTGGTGATCGCCGACGGCCGGGGCACCCCCGGACGGGGACCGGAGTGGGAGCGCGCGGTGTATCACGACCTGGCCGGCCCGGTGCTGGAGGACCAGATCGATGCGCTGCACGCCGCCGCCCGGCGCCACCCCGACCTCGACCTGGACCGGGTCGGGATCCGTGGCTGGTCCTTCGGCGGGTTCCTGGCCGCACTCGCGGTACTGCGCCGGCCGGACGTCTTCCACGCGGCCGTCGGCGGGGCACCGGTGACGGACTGGAAGCTGTACGACACCCACTACACCGAGCGCTACCTGGGTCGGCCGGACACCGATCCGGAGGCCTACCGGCGGTCGTCGCTGCTGGACGACGCCGCCACCCCGGCGGCCCCCGAAC
>NZ_JAAXKZ010000042.1 GCF_012911875.1 Pseudonocardia bannensis | reverse complement strand
GGCCCGCCCCGCCCGCCGATGCCGGGTGGCGATCGTCGAGAGGGCCCGTATGCCCCGTCCCGTCCTGCCCCGGTCCGTCCGCACCGCCCTCGCCGCACAACGCGCGTACAGCAGCGACGCCACGGTGTACGACGCGCGCACCCGCACCTTCGAGACCTATCGGCGGAGCCTGGTCGACCTGCTCCCGCTGACGAGTGGCGACGTCGTGCTCGACGTCGGCTGCGGCACCGGCCTGTGTTTCGAACTGCTGCAGGAGCGCGTCGGGCGCGCCGGAACCGTCATCGGGGTGGACGCCTCCCCGGACATGCTCACCGTCGCGGCCAAACGGGTGGCCAACGAGGGGTGGGACAACGTGGTACTGATCGAGGCCGCGGTGGAGGACACCGACCTGCCCGTCGTCGCCGACCACGCGCTGTTCTGCGCCGTGCACGACCTCCTGCAGTCACCGGACGCGATCGACAACGTTCTGGAACACGTACGGCCCGGCGGATCGGTGGCGGCAAGTGGGCGCCGGTCTGGGCGGTTGCGCTGAACGCGGGGGTGCTGGCCCTGCACGCCCCGTACGTCCGGGACTTCACCGGCTTCGATCGGCCGTGGGCTCACCTGGCCGACCGGGTGTCCGACCTGGACGTGCGCGAGGTGGCGATGGGTGGCGGATACCTGGCCTCGGGCCGGGTCCGGGTCAGGCGCCGCGAGAGCTGATCGTCGCGACGAGTGCCGCGCGCACCCGCTGGACGGGGCTGCCGGATCCAGGTGGGCAGCGACATGCTGTTCGAGATGATCCCGGCGTACCTGGAGTTCTTCGGCTGCGGTACCGCGACACCCGAGGAACTGCGGGCCGTCGCGCAGATCAAGAGCTGACACACCTGCTGATCGGTCCGCTGAGTGGAAGCGCGTGTTGCCAGTGGACGGCGTGATGCGTGACGTTGCGGGCATGACCGGCCCGGCCGAGGTCGCCACCGGAGTGCACGGGCTCGCGTTGCCGCTCGGCATCCACGGTGTCCCGACGGTGAGTGTCTACCTGCTCACCGGGGACGCCGGCGACACGCTCGTCGACTGCGGCATCGCCGCGGCCGCGGTGGAGGGCGGAGACCCCGGACCCCGACGGCGCTCAGCGCCGCGCTGGCCGCCTGCGGCAGCTCTCTGGAACCGAGAGCTCCGCGGGGCTGCTCGACCGGATGCCCGTGATGCCGTCGATCGGCCGGCCCAGCACGCTCCTCGCCGGCGGCGAGCGCTTCACCGCGAACGGGCGGGAGTGGGAGATCCTGCACACCCCCGGGCACTCGCCCGGCCCCGGCGCTCCGTTCCGCGACGGAGCGCGCCGGGCCGATGCCATCGCGCAGGGCAAGCGGCGCCGCCTGAGGCAGACCCGGGAGCTCGTCGAGACGCGGGAGTACCCGGCCACGGAACTCGAGTTGTTCCGCTCGGCGCTGACGGGCGCGCAGCGGCATTTCGCGATGGCCGAGATACTCGCCTACCTCGCCTTCCACGAGGTGCGGGGCGTGCTGACCAGAGGCCGCCGACCGGACGGGGTCTACCTGTGGCGGCCGGTGGAACACCGAGAAGGGGAGGTGGACAGATGACCGGGGATCGACGGCACCGGGTGGTCGTGGTCGGCGGCGGGTTCGGTGGCTTGAACGTCACCCGGAGCCTGGCGCACGTCGACGTGGACGTGACGGTGGTGGATCGGACGAACCACCATCTGTTCCAGCCGCTGCTGTACCAGGTGGCGGCGGGGATCCTGCCGCCCGGGTTGATCGCGCCGGCGTTGCGCAGCGTGATCAAGAAGCAGAAGAACGCGCGGGCGTTGCTGGCCGATGTGCACGATCTGGATCTGGAGCGGAAGGTGGTGCGGGCCGAGGGTCCGGACGGACGCCCGCTGGGGCTGCCCTACGACACGCTCGTCGTCGCCGCCGGGGCGACGCACTCCTACTTCGGGCGTGATGAGTTCGCGCAGTTCGCGCCCGGTATGAAGACGGTGGAGGACGCGCGCCACCTGCGGGACCGCATCCTGTCGGCGTTCGAGATGGCCGAGTTGGCCACCGACCCGCAGGAGCGGGCGGAATGGCTGACGTTCGTGGTGGTCGGGGCGGGCCCGACCGGGGTGGAGCTGGTCGGGCAGGTGGCCGAGCTCGCGCACAAGGTGCTGCCGCAGGACTACCGCTCGGTGGACACCACCGAGGCGCGGATCCTGCTGCTGGAGGGCGCCCCGGCGGTGCTGCCGCCCTTCGCCGCGAAGCTGCAGCGCTACACCCACCAGCGGCTGGAGAAGATGGGTGTGGAGGTCCGGACCGACACTCTCGCGGTCGGCATGGACGACGAGAGCATCACCGTGAAGGGCCCGGACGGGCTGGAGACCATCCGGACCCGCACCCGGATCTGGGCGGCCGGGGTGCAGGCCTCGCCGCTGGCGAAGATGCTGGCGGAGAAGACGGGTGTGGAGACCGACCGGGCGGGACGGATTCCGGTGAACCCGGACTGCACGGTGGCGGGACATCCGGAGGTGTTCGCGATCGGGGACATGGTGTCGCTGAACAAGTTGCCCGGGGTGGCGCAGCCGGCGATGCAGGAGGGCCGCTACGTCGGCAAGGTGATCAAGGCCCGGCTGGACGGCGACCAGAACATCGAGCCGTTCAAGTACGTCGACAAGGGCAGCATGGCGACGATCGGGCACCGGGCCGCGGTGGCGGATGCGTTCGGGATGAAGTTCACCGGCTGGATCGGCTACACCATATGGGGTTTCATTCATGTGCTGTACCTGATCGGCTGGGGCAACCGGCTGGGCACGATCTACACCTGGGCCCGCGCGCTCACGTTCTCCAACAACCGCGGCCACCGCATCATCACCTTCGAGCAGGCACACGATCAGACCGTCGACTCCGGTGAGCGCAACGGGCACCGGGCCGTCGCTGCGCCACCGCCCGCCGCCGGGCCGCCCGAGCACAGCGCCACGCCTGACGACGCCCGGCCCGTCGGCCGGGCCGGGCGCGAAGCGGGGTAGATCCCGGCCCGGCCCGCCCGGTGTGCGTGGGCCTGCTGGGAGGATGGGGCATGTCCGACGACACCGCCCGAGCGACGCCGTCGGCGTGGGCGCCGCTGCGCGTCCGCGCTTTCCGCTTCCTCTGGATCACCCAGCTGTTCAGCTTGATCGGCACCTGGATGCAGACCGTCGGCGCCCAGTGGTTGCTGGTCGACGAACCGAACGCGGCGACCCTCGTCGGGCTGGTTCAGGCCGCGGCGATGCTGCCCACGCTGGTGCTGGCGCTGCCGGCCGGCGCGCTTGCCGACATCGTGGACCGGCGGCGGCTCCTGATCGCCGTCCAGCTGTTCCAGGTGGCCGTCGGCGCGGCGCTGACCGTGCTGGCGGCCACCGGCCACCTGCCGCCCGCGCTGCTGCTCACCGCGACGTTCCTGCTCGGCTGCGGCACGACGCTGATGATCCCCGGCTATCAGACGCTGGTCCAGGAGCTGGTCGGGCGGGACCAGGCACGGTCCGCCGCCGCGCTGAACGGCGTCGCGATGAACCTCGCCCGCGCCGTCGGGCCCGCCGTGGCCGGCCTGCTCATCGCGCAGGCGGGGGTCTCCGCGGTCTTCGCGCTGAACGCGCTCACGTACGCGGCGATGGCCGCCGTCCTGGTGGGCCTGCGACCGCCGAGGGCGCAGGAGCAGCTGCTGCCCGAGCGATTCGGTGGTGCTCTGGTCGCCGGGGCGCGCTACGTCCGCCACTCGCCCGCGGTACGGCGGCTGCTCCTGCGCACCCTGTTGTTCGTCGTCCCGGGCTCCGCGCTCTGGGCGCTGCTGCCGCTGGTCGCCAGCCGGTTGCTCGGCCTCGACGCGCTCGGGTACGGCCTGCTGCTGGGTGCGCTCGGGATCGGTGCGGTCACCGGCGCGGCCGTGCTGCCCCACGTCGTGGCCCGGTTGTCACCGACCCGGCTCGTCCTGTTCGCCGGCCTGGTGTTCGGCACCGCGACCATCGTGTGCGCCCTGGCACCGCACCTCGTCGTGGCGCTGGTGGCGCTCGTGCCGGCCGGGCTGGCCTGGCTGTGCATGCTCGCCACGATGAACGGCACCTTGCAGGTGTTCCTGCCCGGGTGGGTGCGTGCCCGCGGGCTGTCGATCTACCAGATGGTGTTCGCCGGCGGCCAGGCGGTCGCGTCCCTGATCTGGGGCGTGCTCGCCGAATGGCTCGGGCTGGTACCGACGCTGCTGGTCGCGGGCGGGCTGCTGGCCCTCGGCGCGCTCACCGTGGCCGTGTGGCCGCTGCACGACGTCAGCGGGCTGGATCGCGACCCCGCGGTGTACTGGCCCGAACCGCACCTGGAGCTCGACCCCGAGCTCGAGGACGGGCCCGTCCTGGTCACCGTGAGCTACACGGTCTCGCCGGAGAACATGCCCCGGTTCCTCGAGGCGATGGTGCCGGTGCGCCGGATGAAGATGCGAACCGGGGCCACCAGCTACGCGGTCTACCGCGATGCGGCCGACCCCACCCGTTTCGTGGAGGTGTCGCAGTACCCGAACTGGGCCGAACACCTCCGCCAGCACGGGGGCCGGCTCACCGGCTCGGACCAGGAACTCGAGGACGTCGCGCGCGCCTTCGCCGACGGCCCGCCGCGCATCGAGCACCTGCTGCCGACCCGAGCGGGCGAGCCCGGTGAGACGGTGTGATCACGCCGTACCGGCGCCGACCTCGATCCGTTACGGTTCGGCATTGCTCTCCTGGGCAGCGTCCTCCTCGCAGTGGCCGGGCTCTACATCGGGCTCAGCAGCGGCGGCACCGAGATGGGCACCGTCGGGTGGGTGTTCTTCGCCTTCGGCGTGGCTCGGCGCGGCGGCGCCTGATGCGGGTCCCGGTTCGTCTGCTCCTGGCGGGCCGAGGATCGGCCCGCAGATTCGTCCCCGCGGGCGGAAGCGCGCCACGGTCGTGCCCGCCACGGTATGGGCCCCCGCCGACCGAAGGAGCGCACGATGCGATCAGGGCCGGTCCTCATCGGATTCGACGGCACGCCGGCGGCGGAGCGGGCACTGCGGGAGGCGGGCGAACTGCTTGCACCGCGACATGCGCTCGTGGTCGTCGTGATGGAGATCGGGCGGGTCTTCGCGGCGACCGTGGGGCCGCTGATGACGGCCAGCATCCCGGTGACCGAGACCGAGATCCGCACGGCGATGGAGTACGAGAAGGAGGCGCTCCAGGCGGCGCGACGGCTGGCGGAGAAGGGCGCGGCGATGGCGCAGGAGGCCGGGTTCGACGCCCAGGGCCTGGTCGTGGCCGACGACGCCAGCGTTCCCGCCACGCTGTTGCGCCTGGCCGAGGAGCGCGACGCCCCGGTGCTGGTGCTGGGGGCTCACCGGCACAGCGCGCTGAGCGAACTGCTGATGGGCAGCACCGCACGCGAGCTCCTCAAGCGTGCGGATCGCCCGGTGCTGGTGGTCCGCGAGGGCGAGGTGAAGACCGACTGAGCGACGCGCCGGAGGCCTCTCAGGGAGTCGACTCGTGGCGCTGCCTGATCTCGAGGCTGTCCATCGCAGGCTCGACACTCGCGCGCACCAGCATGTCGCTGGCCCTTTCCCGCAACCGGGCACGATGTGTCCCCCTCCGTTGTCCCGACGGCCACGTCCGCGTGTCGCGGGGGCCGGCGCCGGCAGATGGTGGCGTGTCGTCGAGGAGCAGCTGGATCGGTCGTACCCCGACGGCCACCGGCCGCACCGCTGGCGGCCGCCGCTCCACCACCGTGCGGTGGTACACCCCCAGGGGCCGCAAGGTGCTCGAGTACTGGCTCGTCCACGGCCTGGGACACGCATGGTCCGGCGGGCGCGACGGCGGTTCGTACAGCGACCCCCGCGGTCCGCGGGCCGCGACCCTGATGTGGCAGTTCTTCCGGACCCACCGGCTGCAGCGCCGCCCGGCGGCCGGCCGCGCCGCCCGCGCCCGATGACCGCTGCGGCGGGGAGCCTTCCGCCCAGCGAGACACCACCCCGGCTCCGGCCCGGCGGCGTAGCGTCTTATCCACGTGTGAGGCCAGATCGCCGGAGGAGGAACCAGCCGAGGTGACCATCGCACCCGAAGGCCGCAAGCTGCTCCGTCTCGAGGTCCGGAACAGTGAGACCCCGATCGAGCGCAAGCCGTCCTGGATCCGGACCCGGGCCCGGACCGGGCCGCAGTACACCGAGCTGAAGGCGTTGGTGCGCTCGGGGGGGCTGCACACGGTGTGCGAGGAGGCCGGCTGCCCGAACATCTACGAGTGCTGGGAGGACCGTGAGGCCACCTTCCTGATCGGTGGGGAGCAGTGCACCCGGCGCTGTGATTTCTGCCAGATCGACACCGGGAAACCGGCCGCGCTGGACCGCGACGAGCCGCGCCGGGTCGCCGAGTCGGTGGCCGCGATGGGGTTGCGCTATTCCACGGTGACCGGGGTGGCCCGCGACGACCTGCCCGATGGCGGGGCCTGGCTCTACGCCGAGACGGTCCGCCGGATCCACGCGCTCAACCCGGGCACCGGGGTGGAGCTGCTGATCCCGGATTTCACCAACGACGACGGGCAGCTGGGTGAGGTGTTCGGGGCCGGGCCGGAGGTGTTGGCGCACAATCTGGAGACGGTGCCGCGGATCTTTCGCCGGATCCGGCCGGGGTTTCGCTACGAGCGCTCGCTTCAGGTGCTGAGCAAGGCCCGGGCGGCCGGGTTGGTGACCAAGTCGAACCTGATCCTGGGGATGGGGGAGACCCCGGCGGAGGTGACCGCGGCGCTGGTCGATCTGCACGCCGCGGGTTGTGAGATCGTCACCATCACCCAGTATCTGCGGCCCTCGAAGCGGCATCATCCGGTGGAGCGCTGGGTCCGGCCCGAGGAGTTCGTCGACCATGCCGCGGCGGCGGAGGAGATCGGGTTCGCCGGGGTGATGGCCGGTCCGCTGGTGCGGTCGTCGTATCGGGCCGGGCGGTTGTATGCCCAGACCAAGGCCCACCGCGGCGAGGCGCTGTCCCCGGAGCTGGCGCACCTGGCCGCCGAGGGCGCCGCCGCACAGGAAGCCCGCTCCCTGCTCACGAGCCCGCGGAGGTTCCGATGACCGATCACACGTACCGGATCACCGAGATCGTCGGGAGTTCCTCGGACGGTGTCGACGCTGCGATCCGCAACGGATTGACCCGGGCTTCCCAGACGCTGCGGCACCTCGACTGGTTCGAGGTGAGCGAGATCCGCGGCAGCCTGCAGGAGGGCGAGATCGGGCACGTCCAGGTCACGATGAAGGTGGGGTTCCGCCTGGACGACCCGTCCTGACGGCCCCGCCCGCTGACCCGGCTCCGCGACCCGACGGACCGGTGGCCGTTGCTCGCCGCCCTTCTCTGCGTACCGCGGAGTCGGTTACGTTCGGGCCGGGGATACCGGACCCCGGCCTCATCGCTACGAACGGTCACGAGGAGGGAACGGCTCATGGCGGTCTCGGTCGATGTCACGAAACTGCTGGACAAGGACTATCAGAAGGACCTCTCGCTCGCTGATCTGCTCAAGACCCCCGTCGAGGCGCTCTCCGGCGTCAGCGCCGGCGACGCCGAGAAACTCAAGGAAGCGTTCAACATCAAGACGATCGGGGATCTCGGGCGCAACAAGTACTTCCGGGCCGCCGCCGCACTGGTCGACCTCGAGACCGCTGCCGGCTGACCAGCACGAGGTCCGGCTCGCCGCCGCACCTCCGCTGAACGCGGCGGCGGGTCGCATGCTCCCGCCCGATGAGCTGAGCCTGCCCCGCCCGTTCGGCGGGGCCGCCCGGGCCACAGATCCGGACCGGTAGTCGGTGGAGACATCGCGATGTCCCGGCGGGGTTGAAATCGGCGGCGACCGGCTACACCCCCGGTGAACCCCACGCGCGGTCGATCGCGAGGGAGATCCCGAGATGCCGGAACGTTGTTCTGCGATCCGTCCCCTGAAGGGCTCAGACCTGGCCGCGGGGTGTGACGGGCCGCCGGTCGCACCGATCCGTCGGCCTCGACCGGCATCGACCCACAGCCACGGAGCGCACGATCTGGCGGCGCCCCGGCGCGGCGACCGGGTCCGGCGCCCCGCACGAGCGGGCGGCCGTGAGGTTGCCGGTTGCGTCGTCTGGGCCGATCGGCCCAGACGGTCGGAGGAATCAAACGGATAGGGAGGTACTCAGTGATGACTGCTACCACCGACACCGAGACCGGTCAGGTCACAGGCACCGCTGACAAGGACTACAACCTGATCTGGTTCACCGAGGCGTGCCTGAGCAACACACTCCGGCTGGAGATCTACATCAAGGACGCCGAACGCGTGGGCGACAACGAGCTGGCCGAGTTCTTCCGGAAGGCGCAGGCCGAGAGCCGGAAGGGTGCCGAGCAGGGCAAGCGCATGCTTGCCCAGCGGTTGGCGCAGAGCGCCTGAGTGCGCGGTCCGGTTCGGCCGCGCCCGGATGGGCACGGCCGAACCGGACAGAGCCTGGTGCGAGGCCGGGAGCACAGTGATGCATCCGGTGGGGCCGTCCGGCTCGCGCGCCCGCGACCTGGCGCCACGCCGACGAACTCGGACGGTTGCTGCAGCTCGGCGTCCGCTCCGAGCCGGGAACCCCTGAGCCCGCGCCGGTTCCGCCGCCCCACTGAGCTGCGCCCGGGCCGAGACCGAGGCCGTTCCACTCGATGGAAGCGGGCACCGGGAACGTTGCCGCCGACGGCGGACGGCGCCGCGCGGGGTCTGAGCAGCGCAGCCGGGTGGGCCGTCGCCGGAGAGGAATCGCCGATGCTCACGTCCACCGCGGTGGTCCCCCCGACGATTCGGTGCCCGGCGTGCCCTGGCCGTCGCCTGGGAGCGCGAGGCCGAGTCGGCGGGAGGGGGCTGAGCGCGCCGACAGCCGAGCCGGTCTCCGGTCAGCTCACCGGACGCCGCCCATGAGTCGACGCAGGAACGGGGCCGCGAGAGCGAGGACCACGCCCGACGCGATCGCCACCGCGCCGAGGACGCCGAAGTAGGCCGCCTCGCCGGCCTCGCTGTAGTACTCCGCGAGCGACCCCGACAGCGCGCTCCCGAGGGCCACGGACAGGAAGAACAGCGCCACCATCTGCGTGCGGAAGGCCTCCGGGGCGAGCTTGGTCGACAACGACAGCCCCACCGGCGACAACAGCAGTTCCGCGAGGGTGAAGACGAGCAGGATGCCGATCAGCCCGAGCAGCGGTGCGCTGTTCGGGCCGCCGCCGGCCATCGGCAGGAACAGCAGGAACGCCGCCCCCATGACGGCGGTGCCCAGGGCGAACTTGATCGGGCTCGACGGCTGGCGGGGACCCAGCCTCGTCCACAGGGCGGCGAACAGGCCGGACAGCAGGATGATGAAGACCGGGTTGATCGACTGCACGAACGACACGGGCATCTCCCAGCCGAGGACGGTGCGGTCCAGGCGCTGGTCGGAGTAGATCGTCACGACCGTGAACTGCTGCTGGTAGAGCGACCAGAACGCCGCGCTGGCGATGAACATCGGGATGAACGCCAGCACCCGGCGCCGTTCCGCGGCGGTGATCCGCCTGCTGGCGAGGATGACCGCGAAGTACCCGATCGCCGCGATCACGCTGAGGACGACCACGATATCGGCCAGGCTGTCCGCTCGCAGTGCGCCGGTGGACGCCAGCACGGCGATCACGACGAGAGCGCCGACGGCGAGCCCGGCCAACGGTGCCCGGCGGGACCTCGGTAACGGGCTGGGCACCGTCCGCGCGGCCTCGGGCAACCTGCGGCGACCGACGCCGTACTGGATCAGCCCGGCGGCCATCCCGGCTGCGGCGATCCCGAAGCCGTAGTGGAAACCGAGACCGGACTGCAGCAGCCCCGTGAGCAGCGGTCCCACGAGCGCGCCGAGGTTGATTCCGAGGTAGAACAGCGAGAACCCGGCGTCCCGGCGATCGTCGTCGGCGGCGTAGAGGGACCCGACCAACGACGTGGCGTTGGCCTTCACCCCGCCGCTGCCGAGGGCGATCAGGACCAGGCCGACGCCGACGCCGAGCAGGCCGGGAAGCAGCGCGAGCGCGATGTGGCCGAACATCACCAGGATCGCGCTGGCGAACAACGTACGTTCGGCACCGGCGAGCCGGTCGGCGAGCCATCCACCGAGGATGGTGGACAGGTAGACCAGCCCACCGTAGGCACCGACGATGCTGGTGGCGGTGTCACGGTCGATCCCGAGCCCGCCGTCTGCGACGGAGTAATACAGGTAGATCAGCAGGATGCCCTGCATCCCGTAGAACGAGAAGCGCTCCCACATCTCGACGCCGAACAGGTTCGCCAGCGGGCGGGGCTGTCCGAGGAACGTCTTCGATGGGGGAGCGATGGATTCTGTATCGATCACGTCAACCTACGATTCCACGCCGCGCGTCGTGATGAGCCGGGGGAGCGTGCCTCGCCGATCACATGTGCCAAGCGGAACGGGACGGTGGCAGAGACATTGCCGCCGAACTGGACCTTTCGGGCCGTCGGAGAGGAGCCCGGGCTGAGGACCCGGAGCTGGGCCGCGTGCCGACGGCTCCAGTCGCACGCGGCCGGAATCCCCCATGGCCCAGCCATGTCTCCGACAACCGGCGCCGGCCCCGGGGGCCGCAGTACCCCGCGTGGCTACGAAACGCGCGTGGCACGGAGTTGTCCACAGCTTGGCGGAACGCCGCCCGGCGTGCGTGGTGCGCGACGGCGGTCGGCGCGCATGGAGGTGGAAGGCGTGCGCGGGGGCGGTGGGCGTGGAGTGGGTCCGGTGTGATCTGGCGGCGGTGTGGCGCACGGGAGGGTGCGGCGGGTGCGGTCTACTGGCCGGGGGACAGGTCGGGGCGTAGGCCCTTCCAGGAAGGGTGCCGGAGCCGGCCCTCTGCCGTCAGGGCGCGGTACTCGACGTCGCCGACCAGCACGGGTGCGACCCACCGCGCGGCGCGGGCCTCGGCCGGGGGGAGGGGCGCGGCGAACGGGCTGTCGGGCCGGGTGAGCGCTGCCAGCGCCTGTTGCAGCTGCCGGGCGGTGGGCTGGTCCCATCCGGTGCCGCAGTGCCCCAGGTAGCGCAGGCCGGCGGGTGTGGGCCGGCCGAGCAGCAGCGCGCCCAGGCCACCGGTCCGTCCACCCTGCCCGGTCGTCCAACCCCCGATGACCACGCTGATCCGTTTCCGCAACGGGCTCTTCCGCCAGCTCGGGGACCGTCGGCCGGGCCGGTAGGTCGAGTCGAGCTTCTTGGCGACGATGCCTTCCAAACCGTGTTCTGCGGCGGTGCGCAGCATCGTCGCTCCACTGAGGCCGGTCACGTACGGCGGTATCTGCACGACCGGACCGGTCAGGCCGAGGGTGTCCAGCTTCGCGCGCCTCTTCTCGTACGGCTGGTCCAGCAGGGGCGTGCCGTCGACGCCGAGCAGATCGAAGATCACGTAGACGACGGGCACGGTCGTGAGCAGCCGCGCGGAGGGACGGGGGACCCCGAGTCGTCGCTGGATCCGTCCGAAGTCGGGCCGGCCGTTGCGGTCCAGCGCGACGACCTCGCCGTCGAGCACCGCGGGCCGGCCGTCGAGAGCTGCGGACAGCCCCGCCAGCTCCGGGAACGTGCCGCTGACGTTCTTGGCGTTGCGGCTGCGCACGCGCACGTGCTCGCCCGCGACGGTGACGAGACCCCGTACGCCGTCCCACTTGTACTCGATCGCCCACGAGCCGTCGCTGTTGAGCGGCGGTGCGCCCAGCTGCGCCAGCATCGGCGCGATCGGCGGCGGCCAGCACGGCTCAGCGCGGCCGCTCAACGCCCATCCGCGCGCCGCATGCCCGCTCCCCTCGCCGCCCGTGCGCGATGGGTGTGAGTGTGCCGGTCGACGGGTGGACGGCGCACTCGTGCGGAGCGTTCCTCACCGGGTCGAGCGTCGGGCAACCGCGCGACCTCGGCGCGTCGGGAGTGACGGGGTTCTCCGGGCGGGACGGCTCCCAGGTCAGGATGCGCTTCGGGCCGCGGCGTCCGCGGGCGGTCGGTCCGCGTGCGACACCGACGCGCAGGCGCGGAGAAGCACCGATGCGAAGCGGTCCGGCGCGGTGAGGAACACCCCGTGACCACCGTCGATCTCATGGACGACACGCCCCGGCACCGCATCCGCCAGGATCCGTTGCCGATCCGGCGACACGACGCGGTCGCACCGGGTGATGACGACGGCGGTGGGCACGTCGACCGAGCCGATCCACTCGTGCGAGGTGAACCGGCAGGCGGCCTGGGCGGCCGTCAGCGCCTCGAGCAGTCGGGTGCGGCGCATCTGCGCGAGTGCCCAGCGTCGCGTGATCGGATCGGTGCCGCCGTCGAGCAGCTGGGCGCCGACGACGTCGGCGCCCAGCACGTGCAGCACCGGAATCCACGCCGCGACGGCCACGATGCCCGGCAGCATCAAGGCCGTGGACCGCTCCCAGGCCGATCCGGAGACATCGCGGGCGGTCGAGCACAGCACCAGCCCGGCGGTGAGGCCGGGATGTCGATGCCACAGCAGCTGTGCGACCAGCCCGCCCATCGAGTACCCGACCGGGATCAGCCGGGCGACGCCGAGGTCGGTTGCGAGCGCCGCGATGTCGTCGGCACAGTCCTCCAGCCGGAACGGGGCCGAGCCGGCGATGCCGCGGCCGTGCCCGGGTAGATCGAGCGTGAGCACCCGGTAGTGCCTGCGCAGGGCCGGGATGACGCCGGACCAGTTGAGCTCGGCGTTCAGCGCGACGCCGTGCAGCAGGATCAGGGTGGGCGCGCCCGGCGGGCCGGGGGAGTCCCAGACCACGGTCCGTCCCCGACCGGGGAGCGTGATCGCATGTTCCCGGTCGGCCCCGGTGGCCGGGTCCACTCCGTCCATGACCTCCCTCCGGGGAACTCCGGCCCCGAGGGGTGGGAACCGGACGGGCCTCCTGGACGTAACGCTCGGGATTCCGGTCAGAAGCGTTATCGGGTAGGGCAGGTCTGTGCGCACCGCCGCGCGGGCACGATCCCAGCGCGGCGGTGCGCGGGTCAGGCCGCGAGCAGCGGGGCGATGTCGCGGCCGGGTAGCCCGTGGGCCTCGGCGACCTCGTGGCTGACCAGCTCGCCGTCGTGCGTGCTCAGGCCGCGGGCCAGGGCGGGGTCGGCGGCGAGTGCCTGCTGCCAGCCTCCGTCGGCGAGGCGGGTGACGTAGGGCAGCGTGGCGTTGGTGAGGGCGTAGGTGGAGGTGTGCGGCACGGCGCCGGGCATGTTCGCCACGCAGTAGAAGACGGACCGGTGCACGACGTAGGTGGGGTCGGCGTGCGTCGTCGGCCGCGAGTCGGCGAAGCAGCCGCCCTGGTCGATGGCGATGTCGACGAGCACCGAACCGGGTCGCATCGCGGCGACGAGATCATTGTCGACCAGCTTCGGGGCGCGGGCGCCGGGCACGAGGACGGCGCCGATCACGAGGTCGGCCTCGGTGACCGCCTGCTCGACGGCGAGCCGGCTGGACGCGAGCGTGCGGACCCGGCCGCCGAACCGGGCGTCGACCTCGCGCAGCTTGGGCAGGCTGAGGTCGAGAACGGTGACGTCCGCGCCCATCCCGACGGCGACCGCCGCGGCGTTCTGGCCGGACACCCCGCCCCCGAGGATCACCACGTCGGCAGGCTTGACGCCCGGGACGCCGCCGAGCAGCACCCCGCGGCCCCCCGCCGCGCGCATCAGGTGTGCGGCGCCCGCCTGCGGGGCCAGCCGCCCGGCGACCTCGCTCATGGGAGCGAGCAGCGGCAACGAACCGTCCGGCAACTGCACGGTCTCGTAGGCGATCGACGTGGTCCCGGCGGCGAGCAGGGCCTCGGTGCAGGCACGCGAGGCGGCGAGGTGCAGGTAGGTGAAGAGCACCTGGTCGCGGCGGAGACGGTGGTACTCCGACTCGACGGGTTCCTTCACCTTCAGCACCAGTTCCGACTCCGCCCAGACCTCGTCCGCGGTGGACGCGATGGTCGCGCCTGCGGCCACGAACTCGTCGTCGGTGATGGAACTACCCTCCCCGGCACCGCGCTCGATGAGCACCTGGTGACCCGCGGTGGTCAGCTCGTGAGCACCCGCCGGGGTCAGCGCAACGCGATATTCATGGTTCTTGACCTCGCGGGGAACTCCGATTCGCATGCCGGGAAGCATGAAGATACGGCTAATTTGTCGCAATGACTCCGAAGGATCTTCGCTAGTGTGCCGAAATGACATCCGATAGTTCGAAGACAACTCAGCTGCGCGGGCGTCGACCGCAGGATGTTCGATCCGCACCGCCGGTTCTCGACGCCACCGATCGGGCGATCCTGCGCGCGCTGGCCGCGGACGCGCGCATCCCGAACAACGCCCTTGCCGAGCAGGTCGGCATCGCCGCCTCGACCTGCCTCACCCGGGTCCGGGCGCTACGCGAACGCGGCGTGATCCGCGGCTTCCACGCCGACATCGATCCCCGCGCCCTCGGCCACGACCTGGAGGCCATGATCGCGGTCCGGCTGCAGGCGCACGCGCGCTGCAACATGAGCCAGTTCGTCACCCGGCTCGCCGGCCTGCCGGAGGTCCTCGACGTCTACTTCGTCGCCGGCACGACCGACTACCTCGTGCACGTGGCCACGTCGAGCACCGACGAGCTGCGGTGGTTCGTCGCCGAACAGCTCAGCCGCCATCCGGACGTCGCCAGCACCGAGACCAGCCTGATCTTCGAGCACGTCCGCGCGGCCGGTCGCCAGGCCTGAGCGCCTCACCCCAGTGAGCGGGCCCGGCAGGCGAGCTGGAGCATCAGCACGGTGTCCGGATCCTCCGGGTCGACGTCGAGCAGCTCGAAGATGCGCCGCACGCGGTAGGCGATCGCGTTGCGGTGCAGGTGCAGCTCCGCGGCCGCACGGGTCGTCGAACCCTGGTTGTCCAGGTAGACCCGCAGGGTCTGCAGGGCGGTCCGGCACCGCTGCGGGCCGAGCGCGTCGAGTGGGCGTAGCAGCGAGTCGACGGCCTCGCGCGCGGTGTCGGAGGCGAACCATTCGATCAGCGTCCGTTGCAGCCCGACCTCGTCGAAGCCGGTCGGTACGTTGACCCGGTGCCCCGCGTGCCCGGCGGCGAGCGCGGCGCGGGCCTCGGCCAGCGTGGTCCGCAGCCCGGTGGCGCCGACGTGGGTGCTGCCGACCCCGCACACCAGGGCGATCTCCGGGATCCGGGAGAGGATCCGCCGCAGGATCTGCCCGGCGGCGTGCACGGCGTCGCGGCCACCGCGGCTGCCCAGATCGTGGCGCTCCATCCGGGTCAGCAGCAGCCCCGAGCCGAGCCGGGCCCGGTGCCAGACACCACCGGAGGCGCGGGCGGCCTCCAGCCCGAGTGTCGCGACGCGGTCGCTGAGGCGCAGCGAGGCGAGCTCGTCCTCCGCGGCGAGGAGCGGGAGGTTCTCGATGTCGATCAGGATCGCGGTGTGCCAGCCGTCGATGGTCAATCCGGCCGCCCGCATGCGCTCGAGCAACCGGTCGCCGTGATCGGGCCGCGCGAGCAGGAACTCCGAGATCAGCTCGCCGCGTGAGCGGATCGGCGCGTCCTCGGCCTGGCGGGCGGCGGTCCGGGCCCGGGCGACGGCCGCCGCCGCCAGGTGCACGACGACGTCGGCGGCCGCCTCGCCGTGACCGTTGCCGCGTGGCGCGCTCACCGTCGCCTCGACCTCGTCGAAGACCACGACCGGGGCGGCGATGTCGTCGGGCCCGGGTTCGCGCAGCTCGACGGGGGCGCCCAGCGCCTGCGTCGCGGCCCGCAGCAGGGTCTCGGGGCGCGCGTCGTGACGCTCGAGCGCGCGCAGCGCCGCCCGGATGCGGGCGAGCGCCACATCGGGCCCGCCGGCCAGTTCCCGGTGCAGGGCCAGCAGCAACGCGGCGAGGTCGCAGCCGGCACGCGCCCGGAGGACGGCCACCGAGACCCGGCGGGCGAGCGCGGCCGCCGTCGGAGCGATCTCCTCGCGCCCGTCGGTGAGCACGATCGCGCTGACGTTGCGCGAGCCCACGGTGCGCAGCGCGACGTCGAGCCGGTAGCTGGCGGCGTCCTGCGACGCGGCGTGGGTGAGGACCGCGAGCGTGGCCTCGTCGAGGTCGCCGAGGCGCCCGAGGTCCTCGACGAGGGCGATCCGACGCACCGGCGCGTCGGAGTCCGGACCGGCGATCCGCCGTAGCAGCGGGCGCAGGTCCGGCGCATCCAGCAGCGCCTGCAGGGAGTCCACGAAACGGAAGTATCCGGGGCTATGTGCACGGTGCACAAGAACTAACGTGTCTGGTGGCTATCTGCCCAAAGACCGACACCGTCGGGCGACACATACTTGCGACCGAGGAGCGGAGCCACCATGACCCAGCGCCAGGAACGGGGCCGCGGCAGCGGGACCCCCGCTGCGCGAGCCGACCGGGGACCGACGAGATCGATCGATGTCGACGATCTCCCGGCCCTCGCGCGCGGCTGCGCGGTCATGGGCGCCGGTGGCGGCGGCGATCCGCTGGTCGGCGTGCTCATGGCCCGCGAGGCGATCCAGCGGCACGGTCCGGTGCGGCTCGTCGATCTCGGCGATCTCCCCGACGACGGCCTCGTCATGCCGTGCGGGCTCGTCGGTGCGCCGACCATCGCGATCGAGAAGCTCGAGAACGGCGGTGAGGGCGGTTGCCTCGCCGCGGAGGCGGAGGCCCTGACCGGCCGGCCCGTCGTGGCGATCATGCCCTTCGAGATCGGCGGGTCGAACGGTCTGATCCCGCTGACCTGGGCGGCCCGGCTGGGCCTGCCCTATGTCGACGCCGACGGCATGGGCCGCGCCTTCCCGACCATGCCGCAGATGACCATGAACCTCGCCGGGGTGTCGTCGAGCCCGTGTCTCATGGCGGACGAGCGGCTCAACACGCTGGTCATCCGGACCGGTGGCGTGGAGTGGACCGAGCGGCTGCTGCGGTCGTCGACCGCGGCGTTCGGCGGCGCGGCCGTCGCCGCGCTGTACCTGATGGACGTCGCGACCGCGCGCCGCGCAACCGTGCCGGGGTCGGTGTCCCGTGCCCTCGAGCTCGGTACCGCGATGGCGCGGGTCGAGATCGACCCGATCGACACCGTGGTCGAGGAACTGGCCGCGGTGGAGCTGATCCGGGGCAAGGTCATCGACGTCGAGCGGGAGACCTCCGGCGGGTTCGTCCGCGGCTCGGCCATCGTCGAGGACGCGACCGGCGAGGGCCGGCTGCTCCGCCTGGAGATCCAGAACGAGAACCTCGCCGCGCTCGAGGACGGCGAGGTCCGGGCCTGCGTGCCGGACATCATCACGGTGCTCGACGCGCGCACCGGCGAGGCGATCGTGACCGAGCGGCTGCGCTACGGCCAGCGGGTCGGCGTCATCGCGTTCCCATGCCCGGAGGTGTGGCGGAGCCCGGCCGGGCTGGCCGTGGCCGGCCCGGCGGCGTTCGGGCTCCGCTTTCCCTACACCCCCCTCGCCGCCGGGGGTACCCGTGCGAGCTGACCTGCGACTGGGGATCGACGTCGGCGGGACCAACACCGATGCCGTGGTCCTGGACCGCGACGACGTGCTGCTGGCCAAGGCGAAGGCCCCGACGACGCCGGACGTCACCACCGGCATCGCCGGGAGCATCGAGGCGGTCCTCGACCAGCTCGGCGCCGACCGCGACCGCGTCACGCACGCGATGCTGGGCACCACCCACGCCACCAACGCCCTGCTCGCCCGCACCGGGCTGCGCCGGGTTGCGGTACTGCGGATCGGCGGGCCCGCCACCCACGCCGTTCCGCCGCTCGCGACGTTCCCGCCGGATCTGCGCGCGGCGGTGTCGGTCGGCGCGATGGTCGTCGACGGAGGCATCGAGTTCGACGGCACCGAGGTGGCGCCGTTCGACGCGGACGCGACCGCCCGGTTCTTCTCCACGGTCGCCGACCGGGCCGACGCGGTGGCCATCACCAGCGTGTTCTCCGCCGTCTCCGACCGGCACGAGCTCGCGGCCGAGGCCATCGCCCACGCTGTTCTCGGTGACGTACACGTCTCGCTCAGCCATGAGGTGGGCAGCATCGGCCTCGTCGAGCGCGAGAACGCGACGGTGCTCAACGCGGCGCTGGTCGGGCTGGCCGAGACCGTCGCCCAGTCGTTCGCCGCGGCGCTCGAACGGCACGGCCTCCGCCCGGCCTGCTACTTCGCGCAGAACGACGGCACGCTGATGGAGCTCGAGTACGCGCTGCGTTATCCGGTCCTGACCATCAGGTGCGGCCCGGCGAACAGCATGCGCGGGGCCGCCCACATCAGCGGGGTGCGCGACGCGCTGGTCGTCGACGTCGGCGGCACCTCGACCGAGGTGGGCGTGCTGATCAACGGCTTCCCGGGCGAGTCCGGCGACTCGGTCGGGATCGGCGGGGTACGCACGAACTTCCGGATGCCCGGCCTGGTCACCCTGCCCCTCGGCGGCGGGACGGTCGTGGGCGACGGCGGTGCGAACGGGGCCATCGGTCCGCGCAGCGTCGGCTACCGGCTGATCGAGTCGGCACTCGTGTTCGGCGGTACGACGCCGACCCTGACCGACGCGGCGGTGGCCGGAGGGCGCGTCGAGGTCGGCCACCGGCGGCCCGCCGGCCGGCACCGCGCCGTGCTGGCCGCCGCGCTCGCCCGATCGGACGCGATGCTCGCCGAGGCGATCGACCAGGCGAAGATGGTGCGTGGCGAGCAGCCGCTGATCGTGGTCGGCGGCGGCGGGTTCCTGGTGCCCGACACGGTGCCCGGGGTCAGCGAGATCCACCGCCCGCCCGACTACGAGGTCGCCAACGCGATCGGTGCGGCGATCGGGCAGGTCAGCGGGCAGGTCGAACGGATCGCCCGGTTCCGGTTCGGCGGCCGGACCGCGGCGATCCAGGAGGCCTGCGACAGCGCGCGGCTGCAGGCGATCCGGGCGGGGGCGGACCCGGAACGTACGGAGATCGTCGACGTCGAGGAGTTCCCGCTGGCCTACCTCACCGACCCTGCGGTGCGGATCAGGGCCAAAGCCGCGGGGCCCCTGCGTTTCATCTGACGCGCGATGCACAGCCACCACGTGGGACAGGAGGACGACACGCCATGACAACAGCAAGTCCACCCCGGCGGACCGATCCGGGAGCGATGACCCGGTCCGTGGTGCGCCGCCCGGCCACGGTCGCGGACGCGGTCCGCGATCTGGCCGAGCTCGGCGCCGACGGCGCCCCGCTGGCCGGCGGCACCTGGGTGATGCGCGCGCCGCTGCGCGGCGTCCCGGTCGCCCGGGTCTACGTCGCCCTCGACGGGCTCGCGGAGCTGCGCGACATCCGGACCGGGGACGGGGTGGTCGAGATCGGCGCCGGCGTCACGCATGCCGAGCTCGCCGCCGTCGACGGCCCTCCGGCGCTGGCCGGGCTCGTCGAGGCGGCCCGGCGTTCCGCGTTCCCCGCGGTGCGCAGCGTCGCGACCGTCGGCGGCAACATCGCCGCCGTCGGCTTCCCGGAGGCCGATCTCGTGCCGGCGCTGCTGGCCGCCGACGCCCGCGTCGTCCTGGCCACCCCCGAGGGGGAGCGGACCGAGGACCTCGCCACGTACCTCGCCTCCCGACCCGGGCGCCCGGCCGGTGAGCTCATCGTCCGGGTCGTCGTCCCCGTCCCGGCGGGCCGCCGCTCCGCGTTCGAGCGGCTGACCGTGCGCGGCGGCGGGGAGTACGCTGTCGCGTCCGTGGCGCTGTCGGTGGACCTCGACGGCGCCACGGTCAGCGCCGCCCGGGTCGCGGTCGGTGGTGTCGAGAAGGCCGCCCGGCTGTCGTCCGCAGCCGCCGCGGTCCTCGTCGGCAGCCCGCTGGACGAGGCGACCGCCGAGCGCGCGGGACAGGCCGCCGCGAACGGGTGCACGGCCCGCGAGGGCCTCGACGCCCCCGGCTGGTACCGCCTCGCCGTCCTGCCCGCGCTGGCCCGCCGCGCCGCGGCCGCCCTCACCTCCACCCCCGACGACCAGCAGGAGTGAGCAACTGATGCCCCACTCGTTCACGCTGAACGAACGGCGCGTCGAGGTCGACGCACCGGACATGACCCCGCTGCTGTCGGTGCTGCGTAGCCGGCTCGGCCTGACCGGTGCCAAGCCGGGCTGCGCCGAGGGCCGCTGCGGCGCCTGCACCGTCCTCGTCGACGACCGGCCCGCGGTGTCCTGCCTGACGCCGGTCGCGCTGGCCGAGGGCCGCAGCGTCCGCACCGTCGAGAGCCTGGCGGACCCCGACGGGCCGCTCAACCCGCTGCAGGACGCCCTGCTCGAGCACGGCGGCGTGCAGTGCGGCGCGTGCACCCCCGGCATCCTCATGGCGCTCACCGCCCTGTTCGAGCGGGACGCCACGCCGGACGAGGCCGCGATCAAGGAGTCGCTGGCCGGCAACATCTGCCGCTGCACCGGCTACCACAAGATCGTCGAGGCGGCGCTGGCCGTCGCCGGTGGAAACGGGGGCCGGTCGTGACGCGCGTGGTCGGGACCAACGCCCGCCGTGCCGACGGCGACGACAAGGTGCGCGGCGCGGCTGTGTACGGCATGGACACCGGCGAGACCGGCACGCTGCAGGCCAAGCTGCTGCGCTCGCCGGTGGCCGCCGGCCGGATCCGGCGGCTCGCGACCGAGCGGGCGGCCGCGCTGCCCGGGGTGCGGGCGATCATCACCGCCGCCGACGTCCCGGACACCACGTCGGGCTGGATCCTCAAGGACCAGCCGATGTTCGCCCGCGAGGAGATCCGCTACATCGGCGAGCCGATCGCCGCGGTGGCGGCCGACACGCTCGAGCAGGCCGAGGCCGCGGTGGCCGCGATCGAGCTCGAGATCGACCCGCTCGAGGCGCTGACCGACATGGACGCCGCACTCGCCGAGGGCGCCCGGCTGATCCACCCGGCGTGGGAGTCCTACCCGATGCTGGCGCCGGGTCCCCGTGACGGCAACGTCGCGTGGGAGTCCACGCTGGACCGTGGCGACGTGGACGCGGCGTTCGCCGCCGCGCACCTGGTCGTCTCCGACGAGTTCACCACCCAGCGCCAGCACCAGTCCCCGATCGAGCCGCACGCCGCCGTGGGCCGCTTCGAGAGCGGGCGCTACGTCGTGCACAGCCCGGCGCAGTTCCCGTTCCTGGTGCGCGACCGGCTCGCCGAGTGGCTCGGCGTGCCGGCGTCGAAGGTGCGCGTCGTCGTCACCACGATCGGCGGTGGCTTCGGCGGCAAGATCGACGCGATGCTCGAGCCGTTCGTGTGCGTGCTCGCCCGCAAGACCGGCCGCGCGGTGCGACTGGTGAACACCCGCCAGGAGGAGCTGCAGACCGCCGGGCCGCGGGAGAACGCGGTGATCCGCATCCGCACCGCGGTCAGTGCGAACGGCGAGATCCTCGGTCAGGAGGCGGACACCCTTGCCGACAACGGCGCGTACAGCGGCGAGATCGTCGCGTGCGCGGCGGTGCCGGGGCTGGTCTTCGGCGGCACCTACCGGGTGCCCGTCGCCCGTTACCGCACCCGGGTGATCTACACCAACACCGCCCCGACGGCGGCGTTCCGCGGCGTCAACGGGCCCTACGCGATGTTCGCCCTGGAGCAGCACCTCGACCACATCGCGGCCGAGCTCGGCATGGACCGCCGCGAGCTGCGGCTGCGCAACGTGATCAAGGCCGGCGAGGCCATCGCCAACGGCCAGGTCCTCGACGACGCGGTCTTCGAGGAGGGCTTCGCCCGGGTGGATGAGATCGCCCCCTGGGCCGCCGGGACCGCCGAGGTCTCGACCGGCGGCCGGAAGGTGCTGCGCGGCAAGGGCATCGGCGCGGTCACCTGGCTGACCAACCCCGGGCCGGGCGGCGCCACCGTCAAGATCAACGAGGACGGGACCGCGGGCGTGATCTGCGCGGGTGCCGAGATCGGCTCCGGTGCGGTGGCCGCCGGACTGCGCCAGATCGTGGCCGAGGAGCTCGGGCTCACCCCGGACGACGTGATCATCCTGGCCGCGGACACCGACGCCGGGACCTACGACGGCGGTGCCCAGGGCAGCCGGACGCTGTTCTCCCTGGGCAATGCGGCCGTGCAGGCGAGTGCCCAGGTCCGCGAGCAGCTCCTCGAGGTGGCCGCGAACCTGCTGGAGGCCTCGCCTGCCGACCTCGAGCTCGCCGACGGGCACGTCCAGGTGGCCGGCTCGCCGGGCGCGAAGGTGCCGTTGGCGGCGGTGGCTCAGACCGCGCTCTACACCGCGGGCCCGATCTCGGCCACCGGCAGGCACATCACCCCGCCGGTGCAGTTCGACTCGGGTTGCCTCGCCGGCGCCCTGTTCACCGGATTCGCCACCCCGACCTACCACGTGCACTCCGCCGAGGTGGAGGTCTGCCCGGACACCGGCAAGGTGACGGTCCTGCGCTACGTCGTCGCCCAGGACGTCGGCCGTGCGATCAACCCGCAGCAGGTCGAGGGCCAGATCCACGGCGGCGTCCTGCAGGGCCTGGGCTACGCGCTCTACGAGGACCTGCGCGTGACCGACGGCGTGACCGTGGACCACAGCCTGGAGAACTACCGGCTGCCGACGGTGTTCGAGGCCCCGCCGATCGACATCGCGCTGCTGGACAACCCCTGGCCGGACGGCCCGTACGGGGCCAAGGGCGCCGGTGAGCCCTCCATCATCCCGGTCGCCGCGGTGATCGCCAGCGCGGTCTCCGACGCGATCGGCAAGCCCATCCGCAACCTCCCCATCACCCCCTTCGACGTCCTCGCGGCCTTGCGCGAGGAGTCCGAGAGCCCCGTTGACCAGCCCTGAAAGGAACCCCGCGATGACCACCAGCGGAACTGACGGATCGCCCGTCGGCCTACTCGTCTCCAGCCAGGTACAGCCCGAGCAGATCCCCGAGATCTCCGCGCTGGCCGAGCGGGAGGGCTTCGGCGAGCTGTGGATCCCCGAGGACTACTTCTTCTACGGCGGCATCTCCGGCGCGATGGCGGCTCTGAACGCCACCAGCCGGATCAAGGTCGGCGTCGGCGTCGTGTCCGCGATGGCGCGCCACCCTGCGGCGCTGGCCATGGAGCTCGCGACGATCGACCGTATGTACCCCGGGCGGGTGTGGCCGGGCATCGGTCTCGGCGTCCCGCACTGGGTGGAGCAGATGGGCGCCATGCCCAAGTCGCCCTACACCGCCATGCGCGAGACCGTGACCAACGTGCGCCGCCTGCTCGACGGTGAGGAGGTCACCTTCGAGGGCAAGGTCTACTCGTTCGACAAGATCCAGCTGGTGCACCCGGCCGTGACGAAGCTGCCGATCTACATGGGTGTCATCGGGCCGCGGATGCTCAACCTGTCGGGTGAGGTCGCGGACGCCACGCTGGTGTCGGTGCTCGCGGGCACCAAGTACCTGGGCTGGCTGCGCGAGCGCGTCGCGGAGGGCCAGGCCAAGGCCGGCCGCGAGGGCGAGCACCACCGCGTCGCGACCTACACGCTGTACTCGGTCGACCAGGACAGCGCGAAGGCCAAGGAGGAGGCGCGCACGGTTGCCGCCTTCTACCTCGCGGCGGTGCCGAAGTCGGGCCTCACCGACATCTACGGCATCGGCGACGAGCTGTGGGACATGTACCAACGCGGCGGCGACAACCCCGCCGAGCTGATCCTGCGCGAGATGCCCGACCAGTGGGTCGAGGACCTCGTCGTCGCCGGGGACCCGGACGAGTGCGCGGCCAAGATCCAGGCCCTGATCGACGCCGGCTCGGACTCGGTGGCGCTGGCCCCGGTCGCCGCCGACCGCGTCACGGAGGTCGTGGAGCTGACCGCACGCGAGGTGCTGCCCCAGGTCCGGCACCGGACGGGGGCCTGATGCGGATCGGGATCGATGTCGGGGGCACCAACACCGACGCGGTGCTGATGGACGGTGACCGGGTCCTGGCGGAGATCAAGAGCCCGACCTCCGCCGACGTCACCACGGGCATCCTCGACGGCCTGCGCAGCCTGCTCGACCAGAGCGGGGTCGCGCCGCAGGCCATCGAGACCGTCATGATCGGCACCACGCACTTCACCAACGCCGTCGTGGAGGCCCGCCGGCTGCTCGAGGTCGCGAGCGTGCGGCTCGGTCTGCCCGCCACGCGGGCGTTGCCGCCCATGATCGACTGGCCTGAGCGGCTCGCCAACGCCGTGGGCCGGCACATCTACCTGTGCCACGGTGGGCACGAGTTCGACGGCCGCGAGATCGCGCCGCTCGACGCCGACGAGCTCAAGCGGGCCGCCGACGACATCGCGGCGAAGGGCCTGCGGGCCATCGCGATCTCGTCGGTGTTCTCCCCGATCAACGCGGACCTGGAGCGTCAGGCCGAGGAGATCATCCGCGAGACCGTCCCCGATGTGGCGATCAGCCGGTCCGCGGAGCTCGGCCGGCTGGGGCTGCTCGAGCGCGAGAACGCGACGATCATGAACGCGAGCCTGGCCGAGCTGGCCGTGCACATCACCGACGCCTTCCGCGCCGCGTTGCGCGAGTCGGGGATCGACGCTCCGATGTACATCAGCCAGAACGACGGCACGCTGATGACCGTCGAGCAGGCCGAGCGCTACCCCGTCTCGACGTTCGCCTCCGGGCCGACGAACTCGATGCGCGGGGCGGCACTGCTCTCCGGGCTGCAGGACTGCGCGGTGGTCGACATCGGGGGCACCACCTCCGACATCGGCATGCTCGTCAACGGCTTCCCCCGGGAGGCGAAGTCGACGATCGAGGTCGGCGGGGTGCGGACGAACTTCCGGATGCCCGACGTGCTGCCCCTGGGCATCGGCGGCGGCAGCTACGTGCGCTTCGACTCCGACCCCGTGGTCGGCCCGCAGAGCGTCGGCTACCAGCTGACCCGCCTCGGCCGCGTCTTCGGCGGGGACACCCTCACCGCCACGGACATCGCGGTGGCCGGGGGCCGGGCCGAGGTCGGTGACGCGAGCCGGGTCGCCGACCTGGACCCGGACCTGGTGGCCGGCGCGCTGGCGAGCATCGAGGCCCGGATCGCCGAGGCGGTGGACCGGATGAAGACCGAGTCCACCCCGATCCCGGTGGTGGTCGTCGGCGGCGGGAGCATCCTGCTCGGCAACGAGCTGCCCGGGGCCGCCCGGCTGGTGCGTCCCGAGCACCACGCCGTCGCGAACGCGATCGGCGCCGCGATCGCGCAGGTCGGCGGCGAGGTGGACCAGATGTTCTCGGTCGGCCCGCAGCTGTCCCGCGACGCGGCCCTGGAACAGGCACGGGAGCTGGCCGCCGAACGTGCGGTGGCCGCGGGTGCCGTGCCCGACTCGGTCCGGATCGTCGACCAGGAGGAGCTGGCCCTGGCCTACGTGCCGGGCAACGCGGTCCGGATCAAGGTGAAGGCCGTCGGAGATCTCGAGCTCGGAAGGAAGACCGTTGCGACTCGTTGACGAGCGGCAGCTCACCGACATCGCCCTCGGTGCCGGGATCCTCGGCACCGGCGGGGGCGGGGACCCCTACATCGGCACGCTGCTGGCCCGCGACGCGATCCGCGAGCACGGGCCGGTCGAGGTCGTCGACCTCGACGAGGTGCCCGACGACGCGTTCGTGATCCCGTCGGCGATGATGGGCGCCCCCACCGTGATGGTGGAGAAGCTCCCCAGCGGTGACGAGGTGGTGGCCGCGTTCCGCAAGCTCGAACGCCACCTCGGTCAGAAGGCGACGCACACCATGCCGATCGAGATCGGCGGGCTGAACTCGGTCATCCCGTTCTGCCTGGCGGCGCGGGAGCGGCTGCCGGTGATCGACGCGGACCTGATGGGCCGCGCGTTCCCGGAGTTGCAGATGTGCATGCCCACGCTGTTCGGGGGCAAGGCGGCGCCGATGGCGATCGCCGACGACAAGGGCAACGCCTCGATCATCGACGCGATCGACAACCGGTGGACCGAGCGGCTCGCCCGGTCGCAGACGATCGACATGGGCTGCGCCGCCCTGATCGGGCTGTACCCGCTGGCCGCCGCGCGGCTGCGGGACTGCACGATCCCGAACACGCTGCGCATGGCCGAGGAGCTCGGCCGGCTGGTGCGGGAGACCCGGGAGGCGCACGGCGACCCGGCGGCGGTGGTCCCGAAGTACCTCGGCGGCGTCCAGCTGTTCAAGGGCAAGGTCGTCGACGTGCACCGGCGGACCGAGGGCGGCTTCGCCCGCGCGGAGGTCCGCATCGAGGGCCTGCACGACGACGCGGGCACGACCCTGCGCCTGCAGACGCAGAACGAGCACCTCGTCGCCGAGCGCGACGGGGAGGTGCTCGCGTCGGTCCCGGACCTGATCATCGTCCTGGATTCCGAGACCGGCCAGCCCATCACCACCGAGGATCTGCGCTACGGCTTCCGGGTCACGGTGGTCGCCGCGCCGTGTGACCCGCGCTGGCGGACCGAGGCGGGGCTGGAGGTCGTGGGGCCGCGCTACTTCGGGTACGACTTCGACTTCGTGCCCATCGAGGAGCGGGCCAAGGTGGGCTGAGCCCGAGCCACCCCGGGCCGGGCGGCGCCGCGAACCAGCACTCTCGCGGCGCCGCCCGGGGCCCTGCTAGGACGGGCCGGCCGGATTCAGCCGGTGGCGCGGAGCTCGACGCCGGCGCCGGGCCCGAGGGCGAGTCGGCCCGCCGCCGAGCCGCCGTTCACCGCGACGGCGAGGTGCCCGGCGGAGTCCACGAAGGCCACGACCGCTCCGGGCGGCACGTCGCCGAAGGTGGTCGCGAGTTTCAGCTCCACCGTGGTGGCGGCGGCGTGCAACGTGAGGCGGGCCGGCGGACGCAGCCCGGCCGTGGCCAGGTCGGCCGCGCGGGCGGCGAGCTGCAGGTTGCCGAAACGGTCGGTGGCGAGCACCTCGGTCCGCAGCCGGCCGGCGGTACACGTCGTCACCGGCGTGGCCAGCCGGTGCAGTGTGGTGCGGTCCACGGGCGGGCCGAGCTTCTCCGCCGCCAGCCCGAGGGCGAGGTGCGCCGCCGCCGGTGCGAAGACGTCACGACCGTGGAACGTCGCCGAGAGCGCCGGTAGCCGGTATGCGGGGTCGGTCAGCTCGTAGGCCGCCGTCACCCCGCCGAGCGCCTCGGCCGCCGGGATCAGCAACCCGTTGTCGGGGCCGACCAGCATGCCGTCGGGTGCGACGAGGACGAGGCCGCGGCGAGCGGTTCCGACACCGGGATCGACGACCGCCAGGTGCACGGCCTCGGGCAGGTAGGGGACCGTCTGGGCCAGCACGGTCGCGCCGCGGCGGACGTCTTGCGGTGGGACGGTGTGACTGACGTCGATCACCCGCACACCCGGTGCGATCCGGGCGATCACCCCCGTGCAGGCGGCGGCGAACCCGTCGTCGAGCCCGTAGTCGGTGGTGAAGGAGACCCAGCCGAACCCCGGCCGCCGGCTCATGGCGCGGCGGCGTTCGTCCCGTCGGGGGTCACGGCGAACCAGGTGCCCTCGGCCCCGTGGGCGCCCGCGTCCTGCAGCTCGCCCGTGTCGTCGCCGCGCTGGTAGATCGGCCATCCGCCGAGCGTGAGCTGCATGGTCCCGTCGGAGCGCCGGGTCTGGCCGACCTTCGACCGGTCGACGCCGAGCAGGGAGGGTGGCTGATCCGGGGCGACGACGACCGGATGCCAGGTCCGGGTGCACTCGTCCTCGCAGTTCGACGTCGGCGGGTTGTCGCTGTCCTTCGCGGAGCGATACAGCAGGCGGCCTGCCCCGTCGGTGACGACGACACCGAGCGGGCCGGACTGCACGGCCCACAGCTCCAACCCGGGGCCGCCACCGCTTCCGCCGCTCTCACCGTGGCCGCCGTGAGCTCCGTGACCGCCGCCGCCGTGGGCTTCGTGACCGCCGCCGTCACCGGGGGTCTGGACGGAGGCCGAGCTCGGTTCGGGTACCGGAGGCGCCGCGTCGGCGCAGCCGGCGAGCGCGAGCAGGCTGCCGGCCGTGGCCACAGCCAGCCAGGCACGGGCCCAGCGCTTCATGCACAGATCCTTTCGAAGGGGATGTCACTCGAACGGGTGGTCCGAGACTAACTCCGGGACGGACCGTCACTGTCCGCAGCCCCGCTGGCATCACACCACTGCTCCCCGTTGCAGGTGCGTCACGACGGGATCACGGGGACGAGGAGGACGAGGAGGACGATCGCTCTGGCGAGTGACCACGCGGGCTTCGCGCTGGTGCCAGGACCCGTTCCGGCGGCCACGAACGATGGTGATCTCCCGCCGGCCGCCGGGGCCCGGAGACTACGGTGATGGGCCGGGGGAGTCGCCTGACCAGCCCGTTTGACGGCCCGGACCGGGGGTAGACGGGCCGGCATGAGCATCGATCCCGTTCGGGGGCCCACGTGCATCCCGCGCTGACGGGCGCCCCGCCCTCGGCCCGTCGCCGCCGGCTGTGCGACGAACACCTGGACACCGCCGTCGCCGAGCTGCTGGCCCACGACCGGCGGGTCCGCGGGCTGCGGCTGAAGGCCACCGCCGACGGCGGGGTGGTGCACCTGACCGGCGAGGTCGACCACCCCGCCGAGCTGGCGACGGTCCGGGCGCTGATCGGCCGGCTGGCGGGTGTGCTCGGTGTCTGGGACCGGGTGCGGGTGGCGGGCCGCGCGCCGGTCGCCCTGGACCTGGGCTGTGGCGACACCCGGCAGTACCCCGGCAACCTCGGGGTGGACCGGCGGCGCACCCCGTCGATCTCAGTGCAGGCCGACCTCGCGGTCGGGCTCCCGTTCCGGGACGGCTGCGCCGACCGGATCTTCGTGGTGCACGTCCTCGAGCACCTCGTCGACTTCCTGCCGCTGGTCGACGAGTGTCACCGGCTGCTGCGACCGGACGGGGTGCTGCACGTGCTGTCGCCCTGGTGGGGCCATGTCAACGCCGTCGCCGACCCCACTCACGTCCGGCTCCTGGACACCCAGACGATCAAGGGCATCTGCTCGCGGCCCGACCAGTCACGCAGGTGGCGGCCGCTGCACGTCGGCTGCGACGGGGCCACCGTGTTCGCCGATCTGACGCCCTTCGACGGGGACGTCCCCGACGTCGAGTTGGCGCGGTTCTTCAACTGACCGGGAGGACCGCCGGGGCCCGGGGTCGTGCGATCCGCGCCCCCGGAGTGCGGAGCCGGGTTCAGACCGGGTCGTGAGCGACCGTGTCGGCGGCCTCGGCGCCGCGACGGCCCATCGGCTCGGGTGGGCCCTGCGTGGTGTCGCGGGCGGTCTGCCGCTCCGCCTCGGCGTTGATCTCGGCACCGAGGAGCACGATGTAGCTCGTCAGGTACAGCCACAGCATCAGCACGACGACTCCGGCCAGAGCCCCGTAGGTCTTGTTGTAGTTGCCGAAGAAGTTGACGTAGAGGCTGAACCCGGCACTGCCGGCGATCCAGAGCGCGGTGGCGACGACGGCCCCGGTGCTGGCCCAGCGGAACTTCGGTGCGTCACGGTCCGGGGCGAAGCGGTACACCACGGCCAGGCCGACGACGACCACCCCGATCAGCAGCGCCCATCGCGCCACCTGGGCGACCACCCGCCCGACGACCCCGAGGCCGAGGGCGTCGAGGGCGACCGGAACGACCGCGACCAGGCCGAGCGCCACGAGCACGAACACGATGCCACCCAAGGTCAGGGCCAGGGCCGTGCCGCGCAGCCGCACGAAACCGCGGGTCTCCTCCTCGTCGTACGCCAGGTTGATCGCCTTGATCAGGTTGCCGGTGCCGCTCGACGCGCTCCAGAGTGCGGCGAGCAGGGCGAGCACCAGACCGATCGAGAGCGCCTCGCTGCTGCTCGAGGTCACCGCGGTGAGCTGGTCGGCGATGAGCGGCTGGGCCGACTGCGGCAGCGTGCCGGCGATGGCCTGCAACTGCCGGGTCACGTCGGCGGGGTCGGCGACCAGGCCGTAGAGGGTCAGCCCCGCGATGAGGGTGGGGAACAGGGCGAGGAAGGCGAAGAAGGCCACCCCACCCGCCAGCATCGGCACGTTGTCCGCGGAGCTCTCCTTGACCGCCCGCCGCGCCACCTGCCACCACCCGCGCGCGGGGATCTCGGACGGGGACGCGGCCTGTTCGCCACGGGAGGGTTCGGTTCGGGTCGCCGTCATCGGTCCTGCCTCTCGACGGGGGCGCCGGTCCGGGTCGACCGCACGCGGGGGGCCTCTCCCGGGTATCCACAACGGCCGGTCCCTCAACCGTGACGCACTCGGCGGGCCGGGTCGGGATCCGTGGGGCGTGCGGGGGTTGAGGCCGGTCGGCTCGGGGTAGGCGCGGGGACGAGGGCCGCCGGACTTCCGAAGGCGGTGCGGCGCGGTGTCACGGGAGATGTTCCACGCCGAGCTCGACCGGCTCGGCGACGGTCTCGCGTCGCTGTGCACCCGGGTCGCCGGGGCGATGGGGTCGGCCACCCGGGCGAGGCTGCACGGATCTCGGCGCCGATCTACCGTCCGGCGACCTGGCGCTCGGCGGTGGCGAGCCACTGGATCACCAGCCGATCGGGCGCCTCGCCCACCGAGCTCACGGCGGTGAGGGTGGGGTGGCCCGCGGCCAGCAGCGCACTGTCGGTCCCGTCCTCCGGTTCCCCGCCGAGTTCGACCTCGCGTAGCAGCAGCCCGCCGGTGTGCACCTCCTCGACCCGGGTCTGTACGACACCGGACGCGGCGAGCCGGGCGAGCCGCAGCTCGCCCAGCTTCTCGAACGGGCGATCAGGCACGTTGAGGGAGAGCACGGTGCCGGACGGGGCGTCGAGGAGGAGCTCGACGACGCGGGGGAGCAGTTGGGCCGCGGTGTCCCAGGCGGGTGGTCCAGCAGGTTCCAGACCCACGTCGAGCGAGACCGCGAGCCCGCGCGCGCCCTGCAACCCCGCGGTCAGCGCCGCTCCCACGGTGCCCGAATGCAGGATGACCCGCCCGACGTTCGCGCCGTGGTTGATCCCGGACAGCACGAGGTCGGGAGCCGGGTCGAGCCAGCCGCGCAACGCGGCGAGGACGATGTGGCCCGGCGACGCCTCGACGGCGTACGCCTCCACGCCGGGCAGCCCGTCCAGCTCGCGGGGTTCGATCACGGTGCGGCCGTCGCGCTGCACCGCGGTGATCGACGCGCTCGCGCCGCTGGACTGCTCCGCGGGTGCGGCGACGACCACGTCCCACCCGGCGTCGCGGGCCGCCCGGGCCAGCGCCAGCAGGCCGGGGGAGTCGATGCCGTCGTCGTTGGTGATCAGGGCGCGTCGTACCGCCATCTCACTCGTCCTTCCCCGACCAGGGCACGAGCTCGACCCGCTCGGCGAGGGTGTGCACGGCCTGCACCCCGCCCGTACCCAGTCCACGGCGGACCACGTTCAAGGCCCCGCACGCCGCTCCGATCCGCAACGCGGTGCGCAGGGAGTCGCCGCGGGCGATGCAGACCGTCATGCCGGCGGTCATCGAGTCCCCTGCGCCCCGCGGCTCGGCCGGTTCCAGCGGCGGGGCGTGCACTTCCAGCACCTCGTCGCCCACCAGGGCCAGGGCCGGGTCCCCGGCCCGGGACACCACCACGGTCCCGGCCCCGGCCGAGCGCAGCTTCCGCATCCCCGCGACGAGGTCCACCGGGTCCTCGCTGTTCGCCCGGCCGTCGTCGATCATCTCCTCGTGGCTGATCTTGACCAGGTACGGACCGGCGTCGAGCACGGCGTCGAGCCGCTCCCCGGACAGGTCGGCGACGACACGGCACCCGTTGGCGGACAGGTCGCGGGCCAGCCTGGTGTACATCGCAGCGGGCACGATCCGGTCGTCGTGCGGCCCCGACAGCAGGGCGGTCCCGTGCTCGATGCCGGCGCTCAGGGCGAGCTCGTACAACTCGTCCTGCTCGTGCCGGTCGAGCGCGTCCCCCGGGGCCGAGGCGACCTCCTGGCGGTCGCCGTCGCGCCGGTCGTGCACGTAGCCGCCGTTGCGGGCGGTGACCGACGCCGCCCGCAGATCCATGTCCTCCCCGGGGATCAGCGCGCGCAGCACGTCACCGAGCTCACCGCCGAGTGCCGCGCACAGCACCGCGCGCGCGCCCAGGACGGTGATCATCCGTGCCTGCCACACGCCTTGGCCTCCGGCGTGCACATGCAGGTCCGGTTCGCCGGCGCGATCCTCGATGGTCACGGTCAGCAGGGGGGAGGGGGCGAAGACGACCACGGTCGGGGACATGTCCGGTTCCTACCCGCTCACGCCGATGCTAAGCGTGGGGTCGGCGACAACCCCCCGACGCTCAGCCGCTGCCGGGGTGCGGAGGGGAGCCCGCGCGGGACGATCCGGAGCCGGGGGGCCGGTCCCCGTCCTCGTCCCGGCCCTCGCGGGACCGACCGGCGGGCTCGGGCTCGACGGCCTCCGGGCGCAGACCGTCCGGTGCGTCCGCGGGGTGCAGATCCGACCCGGCCGGGCGCAGCGGGGTCGCATGCTGCTCGGACTCGGGGGGCGCATCGTCGCGAGCGGTCTCCCACGTCTCGTCTTCGGGCTGGTCGTCCCCGGGCGGGTCGTCTCCGGCTCGGTGTCGTTCCATGATGCCCCCCGAAGGTCGTCGACAGCAGAAGCGGCGCGGTGCGGCGCCCCAGTACCTGTCGCCTACCCGCTCCGGCGGGACGTACACCTACCGGCCGCGCGGTGACCCCGAGGTGAGTGCCGTGGACGGGTCGTGTCCGTCCGCGCCGCACGGCCGGCCGGGTTCCGGCCGAGCGTCAGCGTCGCATGTAGACGCGGGTGGTGGTGCCCACCGGGCTCGTGTGGGTCCGCACGAGATCGGCGAAGTAGTGGACCATCTTCAGGCCGCGGCCGCTCAGCTGACCCAGGGCGACCGGCCGGCGGCCGGCGAGGGGATCCGCGATGTACCCGCTGTCGCTGATCTCGCAGACCAGGTGGTCGTCTTCCTCCCAGAGCCGGAGCAGGCCCTCGCCGCCGCCGTGGCGCAGGCTGTTGGCGGCGAGCTCACCGGCCGCGAGGACGAGGTCGCCCACCCGCTCCTCGTCGAGGCCCGCGCGGGCCGCGTGGTCGGCGACGAGCCTGCGTGCCGCGCTCAGCCGGTCCTTCCCGAAGGGGAACCGGATGGCCGCCGCGGGTTCGGGTAGGGGAAGGTTACAGGCCGTCACGATCCCCTCGGGGTCGAAATCCGGGCTGGGTTGCGTCTGGCCCTGCACGATCAGGACCGGGTGGGTCACGGTGGCGTCGCCGAGGACGTCAGGGGCCAACCCGGCCACGTCGTAGGGACACAGGATGGTCGCCGAGCGGCCGTGGAACGCGAGATTGATCAGCGCCTCGTGCTGCACGCACGCGGTGTACTCCAGTGCCGTCCGACCCGGCCACACCGGCTCGCCCACGATGCGTACGTGCTTGCCCGGGTGCCCGTACGCCATGGGCCCGAGCACCTCACCGATGATGCGCCCGGGGTTGCGCCCGGCCTCCGACATGTCGATCAGCCGTACCCGCTCGGCGGCCGGGCCGAGCGCGGCCCGCAGCAGGGCCAGGCGGGGGGCGGGCACCGCGACCGCGACCGGATCCCCGGCGGTGAGCCCGTCGAGCACGAACGGGACCGTCCCGGCGAGGAACTCGTCCGCATCCCGGTAGAAGAGGGCCGGATGGGAGAAGGTGGTACCCGCGGTGAGCGGCTCCGTGGTGCTCATGCTTCGATTCGTTCCCCCTCACTCCGACCGTCGCGGCTGCCAGGATACGTCTCGCCGGGGATTCACCACCACGGGTGACGCGAAGCCGACGACGCACTCGTCACGACGCGAGGCCCCGCAGAAAAGGCACTCCCGGCCCCGGCACCGCGAGACGCGCGGCTCGGTGGTCGCGCTCCGTTTCACGGGCGAGTCGGACATGGGCACCCTGCGCGACCGGGCGGACGTCTTCCGGTCTCAGGATGCCGAGGACGACGCCGAGGACGATCTCCGCGCGATGCCGTACAGCAGCAGGGCGGCGCCGGCCGACACCGCGGCCACGACCCCGGGCCGTTCCCGCAGTGCGATGTCGACCGCAGGTGCCTTCTCGGCGACGACACCACGGACCTGTCGGGCCGTCTGCTGGGCCTGCGCAACGGTCTCCCGGCCGCGTGCCCGCACGCGCGACGGCACATCGAGGCGTGCGGTCAGTTCCTCCACCGTCTCGCCCAGGTCGCCCCGGAGCTCGTCCAGGTCGGTGCGGAGGTGGTCGGGGTCGCGGTGCGCTTCGGACGCGGCGGTCACCGGTGGACCCCCTGCTTCACGGTCTCGATGTCCCGCTGGGTGCCCTCGAGCGCCTGCTCGGGGACGGGCGGGGTGCCGCGCTGGATCTGCCGGCGCCCGGCGAGCCCGAGCAGTGCGGCGGCGAGCAGCAGGGCCACTCCGACGACGAGAGCCGAGGCCCAGACCGGCAGGACCAGGGCCAAAGCCGCGATGGCCGCAGCGATCAGTGCGGCGCCGCCGCCGAGCGCGACCACCCCGGCAGCGCCCGCCAGCCCGGCGCCGGCGCCGACCCGCTTGCCTTTCGTCGTCATCTCGGCCTTGGCGAGCTCCAGCTCACCGCGGACCAGTTCGGACATCTGACGGGTCAGCCGGTTCACGAGCTCGCCGGTCGAGGCGTCGGCCGGCGGCGGGCCGGCGCGATCGAGCCTGTGGACAGTGTCGGTTGCCATACCGGCCGCGTACCCACGTCGGACTCGTGGCTACACCTCGTGCCCCGGAAAGAGGGGCCGGGTCCGCAGCGGTTCGGGGTCGCACCTGGTCGAGCGGGTGCCGGAACCGGGCGCAGGCGTCGTGTGATCGTCTCGCTACGCTCTGCAGCCGCGGAGCGATGGAGGTAGATGCGGTGGGTATGGCTGTGGTCTTGTCGACGATGCCGGAGATGTTGGAACGCACGTTGTCCGAGCACGTCGCGGACGGACATGACCGCTGCCAGGCGTGTCGGGATGCCAACGGGGCGTCGGCCGCGTGGCCGTGCGTCATCCGCGGGGTCGCCGAGGAGGCGCGGTACATCCGGAACGGCGGGCTGCCCGGTGCGCGCCACGGGCGGCACCACTCGCCGGCGTCGTAGTGACGGGGCCCGGCTCGGCAGGGTGGCTGAGCCGGGCCCGGCGGTGCCTCCGGCTCAGCCCCGGGCGGGCACAGTGGGTGGTCCCGTCCGGCTCCCATGTCGACCGCAGAACGGCCGATCCGGGCAGCGCCGTTTCTCCCCGTCGGTGGACCGGGTAGGCCGCAGTGGACGGACAGCCGAGTCGACAGAGGAGGATCGACATGCCCACCGCACGCGAGATCATGACTCCCGACCCGACCTGTGTTCGGGCGGCTGACCCGGTGTTCGAGGCCGCGGTCCGGATGGCCGATCACGAGGTCGGCGCGTTGCCGATCTGCGGGGAGGACGACCGGTTGGCGGGCATGATCACCGACCGGGACATCGTCGTGAGGGTGCTGGCGCAGGGCAAGGACCCACGCGCCGTCCACGTGGGCGAGCTGGCTCAGGGCGAGACCGTGACCATCGGCGCGGACGACGACGCAGCCGAACTGCTGCGCACGATGGCCGAGCATCAGGTGCGCCGGGTCCCGGTGATCGACGGGCACCGCCTCGTGGGGGTGGTCGCGCTGGCCGACGTCGCCCGCAGCCTGGACGACGCGGGGACCGGGCTGCTGGTCGAGGCGCTGTCGAAGGACTGAGTACCGGGTCGCGCCACGGCTTCCGGCGGCGCCGCTCAGCCGCCGGAGGCCTGCGCGGGGCCGGTGGGGGTGAGCGTGAGCCGGATGGCGAAGGGATCGAGGCCGCGGGGCAGCGGACGCGAGGGGTCCAGGTCCGTCGGCGGGAGCACGGTGTGGTTGTGGCCCTCCAGCAGGGTGGCGAGGAACGTGCTGGTGGTGAACAACACCAACTCCCGGCCCGGACAGGTACCGGGCCCCGCGCTGAACGGGACGAGGCTCCAGTCGTCGTCGCCGCGGCCGTCGAGCCATTGGTCGGGATCGAACCGGTCGGCGTCCGACCGGACGCGGTCGTCCCGGTGAAAGTAGCTGGTGGCGATGAGCACGGCGGTCCCGGCAGGCAGGGTGGCCCCGTTCCACTCGGTGGGCGCGGTGGTGTCGCGCAGGAGCAGCGGCGTCGTGGGCCACAGCCGGACCGATTCGAGAACCGCCGTGCGGAGTCGGGGCAGGTCCTGCGGCGTGTCCAGGTCGCGGCCCTCGAGGTCGGCGCGGACCCGGGCGGTCTCCTCCGGGTGGACCGCGAGCAAGGCCAGGGCCCGTAGCGCGACCGCACCTGCGGGGTCGAACGCGAACAGCCATTGCGGCAGCTGGTCCACCGCGTCGGTCTCCGGGGTGACCGGGACGGACGCGACCATCGCGGCGAGGCTGCCGGGCTCGGCGCGGTCGAGGTGGGTCCGCAGCCGGTTGCGCAGCCGGGCGTGCCGGGCGGTGCTCCGCGGCACCAGGGCCGACCAGTTGGCCGCCCTCCGCAACCGGGTGAGCTGATCGGTGAGCTCGTGGTCGTCGCGGGCACCGTCCCCGAGGACGACCCGGCGCACCACCCGCCACCACGCGGTGAGGAACGCGTCCCAGGTGAGCACCCCGCTGCCGTCGACTTCTTCCAGCAGCTCGCGCGCCTCCTGGCGGACGACGCGGGTGATCGAGTCGGCGCAGCGGTGCAGCGGCCGGCCGGTGTCCAGGACCCCCTCGTTGAACCGGCGCCGGTCGGTGCGTGCCGCACCGCGGGACACGAGAACACCGTGGGGTTGGAAGTGCCCCAGGGCGCCGCGCTTCTCGCGGTTGGCCGGAGAGAACGGCTCCGGGGTCCCCTCGAGCACCCGGCGCACGTCCTCGGCGACGAGCGGGAGCGCCACGGACCGGCCGGGGATGCGCAGGCGCAGTGGGCCCGGGCCGTAGCTCTCGTTGAGCTGCTGCAGCAGCCGGACGCCGCGGTCGTCGGTCTCGAGCTTGCCGGCCAGGGCGACCACGTGTCGGCGGCGGGCGATGACGCCCTGGGCGACGATCGGTGCGACGGCCACCGCCAGCACCCGGGCGGTGTCGGTGGCGGAGGCGGTCGGCAGCCCAGGGGACGGGCGGTCGTCGGCGGAGGACGAGCTGCGGCCGGGTTTCACCATGTCTGCCCCGTACCCCGTCGGCCCGCCGTCGACCCGCGCCGAGGCCGATCGGGACGATCCATCCGGAACGCCGACTCCTGCGGCGCATCGCCGACACCGGCCGTCATGATCGCCGTGGTCGGGACATCTGCTGCACCGACGCGTCCGTGTCCGGTCAGTGACGATCACGCGGTCGGCGCGCGGGGACCGGACCGGGTGGGCCCCTGGTGTCGCGACGGTCGGGTCCTCGGCGACCGGCGTCATCGACGGACGGCGGTTGGACGCCCACGACCTCGGGTAGCCGCCCGACGCGGGGCGATGACACCGACATCCGGAGTGGATCATGACTGACGCCCGAACCGAAACCGACGTGGTGGACGTCCTCACCGCGGACCATCGAGAGGTCCAGGAACTGCTGCAACAGATCCCGGCGATCGACGACGCAGAGCGGCGGCGGGACCTGGCGGACACGGCGATCAGTGAACTCGTGCGGCATTCGGTCGCCGAGGAGATGTACGTGTACCCGGCGATGCGGGAGCACCTGCCCAACGGGGAGGAGGCCGTCCAGCACGACATCGAGGAACACCAGGGACTCGAACGGACGATGCGCGACCTCGAGGGTGTCGACGCGACCGAGCCGCGCTTCATGGAACTGGTGGGTGAGCTCGACACCAAGCTGCGCCACCACGTGCAGTCGGAGGAGACCGATCAGTTCCCGCAGCTACGCGCTCGCGTGCCGCGGGACACGCTGGTGGACCTGAGGGACAAGGTGGAGGCGGCCAAGAAGATCGCTCCGACCCGCCCGCACCCGAACGCCCCGCGCAGCGAGGTCTTCCACAAGCTGGTCGGCCCGGGGGTCGGGCTGGTGGACCGGTTGCGCGACAAGCTGACGGGCCGCGCGACGGGCTGACCGATCGCGCCGGGACCGGTGCCGGGCTCCCGGTTCCGCCGGCCGTCACCCCCGGCCGGCGATCGCCTTGCCCCAGGCGATCGGGGCACACCGTGGCGTGGTCCGCCGTGGGCGACGGCCGGGGGCATCCGGCACACCGCCCTCCGGGCAGCCGGCCCCGGTCCTGCGGCCGCTCGCCCTGGCGCCCGTGCCGGCCGCGGCGGAGCATCCGTCGGACGGGGGGCGAGCGCGTTCGTCGTGAGGTGACGACATGACACAGCCACGGCGGGCAAAGTCTCAGATGGAGGAGGGACGGGCCGCCGAGCGGGCCAAGTGGGGCGCGAAGCACCTGCTGAAGGCGGTCAAGAGGGAGCGAAGAAGGAGCTGCGACGGGCCCGGTGACGCGGCCGATCCTCCGCCGCTGCCGCCCGGGGTCCGGCCCCCGGCCCGGGCGGCGGCGCCGGACACAGTACCGGCGGTCGCTGCTGTTCCGGCGCCCTCCGGCCGTCGCGGTCACCGGCCCCGTGGTGGCAGCGCCGCGATGAGGCGGGCCAGGCGCAGCGCGGCGCGGTGGATGGGTTCCGGAACGCTCTCGCTGTCGTCGGTGAGGGCCAGGCTGACGGCCTCGAGCAGATGACACGTCGCATAGGTGACCTGCTGGTCGGGCTCGGACGCATGCACCTGCCGGCGGGCGTGGCGGCGCAGTAGGTGCGAGGCTTCCAGACAGGCCTCCGCCCCGAGTCGTTCCGCGGCCCGGGGGTCGCGGGCTGACGGCGGGCCGGACCATGGCGTCTCGACGGCGACGGTCCGGACACGCACATCGGCCTGGCTCATGACTCCTCCTTGTCGCGCCGTGCCGCATGTGATGCCGCCCCGACATCTCCTGCAGCAAGCGGTGTCGGTGGTCTTCGCCTCGAATTGCAGAATTTCTGCAGTGAGGATAGCAGGAATTGATATGGCGGCGGTCACATCCGTGCCCGGTGTAGCGCATCGTGACGCGGTACGCGCTGGGTCAGCGCCGCGGCGAGCAAGCCCAGGCCGCGGCTGACCCCGGTGACCAGCGCGACGGGCCGGCCGTGCTGGGGGTGAGTGTCATCGGTCCCCTCAGGGGACGGCGCGGATGGCGAGCAGCGCCATGTCGTCACGCATCGGCTCGTCGGAGAATCCCTCGACGACGGCGCGCACGTCGGCCACCAGGTTCGCGGCCGAACGCCGGTCCGCCTCGGTCGCGGCGAGGAGCAGCCGTTCCGGGCCGAAGAGCTCCCGCTTGCGCCGTCGCTCGGTGGCACCGTCGGTGTAGGCCAGCAGGATGTCGCCGGGTCCCAGCACGTGGGTGGTGCACACGACCTGCACCCGGTCGAACAGCCCCGCGGCCATGCCGTGCGTGCCGACGAGCTCCGCCGTCCCGTCGGCCCGCACCAGTACCGGCTGATCGTGACCGGCCAGGACCAGGTCCACGGCCAGCTCGGGCCGGGTCGCGGTTCCGGCGGTGGTGATCCGGGCCGCTGCGAGCGTGCAGAACTGGGTGGGGTCGTCGGCCTCCATCATCACGTCGTTGAGCAGCTCGACCGCCTCGGTCAGCGAACGCCCGTCCTTGACCAGCACCCGGAGCACGTCGCGCACCAGGCCGGTGCGCGCGGCGGCCCTGGCGCCCTTGCCGCAGACGTCCCCGATGGAGGCCAACCAGCGCCCCGGCCCGAGGGGCAGCACGTCGTAGAAGTCGCCCCCGACCTCGGTGCCGGTGCTCTCCGGAACGTAGGCGGCCGCGAAGTCCACGCCGGCCGCCACCGGCAGTGCCCGGGGCAGCAGCGCCCGCTGCAGCGTCTGGGACGTTGCGACGTGCAGGGCGGCGTTCTGGGCGTTGTCGATCGCCAGCGCGGCCCGGCGGGCGATGTCGCTGATCAGCGCGATGTCCTCGGGACTGTGCGGCCGGCCGGGTGGGCGGCCCACGGTGAGCACACCCAGCGGGTGGCCACGGGTCGTCAGCGGTACCGCCACCCCTTCGGTGGGTGTGGTGAGCCACGCGGGGTTCATCCCGTCCCGCAGCAGTTGGCGCAGCCGCGAGCGCAGGTCGGGGGTCATTCCCGCGGCGGCGTTCGCCGACGTGGGGTCCAGCGCCGTGCGCAGTTCCGCGACCTCGTCCTCGACCGCGTGGGTCAGGGCAGCCAGCCGCAGGTCGCCCGCGCCGACGAGGTGCACCGCGCACCACTGTCCCAGGCGGGGGACGACGACCTGGGGCACGACCGCGACGGTCATGTCGACGTCCAGGGACTGGCCGAACAGCTCACTGGCGTCGGCCAGGTAGGCCAGCAACGCGCGTCGGCGCTGGTCCGACCCTCGCAGCCAGTCCGACTCGACGATCAGCGCGACGCGCTGCGCGGTGAGCCCGGCCAGCTCGTCCGCCCGCCCCGACGCGGAGCCGGGGTATATCCGCAACCGTCCTCGCAGCGGAGCCGGGAGCGGCAGCCGGATCTCCGTCGCCGGGCCGGGCGCCGAGTCCGGTTCGGTGCCGGCGCAGGCCAGCTCGGTCCAGCCGCCGCCGTCCGCCCGGTCGATCTCCACGGTCACGGCGGGGGCGCCGGTGAGCTCGTGCAACCGGCGCACCAGCTCCGTGATGAGGGCCGGCCCGTCGAGATGGTGCGCGAGCCCGGTGCCGATGTGCAGCAACCACCGGATCCGGTCCGCCTCCGGCCACGGGCCTGGGGCGGCTGCCGCGACCGCGGGCGGTGCCGCCGGGTGCGGTGCGCCGGCATCGAGCTCCAGGGAGAACCACGTCCGGTGCCGCCCGCCGGGGTCGTGCCGGGTACCCCACGAGCCGGCCAGGCGCTGCACCAGCAGCAGTCCGCGGCCATGGCCGGCGTCCCTGCCGTAACCGCGCCGCGGGCTCGCGAGGTGCACCTCCAGGGCGCTCGGGCCCCAGTCGGTCACCCCGACGACGACCTCGCCGTCGGCGACCGAGATGTCGACCTCGAACGCCGTGCCCGCGTGCAGCACGGCGTTGTCGCAGAGCTCGCCGGCCAGCAGGAGGACGATCTCGGTCAGCTCCCCGTCACCGACCTCCTCGAGACCGGCGTCGCGCAGCGCGTCCCGCAACATGCGGCGGGCGCGCGCGGGTGATCCTGCGTCGGGTGGCAGCCGCATCCGACGCTCCAGCTGATCGGGCACCGGGATAGTCTGCCGGAAACGCGAGTGATGGCGGACCTGACACCCGACGACGTATGGTCGACTGCTCGACGGTGCGCGTACCGGTGGTCGCCACACCGTTCGTCCTCCGGTTCGGGCCCTCGGTGAGCGGTGAGGACGGTGGTCGATGTGACCGGTACCCAGAGCGGCGGGCCGCCGATCGTGGAGCTGCCTTACCACGACGGTGGGAAGGACTCCGACGCCGACGCATTCCTCGACGAGCTGGCCGAGGCCTTGCGTGAGGTGCGGCGTGGGCGGTTCGACAAGCGGCTGCGCCGGCGTGGCGGCCGGATGGGCGAGGTCGTCGACGAGTTCAACGAGCTGGTCGGGTTGCAGGAGCGACGCAACCGCGAGCTGCTGCGGATCAGCCGGGTGGTCGGGCGTGACGGCCGCATGCTCGAGCGTCTGGACGAGGAGTCCTACGACGGCGCGTGGGCGGACACCGCCCACGCCGTCAACGCCTTGATCGACGACCTGGCCCGTCCGACCGCCGAGATCGCCCGGGTCATCGTGGCGGTGGCCGACGGTGACCTCTCCCAGCACATGGCGCTGGAGATCGAGGGCCGGCCGCTGCGCGGCGAGTTCCTGCGCATCGGCCGCACCGTGAACACGATGGTGGACCAGCTCTCGAGCTTCGCCGACGAGGTGACGCGGGTGGCCCGCGAGGTGGGCACCGAGGGCGCGCTGGGCGGGCAGGCCGACGTGCGCGGGGTGTCGGGGACCTGGCGGGCGCTCACCGACTCGGTGAACACGATGGCCAGCAACCTGACCAACCAGGTGCGGTCGATCTCCTCGGCGGCCACCGCGATCGCCCAGGGAGACCTGTCCCGGCGGATCACCGTGAGCGCCCGCGGCGAGGTGGCCGAGCTGGCCGACACGATCAACTCGCTGACCGACACCCTGCGGCTGTTCGCCGACGAGGTCACCCGGGTGGCCCGTGAGGTGGGCACCGAGGGCCGCCTGGGCGGTCAGGCCGAGGTGCCGAACGTGGCCGGCACCTGGAAGGACCTCACCGATGCCGTGAACCTGATGGCCGCCAATCTGACCGATCAGGTCCGCGGCATCGCCCAGGTCTCGACGGCGGTGGCCCGTGGTGATCTGTCGCAGAAGATCACCGTGGACGCCCGCGGGGAGATCCTGGAGCTCAAGAGCACGGTCAACACGATGGTGGACCAGCTCTCCAGCTTCGCCGACGAGGTGACGCGGGTGGCCCGCGAGGTGGGCACCGAGGGCAAGCTGGGCGGGCAGGCCGCGGTGCCGAACGTGAGTGGCACCTGGCGCGACCTGACCGAGAGCGTCAACCAGCTCGCCTCCAACCTGACCGGGCAGGTGCGCAACATCGCGCAGGTGACCACGGCGGTCGCGAACGGCGACCTGTCGCAGAAGATCACCGTGGATGCCCGCGGGGAGATCCTGGAGCTCAAGAGCACGGTCAACACGATGGTGGACCAGCTCTCCAGCTTCGCCGACGAGGTGACGCGGGTGGCCCGGGAGGTGGGCA